>NZ_JASATR010000026.1:0-48397 GCF_038440395.1 Aeromonas sp. OTU364
GATGAGCGGGGTTTTTTATTGCCTGAGAATCAGTGCATTGACTAATAATTAAGCTTTAACACTCCTGCAGTTTGACGATGAGCTCCCTCCTCTCCCAAAACCGCTCCCCTTTTCTGTTCGATATTTATCCATCGGCGCGACGTGCTGGATATAAAAAGCACAGAATGTGATGACTCTACCTTTCTTGTGATGCCTGCTCTGCTTTAATTCGTCTGCCCACGTTCGATGGGCCAAGGAATCACAATAATCTGAGGAATGGACACATGTTCAAAAGAACAGTAACGATGATGCTGGCGGCGGGAACCCTGGTATTAGGCGGTTGCGCATCCAATGGCGGTGCAGAGCAGGCGGCAGACAACAGCGACTTCGGTGGCAAGTCCATCTACCTGCGGGGGGAGATGAACGACTGGATGGCGACCGATGAGAGCAAGGTGGTCAAGGTGGCCGACAAACTCTACATGGCCAAGGGGACGCTCAAGAAAGAGTGGGCGCCCTACAAGTTCAAGTTCGCCGACTCCGGCTGGAGCTGTGGCACCAACTTCGGCTACAAGAGTCCGAGTGACGGCGTCGCCGTGCTGGGCGGAGAGCCTGTGCCGGTCAACCCCTGCTCCAAGTATGAGGATATGAAGTTCTCGCCGGATGCCGACGGTGTTTACGAGTTCTATCTGAATATGGCGGGTGAGACGCCGAGCGTGTACGTCAAGAAGCCCTGAGATTCCTCCTCCCGTTAAATTCATCGGGAAATGAACCGGTTAAATGCCCTGGCCCAAATATCTGCTGGCCGGGGCATTTTTTTAGGATAGAATCGGCGCCCCGTGAGAGAGATACTATATATAGTGCTATATGGTTGACATTAAACCTATTGGTTGTGTTTTTGATTCTGTCATGACGTTATTGCATTCACATAAGGTGGCTTGAAAATGGCTAAATCCAACCCTGTTCTGGAGAGTGGACCCAACTCTGCCCTCATCCCCATGCAGGAAACCTCCCTCGAGATCTGGGACAGCAAGTATCGCCTCAAGAGCAAGGATGGGGCGCCCATCGACGGCACCATAGATGAAACCTATCAGCGGGTTGCCCGTGCGCTGGCGGCCCAGGAGAGCGAGCCCGATGCATGGTATGAGCCCTTCCTGTGGGCCCTGCGCAATGGCGCCATCCCGGCGGGTCGTATCACCTCCAATGCAGGGGCCTTCGAGCACAAGCCGGCCACCTCGACCATCAACTGCACCGTCTCCGGCACCATCGAAGATTCGATGGATGACATTCTTGGCAAGGTGCACGAGGCCGGCCTGACCCTGAAGGCGGGCTGCGGCATCGGCTATGACTTCTCGACCCTGCGTCCGCGCGGTGCCTTCGTCTCCGGCGCCGGTGCCTATACCTCGGGCCCGCTCTCCTTCATGGATATCTACGACAAGATGTGTTTCACCGTCTCGTCGGCAGGCGGCCGTCGCGGCGCCCAGATGGGCACCATGGATATCCGGCATCCCGACGTGATCGAGTTCATTCAGGCCAAGCGGGAAGATGGTCGCCTGCGCCAGTTCAACCTCTCCCTGCTGATCACCGAAGAGTTCGTCAAGGCAGTGAAGGAGGATGCGCCCTGGCGGCTCATCTTCCCCTACACCGCCAAGGAGGTGGAGCAGGACGGCATCGCCCTGGATGATCCCACTCAGGTGCTCTGGGCCGACTGGCCGAACAAGGAAGGAGTGGTGATCAACGCGCTGGGGCAGGTGGCCTGCAAGGTCTACAAGACCCTGCCAGCGCGCAAGCTGTGGAACGTCATCATGACCTCCACCTATGACTATGCGGAGCCCGGTTTCATCCTGATCGACAAGGTCAACCAGATGAACAACAACTGGTTCTGCGAGGAGATCCGCGCCACCAACCCCTGTGGTGAGCAGCCCTTGCCCCCCTATGGCGCCTGCCTGCTGGGGTCGGTCAATCTGACCAAGTTTGTCCGCGAGCCCTTCACCGAGCGTGCCGCCTTCGACTGGCAGGCGTTTCGCAAGGTAGTGGCCATCTTCACCCGCATGCTGGACAACGTGGTGGAGATCAATCAATTGCCGCTCCCTAAGCAGCGCGAGGAGATCACCGCCAAGCGCCGCCATGGCATGGGATTCCTCGGCCTGGGGTCGACCCTCACCATGCTGCAGATAAAGTACGGCTCTGCCGCTTCTGTCGCCTTCACCGAGCAGGTCTCCCAGGAGCTAGCGATGACCGGCTGGCAGGAGTCCCTGGCCCTGGCGAAAGAGAAGGGCCCTGCCCCCATCATGGAGCAGGAGTTCGAGGTGACCGGCAAGATGTTGCGGCTGCGCCCCGAGATGGCGGCCGATGGCATCAAGCTCGGCGACAAGGTGAAGGGCAAGGTGCTGCATGCACGCTACAGCCGCTACATGCAGCAGGTGGCCGAGGTGGATCTCGCCCTGGTGGCCGCGCTGGCCGAGGTGGGTGGGCGTTTCACCCACCACAGCAGCATAGCGCCGACCGGCACCATCTCGTTGTCGCTGGCCAACAACGCCAGCAACGGCATAGAGCCGAGCTTCGCCCATCACTACAGCCGCAACGTCATCAAGGCGGGCAAGAAGAGCAAGGAGAGCGTGGATGTCTACTCCTTCGAGCTGCTGGCCTACCGGGAGCTCATCAACGCCGGCGCCATGCCCTACACCGAGGATGAGGCCTGCCGTCTGCCGGATTACTTCATCACCGCCGACGACATCAGCCCGGCCCAGCACGTGGACATCCAGGCCGCGGCCCAGCGCTGGATAGATTCGTCCATCTCCAAGACGGCCAACGTCCCGACCGACTTCCCGTTCGAGCAGTTCAAGGACATCTACATGTATGCCTCGGACTCAGGCCTCAAGGGCTGCACCACCTTCCGCTTCAACCCCGAGGCCTTCCAGGGCGTGCTGGTGAAGGAGAAGGATCTGGAGAACACTCAGTACGAGTTCACTCTGGAGGATGGCTCCGTCATCACGGTGAAGGGGAACGAAGAGATCGAATACGATGGCGAGCTGCACACCGCCGCCAACCTCTACGACGCCTTGAAAGAAGGCTATTACGGTAAATTCTGAGAACAGATTATGGTCAAGAAGATCGACAGGAAAATCGTCGCCTACAAGGTGAAAACCCGGGATGAGCCGCAAGAAGCGCCGGCTCCTCAGGATGACGTGGTGCATATGCACGAGACGGTACTGCGTCCGGAGCGGCTGATGGGCACCACCTACAAGCTGAAGACGCCGGAGCATGTCTCCGAGCACTCGCTGTTCATCACCATCAACGACATCATTCTCAACGAGGGTACGGTCCACGAGACGCGCCGTCCGTTCGAGATCTTCATCAACTCCAAGAGCCTAGAGCACTATCAGTGGATAGTGGCGCTGACCCGCATCATCTCGGCGGTGTTTCGCAAGGGCGGGGATGTCACCTTCCTGGTGGAGGAGCTGAGGTCCGTGTTCGATCCCAAGGGGGGTTACTGGAACAAGGGCAAGTATGTGCCGTCGCTCATCGCCGAAATTGGCAACGTGATCGAGACTCATCTCACCGAGATAGGCATGCTCAAGGCCACCGGGCTGGATGAGCACCAGCAGGCGTTTCTGGCCGAGAAGCAGGCACAGATCCAGGCCGAACAGGAGGCTGACGTCCAGCAGGCAGGCAGCGGCTTCCCGGCCAGTGCGGCGCTCTGCTACAAGTGCCACACCAAGGCGCTGGTGCAGAAGGATGGTTGCATGACCTGCCTCAACTGCGGCGATTCCAAGTGTGGCTAATGGGGCCAACAGGGGCATAAATCAGCTTAAAAGACCGGCCTGTGGGCCGGTCTTTTCTGTTGGGTGTTTTCTGTTCAGTCAGTCGCAGGAGCCAAAGGGATTTGTTGCACGCTGGTAAATTCGGGCGTAGCGTGAGGGGTAATAAAACTGTCACGGCCGTGTGGTTTCAATGACATCTGAGATTCACACACGTGGCACCTTCAGTGCCAAGGAGGATGCTTATGGACAACACGGACCGAAAGCTGTTTATCCTGGATACCAACGTTCTGCTTCACGAACCCCTCGCCATCTACTCCTTCAAAGAGCACGACGTGCTCATCCCCATGACGGTGCTCGAAGAGCTCGACAACATCAAGGATCGCCAGAAGGACGTCAGCCGTGATGCCCGCATCGCCATCCGAGCCCTGGAAGACGTGTTCCGCGATGCGACCCCGGAGCAGATAGTGCAAGGGGTGGCGCTGGCCGGCGAGGCGAGCGGTCGCATCTCCATCTTCAGCGATCACCATCTGCCCCAGGATGCCGAGGTGTTCACCGACAAGGAGGCGGACAACCGCATCATCAACGCGGCCCTCTACCTGCAAAAGCACGAGATGAAACGCCAGGTGGTGCTGGTGACCAAGGACATCAACATGCGCCTCAAGGCCAAGGGGGCGGGCCTTGCCCATGTGGAGGATTATCGCAGCGACCAGCTGATCGACGACATCCGCCTGCTGGCCAAGGGCTTCCAGGTGGTGCCAGGCAGCTTCTGGGAGCGGGTTGGCGAGTGCGACAGCGAGACCCATGGCCGCGACACAGTTCACGTGATCGACTCGAACCTGCTGGAGGGGGTGCACGTCAACCAGTACCTGCTGGACGAGGAGAACTTCTTTGCAGCCAGGGTGCTGAGCCACGACGGCAACAAGATCCGCCTCAAGGATCTGGGCCGCGAGCGGCTGATGTCACGCAAGGCCTGGGGGGTGCATCCCAAGAACATCTATCAGGGCATGGCGCTGGACGCCCTGCTGGATCCGCACATCGATCTGGTGATCCTGACCGGCCCGGCGGGCTGCGGCAAGACCCTGCTCGCCATGGCGGCGGCCCTGGAGCTGGTGATCGAGAAGGGGATTTACGAGAAAGTGATCGTCACCCGCAACACCCCGGAGATTGCCGAGAGCATCGGCTTCCTGCCCGGCACCGAGGAGGAGAAGATGATGCCCTGGCTGGCGGCGGTGACCGACACCCTGGAGGTGCTGCACAAGCAGGACGAGAACATGAGCGGGTCCCTCAGCTACATCATGGAGAAGGCCAACATCCAGTTCAAATCCGTCAACTTCATGCGCGGGCGCAGCATCCAGAACACCTTCGTGCTGCTGGACGAGTGCCAGAACCTGACCGCCTCCCAGATCAAGACCATCATCACCCGCTGCGGCGAGGGGACCAAGATCGTCTGCTCCGGCAACCTGGCCCAGATAGACTCCAACTACCTGAGCCCGGTGACCTCGGGTCTGACCTACATAGTCGAGCGTTTCAAGGACTTCGACGGCAGTGCCAACATCTTCCTGAACGGCGTGGTGCGCAGCCGGCTGGCTTCGTTCGCCGAGGAAAATCTCTGATTCAACGCAATCTCTGCATGAGAAAGGGGAAGCCGGACGGCTTCCCCTTTTTTGATCCCGTTGCCGTCATTGCCCTTGTGTACGACCAAGGTAGCGCAGCAGCCCGGGGTGCTCGCTGTCTTGCAGTATGTCGGGTTTACCCTGCAGGGCGATGCGGCCCTCGTCCACGAACAGCACCTGATCGGCGATCAGCTGGGCATCTTCCGGGGTTATGCCAGGGGGAGACCATCCGCTTGTTGGCCATCCACTATGGAGATAGAGCACGACCAAGGTAGCGCAGCAGCCCGGGGGGGTCGCTGTCTTGCAGTATGTTCGGTTTACCCTGAAGGGCGATGCGGCCTTGGTCCACGAGCAACACCTGATCGGCGATCAGCTGGGCATCTTCCGGGGTTATGCCAGGGGGAGACCATCAGCTTGTTGGCCATCCACTATGGAGATAGAGCGCGACCAAGGTAACGCAGCAGCCCGGGGTGCTCGCTGTTCTGCTGTATGTCGGGTTTGCCCTGCAGGGCGATGCGGCCCTCGTCCACGAACAGCACCTGATCGGCAATCAGCTGGGCATCTTCCGGGGTTATGCCAGGGGGAGACCATCCACTTGTTGGCCATCCACTATGGAGATAGAGCGCGACCAAGGTAGCGCAGCAGCCCGGGGTGTTCGCTGTCTTGCAGTATGTCGGGTTTGCCCTGCAGGGCGATGCGGCCTTCGTCCACGAACAGCACCTGATCGGCAATCAGCTGGGCATCTTCCGGGTTGTGGGACACCATGAGCACAGTGATGCCCTGCTCGCAGGCGAGGCGGGCCACCTCGGCCAGCATCTCCCGGCGCAGGGCGGGATCCAGGGCCGAGAAGGGCTCATCCAGCAGCAGCAGGGGTTTTCCCCGTACCAGAGCGCGGGCCAGCCCCACCCGCTGTTGCTGGCCGCCGGAGAGCTGCTCCGGCAGGCGGCTCAGCATGTCCCCAAGACCGACCCGCTCTGCCCCCTGTCTCACCTGCTCGCGCTGGGCCTCGCTCAGGTGCAGGCCAGGGTGCAGGCCGATGGCGATGTTGTCGAACACCGACAGATGCAGGAAGAGGTTGTGATCCTGAAACAGGGTGGTCACCGGCCGCTCGGCGGGACCGAGCGGCAGCAGATCGACGCCATCGAAACTGAGACGGCCGGACTCCACCGGCACGAAGCCGGCGATCATGCCGAGCAGGGTGGACTTGCCGGCACCGCTCGGCCCTATCAGGGCGGTGATCTCCCCCCTGGGCAGGGTGGCGCTGAAGCTGACGCGCCAATCCGGGTAGCTGGTGACCAGTTCATCGATGTTCAGCATGTTTTCCTCTCAAAGAGTCCGTTCGACCAGCCAGAACAGCCGCAGAAACGGTAGCGCAGGGTTTGTACCTCAATGCTCACCATTCTTTCCTCCAAGACCCCGCTCAACCAGCCAGAACAGGGAGAAACAGAGCGTGAGCAGCAGCAGGGCGGTGGCGGCAGCCTCGGTCAGCCGGTAGCTCCCGAGCTGCTGATAGAGCAGCCAGGGCAAGGTGGTGAGGGCCTGGCTGCCGAACATGGCGATGGCGCCGAGATCCCCGAGGGACAATATCATGGAGAGCGCCATGGCGAGCGCCAGCGGGCGGCGCAGCAGAGGCCACTCCACCAGTCGCAGGCGATGCAGACCGCGCACCCCAAGGCTGTCCGCCAGCCGATCGTACTGGCGCACCACCAGCTGCATGGGGGCGCTGAGGGTACGCAGCACATAGGGCAGCGCCATCAGGGCGTTGACCAGCACCACCAGCCAGGGGCCCAGGGCAAAGACGTCGACAAAGGGCATGAACATGATGAAGAGACCGGTGGAGAGCACCACTGCCGGGATCATCAGGATCATGGAGCCGCTGGCCTCCCACAGGGCGGCGGCCCGCCGCTTGCGCCCGCGCACCCTCAGGTGGCGGCTGGTGAGCAGCAGACCGGCGCCGAGCAGGGTCGCCAGCGACCCGGCCGCCAGGGCGATGGCCAGGGACTGGCCGCCCGCCTGCCACAGCGCGGGGGATGCCAGAGCCGTCAGCAGGCCGGGGTTGAAACCGGCCACGACTATGGCCAGCAGGGGCGGCAGGAAGATGGCGAGCCCGGTGCAGAGCGCCACGGCATCCACCAGGCCTGTCGCCGGCTGATGGCGATCCGGCCTCAGGCAGGGGCGGCGGCTGGTGAGACGGCTGGCCGGGGTGGTCTGCAGCCTGTGTTGCAGCAGGAGCAGGGCGACGGTCAGCAGCAGCTGTACCAGCGCCAGTCCGCCCGCGGTGGCGAGATCGAAGTCAAAGCGCAGTGCCTGATAGACGGCCACTTCCAGGGTGGTGGACTTGGGGCCGCCGCCCAGCGCCAGCACTGTGGTGAAGCTGGTGAAGCAGAGCATGAAGATGAGGCTGGCGAGCCCCGGCAGTATGCCGCGGATGAGCGGCCACTCCAGCAGCCGGAAGATGTGGGATGAGCGCATGCCGAGCTGGCTGGCGAGGCGCCAGGAGGTCTCGGGGACGCTCTCTATGCTCTGCAGTATGAGGCGCGCCGCCAGCGGCATGTTGAAGAACACATGGGCCAGCAGTATGCCGAACAGGCCGTACAGGTAGTTGCCGGGATCCAGCCCCAGACCGCGCAGCAGCTGTGGCAACCAGCCCTGGCGACCGTGCACCGCGACCATGCCAAAGATGGCGATGATGACGGGCAGCACCAGGGAGAGGCCGAACAGCTTGAGCAGCAAGGCCCTGCCGGGGAAGCGGCGCCGCGCCAGGGCACGGGCCACCGGAATGGCAAGCCCCAGGCTCAGCAGGGTGGAGAGCAGGGCCTGCCCCAGGCTGAAGCCCAGCACATGGCGCAGATAGGGATCGGCCAGCAGGGTGCGGGGAGACAAGGTGCCCGCCTGCCACAGCAGGGCCGCGAGCGGCCCGAGGGACAACAGCAGGATCAGCAGGGTGGCCGCACTGCCCGGCAGCCACCAGAGGGGACGAGAGCCTGCGTTCACTGGGTGACGGCTTGCAGCCATTCGCGGATCCAGTTCTTGCGATTGGCGGCCACGTCATCAGAGGTGAAGCTCAGCGGCTTGGCGACCGTGATCATCTGCTCGAAGCCCTTGGGCAGCGGCTGGTCGATCACCGGGTACATCCAGTTGCCTGCAGGGATCTCCTGCTGGAAGGCGGGGCTGACCATGAACTGCAGGAACTGATCCGCCAGCTTGTCCTGGACAGCGCTTTTCAGCTTGGCGGCCACTTCCACCTGACGGTAATGCCCCTCTGCGAAGGCGGCCGCCTGGTACTGGGGCTTGTTCTCGGCGATCAGGTGATAGGCGGGGGAGCTGGTATAGGAGAGCACCATGTCCGCCTCGCCGTCGAGGAACATGCCATAGGCCTCGGACCAGCCCTTGGTGACGGTGACCGTCTTTTTGGCCAGCTGTTCCCAGGCGGCGGGGGCCTGATCGCCATAGACAGACTTCATCCAGAGCATCAGCCCCTGGCCAGGGGTGGAGGTGCGGGGATCCTGATAGATCACCTTGAGATCCTGGCGTTCCACCAGCTCTTTCAGGCTCTTGGGGGGCTGCTTGAGTTTGTCCTTGTCGTAGACGAAGGCGAAGTAACCGTAGTCATAGGGGACGAAGGTGTCATCCTGCCAGCCACCCGGCACCTTGAGGGCGTCGAGTCTGGTGTGATGGGGGGCGAACAGGCCGCTCTGCTTGGCCTCGCTGACCAGGGCATCGTCCAGCCCCAGCACCAGATCGGCCTTGCTGTGCTGGCCTTCCAGCCGCAGCCGGTTGAGGATGGCGACACCGTCTTCCAGGGCCACCAGATTGAGGGTACAGCCGCACTCCTTCTCGAAGGCCTGCTTGATCTTGGGACCCGGGCCCCATTCGGCGGCGAAGGAGCCGTAGGTGTAGACGGTGAGGGTGTCGGCGGCAAATGCCTGGGCAGAGAGCAGGCCGGTCGCGAGCAGCAGCAGGGTCTTCATCAATGGCACTCCTGTGGGTACTGAGGTGCCATGGGCAGCGGTCTGCTCATCAATGGCACCTCTCTTGTGGTGAGGGCCAGCGGATGAGGGCGCAAAAAACGCGCGCCATGCCTCAAATTCCTCCGCCAGCATTATCTGGATCAGGTTCACGGGTATAATCTCAGCGGTAAACCGCACCCCGTTTGAGCAACGAACCGCATTGTATTGACCTTCTTTGGGGGAGGCCAGCACTATGTTTCACGGGCCGCGCCGTGCGAGCCACCACCAAGGAGGATGCCCCCAGTGATCACCAGCACCAAGGAAAGACGTGCCTTCCAGCGCATGGTCATCAACGCCCCTGTCACCCTGTTCCAGCACCAGCAGGTGCTTGAGGGTGTCTGCCGGGATCTCAGCGCCAATGGCATGGGGGTCGAGGTGAACGAACACGGATTTGATCTGGCCCAACCCATCCGGGTGAGCCTGGCCACCAGCAGCAACCTGCTGCCCCCCTTCGAGGCCCGGGCCCGCATAGTGCGGGTGCTGGAGGAGGAGGGCGGGCTCTTGCTGGCGCTGGAGTTCCTGCCTCTGACCTGAGTCCGCACGCCACCCTGTTCCATCGACCAGCCACCGGCTGGTCGATGCATTTTCGGCCCGGGCCAACCTTGCCTCCCCGCCCGGATCGCCGCACCGGGTGCGGCTCAGTTGCTGGCCAGCACGGGTTGGACGCTCAACTGCTTGCTGTCGACCAGCGTCTTGCTGGTGGCGGCGAGCTGGCCCATGGGGAGCTGGGCTGGGCCGGTCGGCTCCAGCAGCAGATAGGTCTCCCCTTGCCAGTTCAGGGTCGCCTGACCCGGGCCGGCCGGCAGCGCCACCCCCAGCAGGGCATGGCCCGGCACGAACACCATGGCCTGCTTCAGCTCGGGAAATCGCTGGGCCAGCAGAGCCGCCATCAGAGTGACCTTGCTGTCGCAATCCCCCCGGTTCTGCTCCAGCACCTGGCGCGGGCTCAGAAAGCCCTTGCCCGAGCGCCCCGACTGGCTGTCGAGCAGCTGATAGGGGATGGCCTGGATGAAGTCGAGCATATGGGCCACCGTCTTCTGGCGCGCCTCTGTCTCTGTGGCGCCCTCCTGCTTGAGCTGCTCGGCCAGGGGCGCCAGTTCGGCACGGCTCTCTAGGGCGATGCGCACATGATCCTGCTTGATGGCGGGGGCGCCGTCGGGCGGGGTGAAGGGCTGGAAGTAGTGCTGCTTGAGCCACTCGGCCTCCAGTCTGGCCTGCTCCGGCTTGACCCATAGCGAGGCTTCCCTGGCCTTGTCGGCGTTGCGGCTCTTGAGGCTGAGGGCGAGGCTGGGGCGAGAGAGGGAGAACTGCACCTCGGGGAATTCAAGCTCCGCCTGCCGCAGCAAGCTCTGCAGCACCTCCTCCTGCATCCTGGCCGGGCGATAGGCGATGAGCGGCGGCAGCTTGCCCGCCTCCAGCCGGTAGCTGAGTTGCTGGGCCTTGCCATCCCTGTCCTGCCAGCCGACGTCGAGCTGGCCGCCGTTGCTGCTGAAATAGGTCTGCCCGCCCAGGGCCGGGAGGCTGAGCAGCAGGCAGAGCATTGAAAGGGCGCCCCTTGCGGACATAGGTGTCTCCTGTCGGACATGCAGAGGTTGCGGGCCTTGTACAGCGACCCGACAATAAAACAGGGAGCCTGGGCTCCCTGTTGATTCTACTCGCTTTCTTATCGCAGGCTCGTCAAATCCAGCTCGGCTGCCTTGGGTTGTCTCGAAGGCGCCGATACTGGTTTTGAGTGTACTTAAATCCAGCTCGGCTGCTTCGCCTCGAAGGCGCTGATGGCTGCTTCGTGTTGCAGGGTCAGGCCGATGGCATCCAACCCGTTGAGCAGGCAGTAGCGGCGGAACTCGTCGATCTCGAAGCCGAACGTGAGCGCGCCGGCGCGCACCTGGTTCGCCTCCAGATCCACTTCAATTTCTATGCCCGGATTGGCTGCGACCAGCTGGAACAGGGCCTCGACCTCTTCTTCTTTCAGGCGTACCGGCACCATGCCGTTGTTGATGGCGTTGCCGTAGAAGATGTCGGCAAAGCTCGGGGCTATGATGGTCTTGAAGCCGTAGTCCGCCAGCGCCCAGGGGGCGTGCTCGCGGCTCGAGCCGCAGCCGAAGTTCTCCCGGGCCAGCAATATGCTGGCACCGGCGAATTGCGGCTGGTTCAGCACGAACTCGGGGTTGGGCTGCTCCCCGGCATCGTCAAGGAAGCGCCAGTCGTGGAACAGGTGCTTGCCAAAACCGATGCGGTTCACCTTCTGCAAAAACTGCTTCGGAATGATGGCGTCGGTATCGACGTTGGCGCTGTCGAGGGGAACGACGATCCCTTTGTGTTGCTTGAAGCCTGTCATCTTGTTCTCCTCGTAATTACAGCGCACGAATATCGGCGAAGCGGCCGGTGACGGCGGCGGCGGCGGCCATGGCCGGGCTCACCAGGTGGGTGCGGCCGGCACGGCCCTGGCGCCCTTCGAAGTTGCGGTTGCTGGTGGAGGCGCAGCGCTCCCCCGGTTGCAGCCGGTCGTTGTTCATGGCCAGACACATGGAGCAGCCGGGCAGGCGCCACTCAAAACCCGCCTCGAGGAAGATCTTGTCGAGCCCCTCGGCTTCGGCCTGGGCCTTCACCTGCTCGGAGCCCGGCACCACCAGGGCCTGTACCCCGGCGGCCACCTTGCGGCCACGGGCGATGGCGGCGGCGGCACGCAGATCCTCGATGCGGCTGTTGGTGCAAGATCCGATGAACACCTTGTCGATGGTGACGTCACAGAGCTTCTGGCCCGGCTGCAAGTCCATGTAGGCAAGTGCCTTGCGGGCGGACTGCTGCTCCATCAGATCGCTGAAGGATTCCGGCGCCGGAATGGGTTCATTGACGGCGATCACCTGGCCCGGGTTGGTGCCCCAGGTCACCTGAGGGGCGATGGCGGCGGCGTCCAGCACCACTTCGGCATCGAAGGTCGCGCCCTCGTCGCTCTTGAGGCTCTGCCAATGGGCGATGGCCTGCGCCAGCGCCTCGCCGGTGGGGGCGAATACCTTGCCGCGGATGTAGTCGATGGTGGTCTGATCCGGGGCTATCATGCCCGCCTTGGCGCCGAGCTCGATGGCCATGTTGCACACCGTCATGCGCCCTTCCATGGAGAGACCCGTGATGGCATCGCCTGCGAACTCCACCACGTAACCGGTACCACCGGCAGCGCCGACCTTGCCAATGATGGCCAGCACCACGTCTTTGGCGCTGATGCCTTCGGCCAGCTTGCCGTTGACAGAGATACGCATGGTCTTGGCCCGGCCCTGCTTCAGGGTCTGGGTCGCCATCACGTGTTCCACTTCGGAAGTGCCAATGCCAAACGCGAGCGACCCGAAGGCGCCGTGAGTAGCGGTGTGGGAGTCGCCGCAGACTATGGTGGTACCGGGCAATGTGATGCCGAGCTCGGGGCCCATCACGTGGACTATGCCCTGGTATTTGTGGTTCAGATCGTAGAGACGAACCCCGAACTCCTTGCAGTTGGCTGCCAGGGTTTCCATCTGGATTCTGGCCATCTCGCCGGAGGCGGCGATGTCCTTGGTGGTGGTGGAGACGTTGTGATCCATGGTGGCCCAGGTCAGATCCGGGCGGCGCAGCGGGCGCTTCATGGCGCGCAGGCCGTCGAACGCCTGGGGGCTGGTCACTTCGTGCACCAGGTGGCGATCGATGTAGATGAGGGGGGTTTCCCCTTCCACTTCCCGGACCACGTGGGCGTCGAACACTTTCTGATAGAGGGTCTTGGACATTGCTCTGTATTCCTTGTTATGTGCTGCGTGGCTCAGATCCGTGCGGCTATCTGGCTGCCCATCTCGGCGGTGCTCTGCACCGGGTGCTGTGCGTTACCCTGATGAAGATCGGCGGTGAAGTAACCCTCGGCCAGAGCCTGGGCCACGGCCTGCTCTATGGCCTGGGCGGCGGCTTCCTGGCCCAGGCTGTAGCGCAGCATCAGGGCGGCGGAGAGGATCTGGGCGATGGGGTTCGCAATGCCCTTGCCGGCGATGTCCGGGGCCGAGCCACCGGCCGGCTCGAACAGACCGAAGCCGGATTCGTTGAGGCTGGCGGAGGGGAGCAGCCCCATGGAGCCGGTGATCATGGCGCACTCGTCGGAGAGGATGTCGCCGAACAGGTTGGAGCAGAGCAGCACGTCGAACTGGGACGGATCCTTGATGAGCTGCATGGTGGCGTTGTCGATGTACATATGGTTCAGTTCGACATCGGGATAATCCTTGGCAACTTGCGTCACCACCTCGCGCCACAGGATGGAGGAGGCGAGCACGTTGGCCTTGTCGATGGAGGTGACCCTGGACTTGCGCACCCGGGCGGATTCGAACGCTATCTTGGCGATGCGCTCGATCTCGAAGCGGTGATACACCTCGGTGTCGAATGCCTTCTCCATGGCCCCTTCCCCTTCGCGCCCCTTGGGCTGGCCGAAGTAGATGCCACCGGTCAGCTCCCGCACGCAGGCGATGTCAAAACCGCGATCCGAGATGTCGGCACGCAGCGGCGAGAACTGCTCCAGGCCGGTGTAGATGCGGGCCGGACGCAGGTTGCAGAACAGCTTGAAGTGGGCGCGCAGGGGCAGCAGGGCGCCGCGCTCCGGCTGATCGTTGGGGGGCAGATGTTCCCATTTTGGGCCGCCGACCGAGCCGAACAGCACTGCATCGGCCGCTTC
Source organism: Aeromonas sp. OTU364 (assembly GCF_038440395.1). Lineage (NCBI taxonomy): Bacteria > Pseudomonadati > Pseudomonadota > Gammaproteobacteria > Aeromonadales > Aeromonadaceae > Aeromonas > Aeromonas sp. OTU364. The sequence goes on from NZ_JASATR010000026.1 coordinate 14,042, forward strand.
GCAGCCCGCTATGGTGCTTCGGGGCAGCGGGGTGCCGTGGTTGTCGATGGCGATGCCACCCACGTCGTGGCGATCATAGTCGAGGGAGAAGCCGAATTTGGTCTGCACCTTTTCCAGTACCTTGATGGCCTCGGCCATCACTTCCGGGCCAATGCCGTCCCCCGGCAATACTGCGATCCGATAACTGCTCATACTCTCTCCGTCCTGATGTTGTCTTGAGTTCCATCTGCCCAGTGACCCGATACTGCGAGCCTATGCCTGTTCAGACTGTCTCCGTCCTGATGTTGTGATTGTATTCCATCCGTTCAGCGAGCCGTTCGCTGCTCAGACGGTCTCCGATTTGGTGCTGTTTTTATATCCCATCTGCTCAGCGAGCCGATCGCTGCTCAGACGGTTTCCGATTTGGTGTTGTTTTTATGTCCCATCTGCTCACTGAGCCATCACTCACTGTTCAGACGGTTTCCGATTTGATGTTGTTATTGCGTTCCATCTGCTCGGCGACCTGATCGGCGCGCCAGATGCTGTTGATGACATGGACCAGGGCCTGGGCCGAGGACTCTATGATGTCGGTGGCCAGCCCCATGCCATGGAATTTGCGGCCCTTGTATTCGGCGACTATGTCGACCTGGCCGAGGGCATTCTTGCCTTCTCCCTTGCCCTTGAGCTCGTACTTGTCGATGCGGATCTCGTAGCCGGTGATGCGGTTGATGCACTGGTAGACAGCATCCACAGGGCCGTTGCCGGTGGCCGCTTCGCAGATCAGATCCTGACCCACCTTGAGCTTGACCGAGGCGGTGGCCAGCACAGAGCTGCCGCTCTGCACCCCGAGGTACTCCAGCTTGAAGTGCTCGGGCTCCTCGTGGATCTGGCTGAAGAAGGCCAGTGCCTCGAGATCGTAATCGAACACCTGCCCCTTCTTGTCGGCCAGGACCAGGAACTTGCCGTAGAGGTGGTCGAGATCGTAGCTGCTCTCGGCGTAGCCCATGCTCTCCATGCGGTGCTTGATGACGTGGCGGCCGGAGCGGGAGGTCATGTTGAGGTTGTTCTGGGTGAGGCCGATGCTCTCGGGAGTGATGATTTCGTAGGTGTTCTTGGCCTTGAGCACGCCGTCCTGATGGATGCCGGAGCTGTGGGAGAAGGCGTTGGCCCCGACGATGGCCTTGTTCGGCTGCACCGGCATGTTGCACAGCTGACTGACCAGCGTGCTGGTGCGGTGGATCTCGTTGTGACGGATGTTGGTGTGCACCCCGAGCAGGTCGGCGCGGGTTTTCAGGATCATCGCCACCTCTTCCAAGGAGCAGTTGCCCGCCCGCTCGCCGATGCCGTTGATGGTGCACTCGATCTGGCGGACCCCCATCTGTACGGCACCGATGGAGTTCGCCACCGAGAGCCCCAGATCGTCGTGGCAGTGCACCGAGATGATGGCCTGGTCTATGTTCGGCACCCGATTGAACAGGGTCTGGATGATGCCGGAGAATTCGGTCGGCACCGTGTAGCCCACGGTATCCGGGATGTTGATGGTGCGGGCGCCCGCCTTGATGGCGGCCTCCACCATGCGGCAGAGGTTGTCAATCGGCGTGCGGCCCGCATCCTCGCAGGAGAACTCCACGTCGTCTGTGTAGCGCAGGGCGTGCTTGATGGCGCCGACCCCCATCTCCAGCACGTCTTCGAAGCTCTTCTTCAGCTTGCTTTCGACGTGGATGGAGGAGGTGGAGATAAAGGTGTGGATACGGAAGGCTTCGGCGACCCGCAAGGCTTCGCCGGCGGCATCGATGTCCTTGGGCAGGGCACGGGCGAGGGCGCAGACACGGCTGTTCTTGATGTGGCGGGCTATGGTCTGCACCGATTGAAAATCACCGGGGGAGGAGACAGGGAAGCCCACTTCCATGATGTCGACACCGAGTCGTTCCAGCGCCTGGGCAATCTGCAGCTTCTCCTTGACCGTCAAGCTGGCCGACAGCGCCTGCTCGCCATCACGCAAGGTGGTATCGAATATGATGACTCGATCTGACATGTGACTTCCCTCTTCCTAAGTTCGGTGCGTGCATCCTGCATTGGCATAAAAAAACCCGTGCGGGGTGCACGGGTTTTTGTAAATTCCGGCTATGCCTTAGCCCGGCTACAAGGATCCCGCGCGAGGAGTCGCGATTAGGGAGAGCAGTAGTAGCGGAGCGGCAATATGCATGATGACTCAATCCTTCCAGTCGATAACGCTACTACCAATATCGAGATTTTTATGCTGTGTCAACTCGAAAGGACAGGTTCAATTCACTGTGTTATTTAATCGGATTGTAAAGGAGTGCAAATTTCCTTGTCCCATATTCGGTTCATGCCTGATTATCTGGTCGTTCCTGCTGTACTCGATCACCCGCACAATCAGATCGACTTATCAGCCCTTGCTGAATTATCTGAGGTATTCCATGGAAAAGCGCAGACCTGGCCGTCCGGTCGGACGTTCCGACATTCGTGACAAGCTGCTCGCCGCCGCACGCGAACGTTTTCTCAACACCCCCTACAGCAAGGTGACGACCCGCGAGATCGCCGAGCTGGCCGGCTCCAATCTGGCGATGATCCACTACTACTTCGGCAGCAAAGAGGGCCTCTACAAGGCGGTGCTGGGGGATGTGGCCGAGCCGCTGGATCAGGCCTGGCATGACGAGAGCAGCAACCGCAGCCTGACCGATCTGCTCAATACCTACTATCAGGTGATGGCGCCGAACAGCGAGCTGACTTCCGCCATCTCCAGCGCATTATCAACCGAGAAGAGTCCGGGGCGGGATTTTGTATTGAATCGTCTGCTGGAGCGCCAACTGCCCCAGTTCGATGCCCTGCTCGAATCCATGCGCTCCAATGGCCAGCTGGGTGACAACCTGGATCCCGAGATGCTGAAGATCTCCTTCCTCAGCATGATGTGGCAGCCCTTCGTGATGAAGGATCTCTACGAACAGGTGTTCGGCCTGACGGTGGACGAGAGCTTCATGAGCCGGTTGGCGGCCCACAACTGCCAGTTGATGGAGAACGGCCTGCGCGGTTCCCTGAACTGAGTCTTCCCGGGTAAAAACTGAAAAAAGGGCCGCATGGCCCTTTTTTGCATGGTGCATGTCACAAATCTGTTATCTCTCCTTCAACCAAGTGTCACTCCGCCGCCCTAGTCTGCAGGCAAGACTCAAGAGCAGGAGGCGTGATGAACAAGATCCAGCAATGGGACCTGCGGGTGTGCCGCGTCTGCCTGCTTCATCCCTACAACGGGCCGCAGGCCAGGATCAGCCGGCTCGTCTCCCGCACCGGTGACGGTCCCCTCTACGCCGTGCTGGCCGCCCTGCTCTGGTGGCAGGGGGAGGCGCAGCGGGACGTGGTGCAAGTGGCCCTGCTGGCCTTTGCCGCCGAGCTGCCGCTCTATCTGCTGCTCAAGAATGCCCTGAGACGCCAGCGCCCCGTGGGCTTGCCGGTCTTCATCACCCCCTCCGATCGCTACAGCCTGCCCTCCGGCCATACCGCCGCCGCCTTCCTGATGGCCACCGTGCTGGCGGCAAGTTTTCCGCTCTGGGCGCCCCTGCTGTTTCTCTGGGCCATATTGGTCGGGGCGTCGCGCCTGCTGCTCGGGGTGCACTATCTGAGCGATCTGGTGGCCGGCGCCCTGCTCGGGGGCGGCTGCGCCCTGTGGGCGCTCGGCTGGGGCCTGGGATGAGGATACTGTTCGGGGTACAGGGGACCGGCAACGGTCATATCAGCCGCAGCAGGACTCTGGCGCGCGCATTGAAGGGCAGGGGTATAGCGGTCGACTACCTGTTCAGCGGCCGCGCCGCCGACGGTTACTTCGAGATGGGGGAGTTCGGGGAGTACCGCACCTTCCCCGGCATCAGTTTCGTCAGCCATCAGGGCCGCATCTCGGGCTGGCGTACCCTCAAGGGACTCTCTCCCCTGCGCTTCTGGCAGGACATGCGGGCGCTGGATTGCCGGGGTTACGATCTGGTGATCAGCGATTTTGAGCCACTCAGTGCCCATGCCGCCCGGCGCTGGCAAAAACCCAGTCTGACCATCAGCCATCAGGCCAGCTTCGACTGGCCCATTCCGCGCTGGGGAGAGAGTGGTTTCAACCGCCAGCTGATGCGCCACTTCGCCCCGGTGAGCCGCTCTCTGGGGTTGCACTGGTTCCACTTCGGTCAGCCGCTGCTGCCCCCCATCATAGATCCCATGACTCTGGCCCCGGACAACCAGCAGATCCTGGTCTATCTGCCCTTCGAGCAGACAGAGCAGATAGCTGCGCTGCTGTCGCGCTTTGGCCAGCAGCGCTTCGTCTGCTTCCACCCCGGTCTTAGCAAGGCCAGTCAATGGCGCAACATCCGCTTCGAGCCTGCGGCCCGGGAGGGGTTCAAGCTGGCGCTGGCCGGTTGCCGGGGCGTCATCAGCAATGCGGGGTTTGAACTGGCCTCGGAGGCGCTGTCTCTGGGCAAGAAGCTGTTGGTCAAGCCGCTCGGCGGCCAGTTCGAGCAGCTGACCAACGGCAGGACCCTGGAGTTGATGGGGCTCGCCCAGTTGATGGAGACGCTGGATGCCAATGCGGTGCGGAGCTGGCTGGAGGCGCCGGCACCCGGCAGAGTGCATTACCCCGACGTGGCGGGGGCGCTGGCCGACTGGCTGCTGGCCGGTGCCGAGGAAGATATTGAGTCTCTCTCCCGCCGCCTGTGGGCCAGGACCCTCTTCCCGGAGGAGGTGTGCGATCGCCTCAGCGAACTGGCGGGCAACCCGACATTGGCCCGTCCCTGGTTATCGCAACTCAGCGCCTTTGACTAGACTGAGTTGATCCCACCAAGGAGAGGACGGACACCATGCGCTTTACCAATGAAAACGGCGACACCATGACCCTGGCAGACAATCTCACCCTGCATGAGCTGCTCGACATGGGGGTCAGCATCTCGGTCTGCGAAGAGACGGATCCGGATCAGCAGATCTGGCTGGCGGAGCCGGAAGACGAGCACTGAGACGCTATGGTTTTGACGGCCCGCCCCCAGGGGGCGGGCCATTTATTTCCATCCCGGCCCGGATTGGCAGCATGATCCGCTAGTTTATCCCCCATACCCCCCGCTTTGTTTCCGGTCTGGTGACCAAGTCACTGAATGTTAATAGCTGTTTGAAATTTATGACTGTTCTGGTCAGACAAAGCCGTGGACAAGCGTTCACAAGCGGGTTAAGTTGGTTTTTCACCCGCTTTTCGGGTGAATGATGGAAAAAACCTATTTTTCTACTACCGACGGCTCCGAACTCGCCTGGTCTGGATGCAGACAACAACAAGAGACGGATCGGCGCTGCCGGGAAGCAGCGGACTGTCGGTAGCTTTCGCTTAACGGAGCAAAGCCTGGAGGGCTTTATCATGGAGATGTTATCAGGCGCCCAGATGGTGGTTAGAGCGCTGGAAGATCAGGGAGTGGAACACGTTTTCGGCTACCCTGGTGGCTCAGTGCTCGACATCTATGACGCTCTCTTCGAAAACGGCAAGATGGAGCATGTCCTGGTGCGGCACGAGCAGGCCGCGGTGCACATGGCGGACGGTTACGCCCGCTCCACCGGCAAGGTGGGCACTGTGCTGGTGACCTCGGGTCCCGGCGCCACCAACTGCATCACCGGCATCGCCACCGCCTACATGGACTCGATCCCCCTGGTGATCCTGTCCGGTCAGGTGCCGACCAGCATGATAGGGGAGGACGCGTTCCAGGAGACCGACATGATCGGCATCTCCCGCCCTGTGGTGAAGCACAGCTTCCTGTGCAAGAAGGCCAGCGAGATTCCAGAGGCCATCAAGAAGGCCTACTACATTGCCGCCAGTGGCCGCCCGGGGCCCGTGGTGGTGGACTTGCCCAAGGACGTGCAGAACCCGAAAGAGAAATTCCCCTACCAGTATCCCGAGTCCGTTTCCCTGCGCTCCTACAATCCGACCAAGGCCGGACACAAGGGCCAGATCAAGCGGGCTGCCAAGCTGCTGACCGAGGCGAGCCGTCCGGTCATGTACGTGGGTGGCGGCGCCATCAATGCCAATGCGGATCATCTGGTGACCAAGCTGGCGGAGCTGCTGAACCTGCCGGTGACCACCACCCTCATGGGGTTGGGGGCCTTCAGCGGTACCCATCCGCAATTCATCGGCATGCTCGGCATGCACGGTACCTTCGAAGCGAACAAGAGCATGCACAACGCGGATCTCATCTTCGCCGTGGGTGCCCGCTTCGATGACCGCGTCACCAACAACGTGAGCAAGTTCTGCCCCAACGCCACCATAGTCCACATCGACATAGACCCCACCTCCATCTCCAAGACGGTGCAGGCCCATGTGCCCATCGTCGGCTCGGTGGAAACCGTGCTGGAGCAGATGCTGGAAGTGATCCGCGAGTGCGGTTTCGACAACGACAAGCAGGCGCTGGCGGACTGGTGGAGCCAGATCGATCAGTGGCGCTCCCGCAACTGCCTGGCCTACGAGACCCACCCCACCCTGATCAAGCCGCAGCAGGTCATAGAGGCGCTCTACAAGGTGACCAAGGGGGAGGCCTTCGTCGCCTCCGACGTGGGTCAGCACCAGATGTTTGCCGCCCTCTACTACCCGTTTGCCAAGCCGCGCCAGTGGATCAACTCCGGTGGTCTCGGCACCATGGGCTTCGGCATTCCGGCCGCCATGGGGGCCCAGTTTGCCAACCCGGATGCCGTGGTCTGTTGCGTCACCGGCGATGGCTCTGTGCAGATGAACATCCAGGAGCTCTCCACCTGCATGCAGTACGGGGTGCCCATCAAGATCATCTCCATCAACAACCGCGCCCTCGGCATGGTCAAGCAGTGGCAGAAGATGTTCTACGGCGGCCGTCACAGCCACTCCTACATGGAATCCCTGCCGGACTTCGTCAAGCTGGCGGAAGCCTATGGCCACGTCGGTATCGCGGTGAGCGATCCCGCCGAGCTGGAGAGCGCCATGGAGAAGGCGTTCGCCATGAAGGATCGGCTGGTGTTCATGGATATCTCGGTCGACCCGGACGAACACGTCTATCCGATGCAGATCAAGTTTGGTGCCATGGACGAGATGTGGCTGAGCAAGACGGAGAGGACCTGATGCAACACATCATCATTTCGGTCGTACTGGTGAAGAGTGAGCTCAGCACCATGGATAAGATGTGGCTGAGCAAGGCGGGGGAAACATCATGAGACATATAATTTCCGTTCTGCTGGAGAACGAATCCGGCGCCCTGAGCCGGGTGGTGGGCCTCTTTTCCCAGCGCGGCTACAACATAGAGACCCTGACGGTGGCCCCCACCGAGGATCCCACCCTGTCCCGCATGACCATAGTCACCATGGGTGACGAGCGGGTGCTGGAGCAGATCCAGAAGCAGCTGCACAAGCTGGTGGACGTGCTCAAGGTGTGCGATTTGAGCGAAGGGGAACACATCGAGCGGGAGATCGCCCTGGTCAAGGCGCGCGCCGCCGGTGGTGCCCGCGACGAGCTGAAACGGCTGGCGGATATCTTCCGTGGCCAGATCGTCGACGTCACCCCCGAGCAGTACACAGTGCAGCTGGTGGGCACCAGCGAGAAGCTGGACGCCTTCATCAAGACGGCGGCCCAGACCAACGAGATCATCGAGGTGGTGCGCTCTGGGGTCTGCGGCATCTCCCGCGCCGACAAGTCCCTGCGTCCCTGATATCAGGGGCTGGTAACCTGTCCAAAGGGGCTCTTCGGAGCCCCTTTCTCATGGTCGCTCGAGGGGGAGAAGTGCTGACCGGAACTGTCATTTTCTTTCAAATGATCGGTAAACTATCCACAAAAGCTGTGGAAAACTCTGTAGATTAGCGGTGTGTCTGGCGTTAGTTTGCTGATCTTAAAGGGATATTCTGATTTGATCCTGACTGGATCGCAATTGTGCAATCCCCCTGCGCGGATGTGAGTGTTTGCTTATCGCCAGCGCCTTGCCAGATGAGCCCCAGCGTCAGCTCGGGGGATCTGCTCAGGATCCTGATTTGATCTTGTGGATCAACATCTCGCCGCCATAAAAAACCCGCCGGAAGGCGGGTTTTTCACAGGGTCAGCGCGGGCGATATTACTCGGCCTGGGCTGCCTGGATACCGGTCAGGGCGATGGTGTAGACGATGTCGTCTACCAGGGCGCCACGGGACAGGTCGTTGACCGGCTTGCGCATGCCTTGCAGCATGGGGCCGATGGAGACCAGCTCGGCGGAGCGCTGTACCGCCTTGTAGGTGGTGTTGCCGGTGTTCAGATCCGGGAACACGAACACGGTGGCTTTACCCGCGACCGGTGAGTTCGGTGCCTTGGACTTGGCCACGTTCTCCATGATGGCCGCGTCGTACTGCAGCGGGCCGTCGATGATGAGGTCTGGGCGCTTGGCCTTGGCCAGCTCGGTCGCTTCGCGCACCTTCTCGACGTCCGCGCCGGCGCCAGAGGTACCGGTGGAGTAGGAGATCATGGCGACGCGCGGCTCGATGCCGAAGGCGGCAGCGGAGTCGGCGGACTGGATGGCGATCTCGGCCAGCTGTTCGGCGCTCGGATCCGGGTTGATGGCGCAGTCACCATACACCAGTACCTGATCAGGCAGCAGCATGAAGAAGATGGAGGAGATGAGGGACGAACCCGGGGCAGTCTTGATGATCTGCATCGGCGGACGAATGGTGTTGGCTGTGGTGTGCACGGCGCCAGAAACCAGACCGTCCACTTCGCCACGCTCCAGCATCATGGTGCCCAGCACCACGTTGTCTTCCAGCTGTTCGCGGGCGACCACTTCGGTCATGCCCTTGTTCTTGCGCAGCTCGACCAGACGCGGCACATAGCGCTCGCGCACTTCCAGCGGGTCGATGATCTCGACGCGATCGGTCAGTACCACACCCTGCTGTTCGGCGACGCGACGGATCTCTTCCGGGTTGCCCAGCAGCACCGGACGGGCGATGCCACGCTCGGCACAGATGGCGGCAGCCTTGATGGTCCGCGGCTCTTCCCCTTCCGGCAGCACGACGCGCTTGTTGGCCTGACGGGCCAGTTCGGTCAGCTGATAGCGGAACGCCGGCGGGCTCAGGCGACGGGAGCGGGTGGACTTGGCAGAGAGAGACTCGATCCAGTGCTTGTCGATGTGGCCAGCCACATAGTCCTGCACCAGCTCGATACGCTCGCGGTCATCTTCCGGGATGTCGACGTTGAAGTTCTGCAGGCTGACGGCGGTCTGCCAGGTGTTGGTGCCGGTGATCATGATCGGCAGGCCGGTAGCCATGGCCTGTTGGCACAGGGCGATGACTTGCGGCTCAGGGTGGTAGTTGCCGGTCAGCAGCAGGGCACCCAGCTTGACGCCGTTCATGGCGGAGAGGCAGGCGGAGACGATGACGTCGGAGCGGTCGCCTGAGGTCACCAGCAGGCTGCCCGGACGGAAGTGCTCGATCATGTTGTGGATGGAGCGGGCACAGAAGGTCACGGTCTGCAGGCGACGGCTGTCCAGCTCCCCCTTGTGCAGGATCTTGGCGGCCAGGTGCTTGGCGAGATCCTTGGCGCGCGGGGCGATCAGCTGGGTGTTCCAGGGGATGCAGCCGAGGATGCGCAGCGGGCTCTTGCCAAACACCTGCAGCACTTCCAGGTTGTGGGCGGTGTCGGAGGTGTGGTGATGGGCCTCGAACATCTCGGTCAGGTCGGGGCGGGTCACGCCGTGCTCGTCAACCGGTGCACCCACCTTGTTGATGACGCAGCCCACGATGCGCGGGTTGCTGACGCCACCGAAGTTGGAGCAGGCCAGCTCGATGCGCTCTTTGAGCTTCTGGCTGGAGTCGTTGCCCGGATGGGTCACGAACACCATGTCGGCATCCAGCGCCTTGGCGACGTCGTAGTTCAGCTTGTTGGCAAAGGGTTGCTTGTCGGTCGGCACCAGGCCTTCGATCACCACCACTTCGGCACCGCTGGTCTTCACGTGCTCTTCGAAGCGAGCCACGATCTCTTCCAGCAGGATATCGGTGTTGCTGGAGGTGATCATGTTCTCGGCGTAGGAGAGGGCGAACGGCTCGGGCGGGTTGATGTTGGCGGCGGCGCGGATCACGGCGGTGGAGCGCTCGGTACCGGTTTCACCCGGACGCGGCTGGGCAACCGGTTTGAAGAAGCTGACATTGACACCGTGACGTTCCATGGCGCGAACGACGCCAAGGCTCACGGAAGTTACGCCGACACCAGTGCCGACCGGGATGAGCATAATAGTGCGTGCCACTTATTACCCCTTGTTCATTTTTGGGATCAGGAAAAGGCCGCCCTGGGGCGGCCTTGCTCTACAGCAAATTTATGCGCCGACCAGTTCCAGCGCATCGTGGGCGATGACCCACTCTTCGTTGGTCGGGATAACCAGGGCCTTGGTGGAGCCAGCCTTGGTGATCTCGCCACCCTTGCCGAAGCGCGCCTTCAGGTTGGCGTCGTGGTCGACGTCAAAGCCCAGCAGGCCCAGCTTGTTCAGGGTGATCTCACGGATCGGGGCGGAGTTCTCGCCGATGCCACCGGTGAAGACCACGGCATCCAGACGACCGTCCATGGCGGCGGCGTAGGCACCGATGTACTTGGCCAGACGGTAGCAGTACACGTCCATGGCGCGCTTGGCTTCTTCCTTGCTGTCGTAGTTGTCTTCAACGAAACGGCAGTCGGAGGTGACTTCGGTCAGACCCTGCAGGCCGGATTCCTTGGTCAGCATGGTGTTGATCTCGGCGACGCTCATGCCCAGCTTGTCGTGTAGGAAGAAGATGATGGCCGGATCGATGTCACCGGAACGGGTACCCATCACCAGGCCTTCCAGCGGGGTCAGACCCATGGAGGTGTCGACGGACTTGCCGTTCTTGATGGCGCAGACGGAGCCGCCGTTGCCCAGGTGGCAGTTGATGATGTTGAGCTCTTCGACCGGCTTGTTCAGCTGCTTGGCGGCTTCCAGGCTGATGTAGTAGTGGCTGGTGCCGTGGGCGCCGTAGCGACGGATGCCGTTCTCTTTGTAGAGCTTGTACGGCAGGGCGTACAGGAAGGCTTCTTCCGGCATGGTCTGGTGGAAGGCGGTGTCGAACACGGCGACGTTCTTCTCGGCCAGCTCAGGGAAGACCTTGAGGGCGGCACGGATGCCGATCAGGTGAGCCGGGTTGTGCAGCGGCGCGTAAGGAATGGCGGCTTCGATACCGGCGATCACGTCTTTGCAGATCCGCACGGAAGAAGTGAATTGCTCGCCGCCGTGTACCACGCGGTGGCCGATGGCAATCAGGTTCTTGGACAGTTCAGGGTTGAGCGGCAGGATCTTGTGGACGATGTAGTCCAGCGCTTCCTGGTGAGCGGCACCGGCACCCAGATCGGCGCTGCCCTTTTCGCCGTTGAGCTTCCACTTGATGCGGGCGTCGTCGAGGTTGAAGCACTCGGCCAGGCCGGACAGCAGATCATCACCGGTGGTTGCGTCAATGACAGCAAACTTCAGGGACGAGCTGCCACAGTTAAGAACAAGAACCAGCTTACTCATGAATAAATCCTATCGCAGATTGGGTTGGAGGATGCGCCGGACGCGGTGCGCCCAAAAACTATCAACTTATCCTTATGAGGGTTGGCAATCTGTTGCTTGCCCCTTGTATAGTGATACAAGACCCGGAATTCTGACGTCCCTGACAGGCCAGCAGCAAACCACTGGCGTAAAAATTGGGCGTACAAAGGATAACCTGATTGTTGAAAAATAACAAAGTCATCCTCAACCTTTGTTATTGCCTCTCAAATATTGTCGAGGTTTTGCCGTTAATACGTTCAAAAAGAGCTCGGAGGTAGTATGAGCATGAACATTTTTGGAACTAAATTACAGCAAGGCCGTCATTATATGACTCTTTGGCCGCGCCGTCCCGAGCTTAATTCCATGTTCCCGGAGAATCGGGTGATCAAGGCCACCGAGTTCGCCCTCAGGGTCATCCCGGCGCTCGCCGTGCTCAGCGTCATGCTGCAGTTCCAGTTCGGCGAGCTGCACTACTGGCCCTCCGTCATGGCCTCAGTGTTGTTCCTGCTCAGTCTGCCGCTGCAAGGCTATTACTGGCTCGGCCAGCGTGCCGATACCCGCCTTCCGCCTTCCCTCGCCAACTGGTATCGGGAGATCAACGGCAAGATGAACGAGCAGGGGGGCCATCGTCAGCTGGTGGCCCGCCCCCGTTACGAGGAGCTGGCCGATACCCTCAACGCCGCCTTCAAGCAGCTGGACAAATCCTTCCTCTACGAATAACCCCGGCAGGGGAGCAAAAGGCGCCATCAGGCGCCTTTTTCACATTCAGGCGGCCAGCACCTTGCTGATCTCCTGGATGGAGAGCTTGTACTGACGGGGGCACTGACGCCAGGCCGCCAGCATGCGCTGGTACTTGTCGCGCATGGCGATGTCGCTGGAGAGCTCGTCGCAGGGGCAGGGCAGCTCGGGGAAGCGCTTGTCCACCTCCAGCAGGAAGCAGACATAATCCGCCAGTTCCCGCTCCTGGCTGCGGCTGTAGCCGTTGAAGGCCAGACGGCTCTCGTTCACCTCGGCCCGGGTACCGGCGTCGAGGTTGCCCCAGGAGATGGCCAGCGCATGGTGCAGCTCCAGGGTGTCCAGCACCTCCTGGCAGGTGGCGAGATCCAGGTGGCCGAAGCTCTTCTCCAGCTCGAGGATCTGCAGGCAGTAGCCACGTTCGACTATGGTGCTGGCCCGCTGGTAAAACGCCGCCTTCTCCGGATTGAGTTTGGCCAGGATCTCGTACTGATTGCTCAGGATCAGGCGTTCGGTATGGCTCATGTTCATGGGCTGTCTCGCTGGAAAATGAATCTGGGGTCACGTTAACCCATATCCAGGATGAATTTTTTGATCTGATAGGGGAGGTTGGCGAGAAAAACGGGGAGGAGGGCGCAATAGGGGCGCTGCTGTTGGCTGGAGATTCCCGGCTCTTGCGCGGCAGAACAGGGGGCAAATGATCAGGGCCTGCCTCTGCAGGCCCTGTTGTCATCTCTGAACTGGCGTGGGTCAGCCCTTGACGAGGTCGAGCACCACCTGATGGTGATCGCTGGTCTTGAACTTGTCGAAGCGGTGGGCCACCTTGCCCTCCTCATCGATGAGGAAGCTCAGTCGATGGATGCCGTCGTACTCCTTGCCCATGAACTTCTTCGGGCCCCAGACGCCAAAGGCATCGGCCACGGCGTGATCCTCATCGGCCAGCAGCCGGAAGTTCAGGTTGTCGCGCTCCTCGAACTTCTTCAGGCGCTTGGCCGGGTCCGGGCTGATGCCGAGCACCACCACGTTGAGAGCGGCCAGTTCGGCATTGACGTCCCGCAGGCCGCAGGCCTGGGTGGTGCAGCCCGGGGTCATCGCCTTGGGATAGAAATAGATGAGCACCTTCTTGCCCCGCAGGGAGGACAGGCTGACCTGCTGACCATCCTGATCGGAGAGGGAAAAATCGGGGGCCTGAGTACCAACTTGTAGTGGCTGCATGGGGTCTCCTCGGATAAACGCCGTCAGGCGTATTTGTGATTGACGATGAACTCGAATGACTCGGCACCCAGTTCACGACAGAAATCGGCGAAGGCCGTCTTCGAGTCCGCCGCCTCCCCCTGCTTGGCCTGATTGAGCTGGAAATTGGCCTTGAGCAGGTTGAAGGGTTGCTGCTCTAGCGTGACGGTCTGCATGGCCTGGATATCCCAGCCGTGATCGCTGAAGAACTGGGTGCACTGGCTTACGATGCCCGGCTGATCCCGGATCAGCACCTCGGCGCTGGCGCTGATGTCATATTGCAGGGAGTGGTGGCGCTCGGTGCGCTTCATCATGGTGATGAGATCCCACTCCTGGCTGCGCAGGGGGAGGCTTATCTCAAGCTGCATCAAGCTGTTCCAGTCACCGGACAACAGCATGATGAAAGTGAATTCGTTGCCGAAGATGCCAAGACGGCTGTCGACAATGTTGCAACCGCAGCCACTGACGTGACGGGTAACCTCATTGACGATGCCAGGCCTGTCCGTGCCGATGGCCGTTACGACCAGGTAGTGAGTCATAAATCGTCTCTCGTCCATTTATAGCGAATGCGGTGAGAGCGAGCGCCTGACGGGCATGACGCCCTGCTCCGGGCTCTCTCCTGCCCTCGTGCATCCATACGTTTTGTGGCGGATGGTAACACGGCTTGTCCCTTGCCTCCCTTGTTTTTCAAAAGGGGCAGCTTTACCATTACGCCCCTGAAAATCGGGAGAAATATCCATGTTACGCGGTAGTATTGTTGCGCTCGTTACCCCCATGCTGGCCTCGGGTGAGATCGATTGGACCAGTCTGGCGGCCCTGGTTGAGTATCATGTCGGTGCCGGCACCAGTGCCATAGTCGCGGTGGGCACCACGGGAGAGTCGGTCACCCTGAGCGAGCAGGAACATATCGCCGTCGTGGAAAAAACCGTCGAGTTCGCCGCCGGCCGCATTCCGGTCATCGCGGGCTGCGGCTCCAACAGCACAGCCCATGCCATCGCTCTCTCCCGGCGTTTCGCCCAGACCGGCGTGGTGGCGGGCCTCTCGGTGACCCCTTATTACAACAAACCCACCCAGGAAGGTCTCTATCGTCACTATTGTGCGATCGCCGAGGCTAGTGGTCTGCCTCAAATTCTCTATAATGTGCCCGGTCGCACCTGCTGCGATCTCAAACCGGAGACCGTGGCTCGTCTGGCCAAGGTTCCCGGCATTATCGGTTTGAAAGAAGCGACGGGTGATTTGAGCCGCACCCCGCTGCTGCGCGAGTTGTGCGGGCCGGATTTCGCGCTTTATAGTGGCGATGATGCCAGCGGATGTGATTTTATGCTGCAAGGGGGCGATGGCGTCATTTCGGTCACCACCAATATTGCGGCGCCCCAGATGGCCGACATGTGTCGTGCTGCGCTGGCCGGTGATGCCGGGCAGGCTCATGACATCAACAATCGATTGATGCCGTTGCATCAGACTCTGTTCTGCGAACCGAGTCCCATCCCGGTGAAGTGGGCCTGTGCCCGACTGGGATTGATGGCGACGGCGACCTTGCGCCTGCCACTGACCGACCTCACCCCCGAGGGGGAACAGGCGATGGCGCGAGCACTGACGACTGCGGAGTTGATGGCGAGTGTTTAAAGCAAATGGAAAGGGAAATGCAGTGCGCCTGGTGCTGAGTGTCGCGACTGTTGCCGTGTTGGCAGCCTGTAGCTCACCCCAGGATCGCAAGATGGCCAACCGTGGCTTCGAGTATGAAGAGAGCCGCCTCGAAGGTCGCGCCTTCCTCGTGCCCGCCGGGTTGAGTACCCCCGCCTTTAACAGTAATTTCGACATTCCGGCCCTGCCGGAAAGCAGCCGCGAAGGTGCCATCGGCGCCAAGGTGGACGTGCGTCCGCCAGCCCAGCTGCTGACAGTGGTTCCTGGCAGTCAGGTGGTGGCCAAGGCCAGCGAACCTACCCTGGCCTTCTATGCCCTGAGCACCAGTCAGAGCGTGGAGCGCGATACCTGGGCCTTCCTGATGAACTTCCTGGCCCAGCACAAGGTCACCACGGAGAAGCTGGATCAGCAGGCCGGCGTGTTGCAGACCGGCTGGTTTGACAACTCCGCCGCCCTCGATGGCTGGGCGGAGGAGGATGACGACTTCCGCATCCGTCAACGCTACCAGTTCACCCTCAGCAACGACCAGCAGCGTCATGCCGTCAACATGTCGGTGCGGGTGCTGGAGCATGAAGAGACCATAGACGGCGAGACCAGCACAGTGCTGACCCCGGCCGATGCCCAGCGCTATGCGACCCGGGCGCTGAACCAGTTCTCTCTCTACTACGACAAGCAGCTCAAGGCCCGCGAACAGCACAAGTCCACCGATGGCATGGGCCTGGAGCTGGGTTTGGACAACAACGAGCTGAGTGCCTGGATTGCCGATGGTTCCTTCGAGCAGGTCTGGCGCCGTCTCAACCAGGTGCTGCCGGCCTACGGTTTCACCATCAAGGATACCCAGCAGTCCCTGGGCTGGATCGACGTCGAGTATGACGAGCCCAATGCCGAGTTCTGGCAGACCAAGGGGGCCGAGCCGTTCAAGCTGGAGGAAGACCAGTACCGCTTCCAGCTGGGCGAGATGGCCGGGGGCAAGACCTCCATCACCCTGTTCGACAAGGAGAAGAAGCCGGTCGCATCCGGTGTCATCTCCCAGATGTATATCAGCCTGTCCGAGGCCTTTGCCAAAGGCGTGGCCGATCAGGCCGCTAAAGCAGAATAGAAACAGGGGCCTGGTGCCCCTGTTTTGTTATGTGGAGTTCGCGCAGAGGGCCCTCTTGGGAGCCTGTCCCGGCAGAGAGGCCTGGCGCTGCTTCGCTTGAATGAATCCCTCGTAGACAGGAGCCTGATGCGCCTGTCTTGTCAGTCCCACAACAGGAAGTGTTATTAGCCATGAGTCTTGCAGATCAAGTATTGGCGGTGAATGACGATTTGCCGATCCGTACCGATAAACCTGTCCATTCCGGCAAAGTGCGCAGCGTCTACTGGTTGACCCCCGCAGACAGTGCCCGGCTCATAAGAGAGAAAGGCTATGATGTGCCGGCCGATACGCCCCTCGCCCTCATGGTGATCAGCGACCGCATCTCGGCCTTCGACTGCATCTGGCAGGGTGTGGATGGTTTGAACGGCGTGCCGGGCAAGGGGGCTGCACTCAATGCCATCTCCAGCCACTGGTTCAAGCTGTTCAAGGAGAAGGGGTTGGCGGACAGCCACATCCTGGACATACCGCACCCCTTCGTCTGGATAGTGCAAAAGGCCCGCCCGGTGATGATCGAAGCCATCGCCCGCCAGTACATCACCGGCTCCATGTGGCGTGCCTACAAGGACGGCGAGCGGGAGTTCTGCGGCATCACGTTGCCGGAAGGGCTGAAGAAGGATCAGAAGCTGCCCGAGATCCTCATCACCCCGTCCACCAAGGGGATCCTCAAGGGGCTGGATGGCGTGCCGGAAGCGGACGACGTCAACGTCTCCCGTGCCGACATCGAGCGCCACCATCAGGCCTTCGGTTTCCGCTCCCCGGCGGACATCGACCGCTATGAAGTGCTGCTCAAGGAGGGTTTCAACGTCATCAGCGAGGCCCTGGCCGCGCTCGATCAGATCTTCGTCGACACCAAGTTCGAGTTTGGCTATGTCCAGGATGCCGCCGGTCGCGAGAAGCTCATCTACATGGACGAAGTAGGCACCCCCGACAGCTCCCGCATCTGGGACGGCGCCGCCCTGCGCAATGGCGAGATCGTCGAGAAGTCCAAAGAGGGCTTCCGCCAGTGGCTGCTGAACCACTTCCCGGATCCGGACATTCTGCTCAACAAGAACCGCATGCCGGAACGCTTCGCCCTGGCCCGGGACAACAAGCTGCCCACCGAGGTGATGATGGACATTTCCCATACCTACGTGGGGATCGCCGAGAAGGTCATCGGTCACAAGCTGGTGCGCAGTGCCAATCCCAAGCAGGAGATCATCGAGGTGCTGCGCGAGCAGTACGGTCTGATCGACTGAGGTTGACCGCCTTTTTTTGCCGCCGGCGCACAAACGTTTGCCGGCGGTGAAGGCAGCAAGCAGACAAATAGACGGGCCCCATGACGGGGCCCGTTTTTATTGGCGTCTGGCAGTGGGGGAGGGTGGCCTCAGCCATTGACCCGGAAGATCTGGCCGCTCTGCACCCCCAGCACCGACTTCTTGTAGGCCTGGGCCACCCTGGCGGCGGGCACGGGCACGAAGCCCGGGAAGAAGTCGGCGTACTTGTCCATGGACTCTTCCAGCACGGTGGGGCTCACCACGTTGATGCGCAGGCCCCTCGGCAGCTCGCAGGCTGCCCCCTTCACGAAGTGCTCTATGGCGCCGTTGATGGTGGTCGCGCTCACCCCCCAGTTGATGGGCTCCTCGCTCAGTATGCCGCTGATGAGGGTGATGGAGCCGTTGTCATTCAGATGGGGAATGGCGGCCCGGGTCAGGTTGATCTGCCCCATCAGCTTGCTCTGAAGCCCCAGCTGCCACTGCTCGTCGGTCATCTCGGTCAGGGCGCTGAAGGCCACGCTGCCGCTGGCGACCACCAGGGCATCGAACCGGCCTATGCCCGCAAACAGGGCGGCGATGGAGGCGCCATCCGTCATGTCGACGGTGGCATCCCCCCGGCTGTGGCCGACCCGGATCACCTGGTGGTCTCTGGCAAGCAACTCGCTGACGGCGGAACCTATGGTGCCGGAGGCACCCACAATCACAATCTTCATCTCTATCGCTCCTGGTTGGGATGTGTTGATGATAGCTGGATGAAAAGGGAGAAAAAGCGCTTAAGATAAACCCATTGTTTCCATATTGGAGCTAATGGATGGAGATCGCCCATCTGAGCAGTTTCTACGAGGTGGTGCAGCGCGGCAGTTTCTCCGCCGCCGCCGATGCATTGGGGGTGAGCAAGGGGATGCTGAGCCGCCATGTCAGCGCCCTGGAGTCCGCCCTCAATGCGCAACTGTTGCAGCGCACCACCCGTCGCCTCAGCCTGACCGAGGCGGGCAGGACCCTCTATGTGCAGGCTGGGCAGATAGCCGCCCTGGCCCGTCAGGCGGAGCAGGACATCCAGGCCCTGACCGAGGAGGACAGCGGTCGCCTGCGCTTCACCTGCCCGGTCAGCACGGGGGATGCCATGGTGAGCGAGCTGCTGGCGCGCTTCGCCGAGCTCTGCCCAGGGGTCGAGGTGGAGCTCAACTTCACCAACGCCATGATCGACATGAGCCAGGGGGAGAATGACATCGCCCTGCGCGCCATGGATCAGGTGCCGGACAACCTGGTGGCGCTGCCCCTCGGGCAGTTGAAAGACGTGGTGGTGGCGAGCCCGACCCTGCTGGCCCGGGAGGGGCTCCCTGCCACCCCCTATGAGCTGGGCGGGCGCCCCTGCCTGCTCCAGGGGCACAACCCGGCCTGGGAGCAGTGGCATTTTCGCAAGGCAGGGGAGGAGGCCCACATCCTGGTGCAGGGCAAGGTGCGGGCCAACCACTACAGCACCCTGCTGCAGCTGGCCCGCTCGGGCATGGGGTTTGCCAAGTGCCCGCTGATGCTGGTGGAGACGAGCCTGGCCAGGGGCGAGCTGGTGGCCGTGCTGACGGAGTGGCAGACCGGTCTGCACCCGCTGCATGTGCTCCATGCCCAGCAGCGCCGGGTGCCGCGCAAGATCCGGCTGTTCAAGCAGGTGCTGGCCCAGTGGTTTGCCGAGCGGCCCCACTACCTGCTCTGAGAGGCTGGCGCGCGTTATTTTTCTGTCATCTTCGGCTGCTAGCCTGCGCCCATCATAGCGAGCAGAGAGAGACGGGAATGAAGGGTCATCAGGGTTGGGTTGGGGTCATGTTGTTGTGTACCGGCTTGTCGTGTGTCAGCTCAGTGCAGGCCGAGGTCAGGGTCGAGGTCCCCGGGGATTTCCAGATCCTGGCGGTGAGCGACGGCAAGGTGCAGGACGAGCGGCATGGGGTGCTGGCCGACGGGGCGCAGCAGTTGCTGGTGCGCTATGAGGGGGTGATCCCGAGTCGCAACAGCAGCGACAACGATCGCCAGATCCGCTCCGAGCCCCAGGTGATCCGCTATGAGGCCAGCGGCCAGTCGGTACGCCTGAAGGCCGCGGTGCCCACCGACGAGAAAGGCATGGAGCGCTACGCCAAGGCGCCGGTCGTGAGCCTGCTGGCGGGAGACAAGCCCCTGCAGGTGCAGCAGGAGGCCCTGGTGGTCAACGGCATGCAGATCGGCATGGACTGGCACGCCAGGCTGATGGAGTACAACCGCGGCACGGGCAAGGCGGTGCTGGCGACCATGGCAGCGGTCCAGGCCCCGTCAGTACCTGCCAGCGAGCTGGAGGGGCAGTTGCAGCAACTCTTCCTGCGGGCGGACCCCGAACTTCGCAAGCGCTTCATCGGTTGGGCTGTGCCCCGGCTTTAAGTTTGCCCCCCGTTGCAGTAACGTGGGCACACTCATCTCCTGACGTGCCCATGTTGACCAGCGAGGCCCCATGTTCGAATTGCATCCCCGCCTGCAGGCGGATACCCAGATACTCGGGGACCTCCCCCTTTGCCGCGTGCTGCTGGCCAAAGACAGCCAGTATCCCTGGCTCATCCTGGTGCCCAGGGTCGCCGGACTGCGGGAAATTCACCACCTGGCCCCCGCGCAGCAGCAACAGCTGATGCAGGAGTCCTGCGCCGTCGCCACCCTGATGGAGCACGCGCTCAATCCGGACAAGATCAACGTGGCGGCGCTCGGCAACCTGGTGCCCCAGCTGCACCTGCACCATGTCGCCCGCTTCAGCTCGGATGCCGCCTGGCCCGGTCCCATCTGGGGAGCTCACCCCGCTATCCCCTATCAGGCACAAGATTGGCGACAGCAGGCCGATAACTGGCGAGCCCGGTTGGCCACCCTGGGCGGATTCCAGCCGTTTCTGACTGACAATACGGTCAAGTGAGAGGCGGCTCGCGGTTTCAACACCGGGATCACGCAATCTGTTAGCGTATCGGACGCGCGCGTGATGACATGGGCGGTGAGACAGACAAGCCTATTTTTTCGATCAGCAGGAAGGTTCCATGATAGTGACAAGATCCGAGGATGATGCCGTATTGACCACAGAGGACGTGCTGCTGAGCCTGTGCAATTCGGTGACGAGCGTATTGAGTGCGGCGACCCAGACCCAGGTGCGCTTCTCCGGCATGGTGCAACGGATTAGCAAGACCTGCCTCAAGCCGGACATCGGCTGCTTCGTGCTGTTCGACGGTGGCTTCTCCGGGCTGGTGGTGATCAACTTCTCCGCCGCCGCGGCCATGGAGCTCTACCAGAGCTACATGCTCAGCATGGGGCTCTCCAAGGAGGATCTCGCCATCTCCCACACCTCGGATGAGGTGAGCAACGTCATGGGCGAGCTGATGAACCAGATCGTCGGCAGCTTCACCGGCAAGGTGGGGCGCGAGCTGCAGACCCACATCACCCAGAACCAGCCCAAGATGCTGGCACTCAACAAGCAGGTGATGCTGAGCGTCGACACCAACCTCGACAACCCCGAGACCCGCAGGGTCACCTTCTTCACCGCCAGCAACAACATCTTCTATCTGGAGCTGGCCATGGACAGGACTGAGTTTATCCGGATCCACGATGGCGGTGTGCAGGAGGAGGTCGATCCGGACGAGCTGATCGCCCAGGCCAAGCTGGCGGCGACCAAGCCGGCCCAGGCGGTCGCCCCGGCGAGCAACGAGCACGACGATCTGCTGGACTCCCTCGGGATCTAAGGCCGTCAGGAAGCGAAAAAAACGAGGCCACCCCTGGGGTGGCCTCGCTGTTTTCGACAGGGCTCGACTTAGAAGTTGTAGAGCAGGCCGGTGCTGAAGCGGGTGGCCTGGGTATCGTAGAAGTCGATGTCGGAGTCGGCCCCTGAGTAGGCCGCCGTGAAGGTCGCGGCCAGGGCCTTGACCCCGAACAGGTTGTGCCAGAAGAAGGTGCCGTTGATGGCGAACTCGTCTGCATCGGCACGCCGGCCGAACAGGGGATTCGCCTCGTCATACTTGCGCTTGCCGGCATAGAGGTTGCTGACGATGGACCATTGCGGGCCCCGCTTGGCGTAAGTGAGCTGCACCCCTGTGTTGTCGAAGCTCTCGGCGCTGCCGTCGAGCCTGGCCTGCTTGTAGAGGATCGCCGGCTCCAGCAACTGGTTGCCGCCGAAGTGGAACTGGTAGGAGAGCTCCATGTCGTGCACCTTGCCGTTGCGATTCAGCATGGCGGCATAGTTTGTGCCGTGGGCCTGGTCATACTGCTGACCGCTGCGCTCCTCGTCCAGATCCACCTCCCGGGTGGTGAGGCTGCCGTAGAACTGGCTGCCCCAGATCTTGTCCCAGGCAAAGCGCACCCCTTTCGACTTCACGTCGGTGGCGCTGCGATCCACCCCGGTGGCGAAGGGATCGCTCCACAGCTCCACCGGCATGGCGTTGAACACCAGGGAGGTGGCGACTATGCCCTTGTCGCCCATCTCCTGGCGCAGGCCCAGTTGCTGGGTGAAGTCGAAGCGCACCGCATCCTGGATCAGGTTGCCGAGGAACACCTGGGTGCGGGTGTCGGCGAAGGTGTAGCGGATGTCGGCGTTGATGAGGGGGGTCAGGCCGCTCTCGCTGTCGGGAGAGCCGAGATCATGGATGCGGCTGTTGCTGTCATCGCCGGCATAGAAGTTGGACTCGTGGCTGACCACATTGACCCCGCCGAGCAGGAAACCGGACCAGCCGGACTCTCTGGGGATCTCGCCAAGATCGGCGTGGGCGGCATTGGCGGCTAGCAGACCAAGACTCAACAGGACATGATTGCGCATGGGGTGTGCTCCTGACACAAGGGATGACAAGGGTGGCAGTGCGGCTCGGGATCCTTTGCTGAACCGGAGCTGACTGACTCAGGCGGGCATGCTACCCCAGTCGGAGTGTGACGTTAATCAATAATTTAAGGTGCAACGGGCAAGAGTTCAGGGCGCCGTACTGGTATTCTGTTTGCGCAATAACGGGGAGAAAACAACGAGATGAAGCAAATCAAATCCTGGGCGCAATACTATGTCGACCTGATGACCAAGCTGGGACTGGTGCGCTTCAGCATGTTCCTGGCGACCGCCATCATAGTGCTGGCGGTCTCCATCCAGATGGGGGTGACCCTGTTTCTGCGCGGCACCGTGGACATAGTCGACCTGGTGCGCTCTGTCTTCTTCGGCCTGCTGGTGACCCCCTGGGCCGTCTATTTCCTCTCCATAGTCGTGGATCAGCTGGAGGACTCCCGCCAGCGGCTGACCCGCATGGTGCGCAAGCTGCAGGACATGCGCGAGCGCGACCTCGAGCTCAACAGCCAGCTGCAGGAGAACATCAGCCGCCTCAATGCCCAGATCGCCGAGACCAACCGGGCCGAGACCCTGCGCCAGCAAGCCATAGAGGATCTGGAGAACGAGGTGTTCCAGCGGGAGAAGGCCCAGCTGCACCTGGGGGAACGCACCGCCCTGTTGCGCTCCTTCATCGACTGCTCCCCGGATCTGGTCTACTACCGCAACGAGGACGAGCAGTTCTCCGGCTGCAACCGCGCCATGGAGGAGCTGACCGGCAAGGTGGAGGCCGAGCTCATCGGGCTGACCCCGTTCGATGTCTACAAGCAGGAGATCGCCAACAAGGTGGTGGAGACCGACAAGCAGGTCTTTGCCAGCAACGAGCCCCTCACCTACGAGCAGTGGCTGGAGTACCCCGATGGCCGCAAGGCCTACTTCGAGCTGCGCAAGGTGCCCTTCTTCGACCGCTTCGGCAAGCGGCTCGGCCTGCTCGGCTTTGGCCGCGACATCACAGAGCGCAAGCAGTATCAGGACAAGCTGGAGAAGGCGAGCCGGGACAAGACCACCTTCATCTCCACCATCAGCCACGAGCTGCGTACCCCCTTGAACGGCATCGTCGGCCTGAGCCGCATGCTGATGGACACGCCGCTGGATGCCAAGCGGCAGCAGCAGCTCAAGACCATCCACCTGAGCGCGGTGACGCTCGGCAACATCTTCAATGACATCATCGATCTCGACAAGCTCGATCGCCGTCGCCTCGAGATAGCACCTGCCCCCATGGACCTGCCCGCCTTCCTCGACGAGCTGGAGATGCTGTCGCGCATCCAGGCGGAGCAGAAGGGGCTCTACCTGCACTTCGATCGGGATGGCGACATGCCGCAGTTCGTGATGGCGGACGGCACCCGGCTGCGCCAGGTGCTGTGGAACCTGGTGGGCAATGCGGTCAAGTTCACCGACGAGGGGGGGGTGACGGTGCGCTGCCTCGCCCACGCCGCCGATGAACCGGGCAAGTTGGCGCTGCACTTCGAGGTGGAAGACACCGGGGTCGGCATTCCCCGTGCCCAGCAGGAGAAGATCTTCGCCATGTACTACCAGGTGCAGGGCAAGAAGCACGCCACCGGCACCGGCATCGGTCTCGCGGTCTCCCGCCAGCTGGTGCAAGCCATGGGCGGCCAGCTCTATGTGGACAGCGACCCGGGGGAAGGCGCCTGCTTCACCGCCGAACTGGAGGTGGACTGCGTCGAGCCGCAGGCGACCCCGCCTGAGCCCGAGATGCCCTCCCTCGACATCCTGCTGGTGGAGGACGTAGAGCTCAACGTCACCGTCGCCTGCGCCCTGCTGAACAAGCTCGGTCATCAGGTGCAGGTGGCGCGGGACGGCACCCAGGCGCTGGCCATGGCCAACCCGGATGACTTCGACCTCATCCTGCTGGACATCCAGCTGCCGGACATGACCGGCTTCGACGTGGCGGCCCAGCTGCTGGCCCGTTACGGCGACAGCCTGCCCCCCATGGTGGCGCTCACCGCCAACGCCACCGGCGATCGCCAGTACTACCGGGATCACGGCATGCAGGATGTGATCAACAAGCCGCTGGGCTCCAAGGCGGTGCGGGAGGTGATAGGCCACCTGTTTGCGGATCTCGCCGACGACGAGGCCTTTGATCAGGCGGACGCGGGCAACCAGGATGCGCTGCTGGATCTGCCCTTCCTCACCGACTACGCCAGCACGGTCGGCAAGCCGGTGCTGATCTCCAGCGTGGATCTGTTCGAGAAGATGATGCCGGACTACATGGCAGTGCTGGACTCCAACATGATTGCCAGGGATCAGGCCGGCGTGGTGGAGGAGGCGCACAAGATAAAAGGGGCGGCGGGTTCCATCGGCCTGCGCCGCCTGCAGCAGACGGCCCAGCTTATCCAGAGCCCGGATCACCCCGCCTGGTGGGAGAACGTGGAGGACTGGATTGAGACGCTGCGTCGTGAATATCCCGGCGACATCGCCCGCTTGCGGCGCTGGTTGCTGTCGTGAACCTGACGGACGTCGCAGGCAAGGAGCCGCACCATGTATGACAGTCTGATTACCCCGGCGCGCATTCACCCCTGGGGCAGCGAGGAGCTGCTGGAGGCGACCGAGCAGGATCGCGCCCGCATAGTACAGGCGGCGCCGGTGCGCCGCCTGCAGCAGAAGACCCAGGTCTTCCCGCTCGATGTGAAGGCCTCGGTGCGCAGCCGTCTCACCCACTCCCTGGAGGTGCAGGAGACGGGTCGCCAGATCAGCCGGCGCATCCTGGCGGCCCTGCCGGCGGGCACCGTCTGCGAAGGGGCTTTCATCAACCTGGTGGAGATGGCCTGCCTGCTGCACGACGTCGGCAACCCGCCGTTCGGCCACTTCGGCGAGCAGGTGATGAGCCAGTGGCTGGCACAGTCGCTGGATGAGCTGTTCGCCAGCGCCCATGATCAGCTGCCGAGCCCGCAGTGGGCCGAGCTTCGCCAGGACCTGCTGGTGTTTGACGGCAATGCCCAGAGCCTGCGGCTGGTGCACAGCCTGCACGAGATGAACCTCACCCTGGGCCAGCTGGCGGCCCTGTGCAAATACCCGCAGCAGCCCCTGCTGCACAGTCCCCAGGGCTATGGCCAGCACCATGGCTGGACCAGCAAGCGCGGCATCTTCTTCAGCGAGCAACCCCTCTATCGCGCCCTTGGCCAGAGTCTGGGGCTGGCGCCGGGGTGCCGGCATCCGCTGGTCTACATCATGGAGGCGGCGGACGATATCTCCTACTGCATCGCCGATCTGGAGGACGCGGTGGACAGGCGCATCCTCACCCAGGGGGAGTTGCTGGCGGCGCTGCGCAGTGCCGATGAGGGGGACTACATGGCCAGCCTGCTCGAGGAGGCGCTCGCCTCCGGTCGGGGCTTCTTCCCCCATTTTCGCCAGCATCTGACCCGGGATCTGGTGGCGCTTGCGGCCCACACCTATGTGAGCGACCACGAGGCCATACTGAGCGGGGCCTACCCCAGGGCGCTGCTGCACGGTCAGGCCCCGGCGGCCCGGGTGCTGGATGTGCTCAAGGGGGTGGCGAGGGAGCAGGTCTTCATGCGCCCCGAGGTCGAGGCGCTGGAGCTGGAGGGCTATGCCGCCCTGCGCGGGGTGCTCTCCACCTACGCCTGCCTGCTGGCCCTGCCCGCCGCCCAGTTCGAGCGACTGCTGGCGGGCAACGGCGGGAGCGAGCTCTTCTTCGCCCGGCGGCTGTTCCACCGGTTGTCGGCCCGCCACCTCAAGGCCTACCGGCTGGCGGTGGTCAGCCGGGATCCGCGCTTTGACAATGGCGCCGAGCAGGAGTGGTACTACAGGGTGCGGCTGCTGCTCGACTATGTCAGCGGCATGACGGATACCTATGCGCTTGAGGAGTTCAGGCTGTTGTCCGGGATTTGACCGGGGCCGGTTGTGGCCGCATTCCACCCATATGGGTGGGGGTGATATTGCGTAAAATTCGGTGTTTTTTTAGACTGTGGCAACTTGTTCAACTTTCACACGGTAAGGAGACGATCATGCAACATTCCATGTTCAACGTTGCGTTCGATCGCTGCAATGGCAGCGCGAAGACTCGTGCTCTTTATTTACCGCGTGGAGGGAACAGGTAACACCTGCTTTTTCATCACCCGCGGTTGTCCCGCAGGGTGATGCCTCTCTCCGGGAGAACCGCACGTTCAACTGGAGAATATTATGTCTATCGAACTCGCCCTGCTGCGCCGCGTCGAAACCCTGGTTCAAAAACGGATCACCCGGCTGGAGCGTCGCGTCAGCTATCTGCATCTCTCTCCCGCCCTGCTCAAGGACATCGGGCTGGAAGGGCAAAATGTGCAGGTCGCTCATGTCCGTGAGCGGGAGTTTCAAACCGGTTTCCGACTCGGGAATCGAATAACCTGAGGCGAGGGGCCTTGGCCCCCGACTCCTGGATGGCAGGCCTGGGCCTGCCATTTTTCTTTGCTGATGAGCATTCTCTCAATTTTGTTGTCGCACATTGAGCCAGACACATTATGATCCCCCTCCTATCCATACGGGAGTCACCTATGCTTTGCCGCTGCTATCGCCTCATCCTGTTGTGCTGGCTGGCCTGCTGTAGCCAGGGGGCGACGGCGGTCGAGACGCTGCTGGACAGGAGCGCCCTCGCGCCATCCGGGCAGCAATGGCTCTTCACCCACCATGAGCTGGTGGTCGGCATGCCGGCGACGGCCTGGCCCCCCTATATCTATACCGATGGCCGGGGTAACTTCACCGGCCCCCTGGATGCCTTTGCCTCGCAGATTGCGGGCAGCCTGGGCCTCGAGTTGCGTTATCGCACCTATGCCAACAATACGGCGGTCCAGCAGGCCTTGCTGGACGGCAAGATTGACATGGTGATCGGCGTGGCCCCCAGCCCGATCCGCAAGCTGCGGATGCTGTTTACCTCGGAGCTGATGGCGTTGCCCCGCGCCGTGCTGCTGACCGGGGGGCGGGAGAGCCTCTCCCTGGAGGAGGCCTACGGGGTGCGCTGGGTCTGCGTCTTCGGTGTCAGCGCCTGCGATGAGCTGCTGCGCCTTGGCATCTCGAACCTGGTGACGGTGGACAGCCGGGATGAGGCGATCTTCATGCTCAAGGAGGGGAAGGCGGACGCCTATCTGGCCGAGCTGCCCATGTTGAGCCGCCTGCAGGCCATGGCGGGCATGACGCTGACCACGGTGGACTGGATGAGGGATACCTCCCTCGCCATGGCGGTGGCGCCGGGCAACGAGCCCCTGCAGGGGCTGCTTGAGCGGGCGCTGGATGACATCTCGCCCGGCGAGCGCCGCCGCATCCTGGAGGCGGGGGGCATAGTTGACTATGAGCTGGTGAAGGGCAGCAAGGAGGTCGTCTTCAGCGCGCCGGAGCAGGCGTGGCTGCAGCAGCACCCTGTGCTCAAGTACGGGATCGCCCCAAACTGGCCCGGGATGAGCGAGATAGACGACAAGGGCCGGCTCAAGGGGCTGGTAGCCGATCTGCTGGCGATGTTGAACCAGCGCGCCGGCCTGCAGTTCACCCTGGTGCAGACCCGAAGCTGGGCCCAGACCCTGGAACTGTTTCAGGCTCGCCAGCTGGACCTCATCCCGGCCATGACCCCGACCATGGAGCGCCAGCAGTTTGCCCGCTTTACGCCCAATTATGTCTCTCTCAACCGGGTGATAGTGGGCAGGCAGGGCATGGCGGAGCTGACCAGTCCCAGGGAGCTGAAGGGATACAGGGTGGGCATGGTGGGGGGCTCGGTAGAGAAATCCCTGCTGAGCGAGGTGGGAGCCGAGGCCGTGACGGTCGCAAGCGATCCCGAGCTGCTGCCGCTTCTGGATCAGCAGAAGGTGGACTATGTGCTGATGAGCATGACCACCCTGGAGCAGTCGTTGCAGCGGGGCTTCAGCGATCGCTATCAGGTGGTCTTCTCCGGCAGCGAGTTGCGGGTTCCCGTCGCCATGGCGGCCCACCTGCAGGATCCCATGCTGCAGCAGATCCTGACCAAGGTGCTGCTCTCCATCCCCCCGGAGGAGCTGGTTGCCCTGGAGAAGAAGTGGCTCTCCCTGACCATACAGACGGGGCTGGATCCGCGCAAAGTGCTGCTCTGGTCCTCCCTGGGCGGGGGGATCTTTCTGCTCTTCCTGCTGCTGTTCGTGGGCTGGAACCGGACCCTGCGCCGCCAGATCAGTCAGCGGCGGGAGGCGGAGCGCCGGCTCGAAGAGCAGCTGGTGTTCGTCCAGATGATGCTGGATGCCCTGCCCAACCAGGTGGTGCTGACCAATGAGCGCTATGAAATCGCGATGACCAACCTGGCATACCGGCAGATGTTCCTGGGGGGCGAGAACCTGAGCGGCTCGTACGAGCGCTTGCTCAAGGACAGGCTGCCGGAGGCCATCCGGGCCAGGGTGATCGAGGAGGATGCCAGGGTCTGGGAGAGCGGCGAGGAGCTGCACGGCCGCGGCGAGATCCGGCTCGCCGACGGTGCCGAGCATCAGATGATCTACACCAAGCGGCTGTTCGTCGGTCCCGACGGCAAGCGGCTCGGGATCCTGACCGTACTGACCGACGTCACCGAACTGAGGCAGGCGCGTTCCGCGGCGCAGGAGGCGCAGACCCGGCTGACCCAGATCACCGACAGCATGCCGGGACTGGTCTATCAGTATCACTGGCTGGGGCCGGGCAACGGCAGCTTCCTCTACACCTCCCAGGGGCTCGAGGAGATGATGGGGTCCGAGGCGGCCGACGACACCCTGCTGGGGCTGACGGGGCAGGCCCTGCATGACTTCGTGACCACGGTGGAGCGCCATGCCCTGACCATGCAGCCGCTGGATCTCGAGGTGGAGATCAGGCGTCAGGGACAAGCGGGCTACCTGCAGATCCGGGGCCATTTCGTGCGACAGGAGGGGCTGGAGGGGGTCATCCTGAACGGGGTGGTGCAGGACATTACCAAGCTCAAGCGCCAGGAGCTGGAGCTGCGCGAGGCCAGACGGGTGGCGGAGGAGGCGACCCAGGTGCGCAGCCGGTTCCTCGCCACCATGAGCCACGAGTTGCGCACCCCCATCTCCGGCATGCACGGCATGCTGGAGCTGCTGCAGATGAGCGCCCTCGATGACGACCAGCGCTACATGCTGCGCAACATCTCTACCTCCACCAATCACCTGCTCTATCTGGTGAACGACATCCTGGACTTCTCCAAGATGGAGGCGGGGCAGTTGCAACTCAATCCCCATCCCTGCCGGTTGACCTCTGTCATCTGCGACGTCATCCGGGGTCATGCCACCCTGGCCTATGGCAAGGGGCTCAACGTGACGCTGGCGTGGGGACAGGAGGTGCCGGATCAGGCCAGCCTGGACGCGGTGCGCGTGGGTCAGGTGATCTCCAATCTGCTGAACAACGCGGTGAAGTTCACCGAGGCGGGGGAGATTGCCATCCAGGTGGGCTATCAGGCCCATCAGCTGACCTTGACGGTGCGGGATACGGGGATCGGCATAGCCCGGGATAAGCAGGTCAATCTGTTCACCCCGTTCAAGCAGGTGGAGTCCGACATCACCCGGCGTTTTGGCGGCACCGGGCTCGGGCTCGCCATCTGCCATCAGCTGACCCTGAAGATGGGGGGAAGCCTGGTGCTGGAGAGCGAGGCGGGGGTCGGCACTACAGTGACCTTCGCCATCCCCCTGGCCGAGTGCCGCTGGGATGCTCCGCCGCTGGCGGGTCAGCACTGGTGGTGGTTCGGGGAGGACGAGGTGCTGCAAGCCGTGATGGAACAGCTCGGCGCCACGCTCCACCCCATGAGCGCCGAGCAGTGGCGTCATCCCCTTGAGGGCTGCCTGCTGGCGCAGGAGAGCCGCCTGGAGCAGGCCCTTGGCAGTGGCTGGTTGCAGCATTTGCAGCAATCTTCCCTCAAGGGCATAGTACTCTCCCCCCATGAGGCATTGCGTGGCCGCATGGGCAGTGACGCCTGGTGGCGGATCGGCCAGTCCCCCATCTACCCGGATCTGCTGCTGGAGACCTGCCGCCAGCTGTCGAGCGAGCGGTCGAGCCAGCCGATGCAGATGGAGGGCGAGCGACTCAGGGGCAGGGTGCTGGTGGCGGATGATCATCCCGTCAACCGCGCGCTGCTGACCCGCCAGCTCGCCATCCTCGGCATAGAGCCCGAGGTGGTGGATGATGGGGAGAAGGCGCTGCGCGCCTGGCAAGGGCAGGAGTTCGCCCTGCTGCTCACCGATTGCCACATGCCGGTGATGGATGGCTATACCCTGGCGCGCACCCTGCGGGCGGCCGGTGACGAGGCGCCCATTATAGGCGTCACCGCCGACACCTCTGAGGAGGCCAGCCAGCAGATGCTGGAGGCCGGCATGAACGACATGCTGTTCAAGCCCTACAGCCTGGAAACCCTGCGCCAGACCCTGGCTCGCTGGCTACCGGCGGCCAGCCCGCAACAGGAGGCAGTGGCCCCTCGGCAAGCAGAGGTTCAGGCTCCGGGAATATGCTGGTTGACCCTGTTTGGTGACGAGGGGGTGGCGCGCAGCATGGCCAGCGAATATCTGGAGGCCAACCGCCAGGATGGCGAAGACATGATGCAGGCCCTGGCCCGGCAGGATACCCAGGCGCTGGTGGAGACGGCGCATCGCATCAAGGGGGCCGCCCGCATGGTGGGGCAGCAGGCATTGGCGACCGAGGCCGCCCAGCTGGAGGCGGCGGCCAGGTTGAAGCAACTGGACAGGCTCGACGAGCTGGTCCAGACGGTACAGGCATTGATGGACTCTATCAGAGGTGAAATGGAGTTATGGCTCGATGAATAGTGCACGGCATGAGTTGGCGATCATGGTGGTGGAGGATCACAACTTCCAGCGCAAGGCCCTGATGCACCAGATCCGCGGGCTTGGCTACGGCAACCTGCTGGAAGCCCAGGACGGGGAGGAGGCGCTGACCCAGTGCCAGCACCACCAGGTTGACATCCTGTTCTGCGATCTGCGGATGCCGGGCATGGATGGCATGGCCCTGCTGCGTCGCCTCTCCCTCGGCGGCTTTCGCGGCGGCATAGTGCTGTGCAGCGCGCTGGAGGACGATGTGGTCGACGCCGTGCTGCGCATGAGTCGTGCCTACGGCCTGCAGGTGCTGGGGCGCATCGACAAACCCGCCAGCCATCAGCAGATCGCCCAGTTGATCGGCGCCTGGCAGCCCCAGCAGGCGCGCAGCCAGGAGGAAGACGGCCACAGCCTGAGTCTGGATGAGCTGTGCCGGGCCCTGGAGCAGGACCAGCTGCTGCCCTGGTATCAACCCAAGGTGAGCTTTGAAAACGGTCAGTGGGTCGGCATGGAGGCGCTCGCCCGCTGGCAGCACCCCGAGTATGGGCTCATCTCGCCGGCCCGCTTCATCCCGCTGGCGGAGCACAACGGGCTCATGGATCCGCTGACCGAGGTGATCATCGGCAAGTCACTGCGCGACGGCCACCTGTGGGAGAAGACGGGGCTCTCCCTGAACCTGTCGATGAACCTCTCCACCACGTCGCTGATCGAGGGGGATCTGTGCAATACCCTGCTCAATCACTGCCAGCGCTGGAGCATCAACCCCGAGCTCATCACCCTGGAAGTGACAGAGAGCGCCTTCGTCAAGGATCTCGGCAAGTCCCTGGAGGTGCTGACCCGCTTGCGGATGCACGGCTTCGGCCTCTCCATCGACGACTTCGGCACCGGCTACTCCTCCATGCAGCAGCTCGCCCTGCTGCCGTTCACCGAGCTGAAGCTGGACAGATCCTTCGTCGATCGCTGCTATGAAGATCCCTCCCGCCTCGCCATCATCGAATCCAGTATCGAACTGGCGCGCAAGTTGGGGTTAAAATCGGTGGCAGAGGGGGTCGAGGACGAGGCCACCTGGCTGCTACTGGCCAGGCTGGGGTGCGATCAGTGCCAGGGATTCTTCTCCGCACGCCCCATGCCACGCGAGGAGTTGCTCGTCTGGCATGACACCTGGCGCGAACGATTGCCCGCATTGATCGGGCGCTAATCAAGGGCAGGATGCCCCTGCGACACAAGGATGGTCATGAAAATATCAAGCAAGCTGTTGTTGAGCTTCTGTTTTATCAACCTGCTCATCATTCTCTCCTCCGCCCTTGTCTACCATCAGCTCGGCCGGATTGAAGCCTCCCAGGAGGCCTTGCTGGCCCAGGCCCTACCCGCCCTGCAACGGGACGAGGCGAGCCAGAAGGCCCTGATCGCCACCGTCTCCTCCCTGCGGGCCTACCTCATCCTCGGTAAGGATCCGGCGCAAGGTGCGCGCATCAAGCAGGAGTGGGAGCAGGCCTGGCACGCCATAGAGCAGCAGGGATTCACGCCTGACCTGACCCGGTCCCTCAAGAGCTTCAAGGGGGCGCAGGAGAAGGTGTGGGCCCTGGCCCATACCGAAGATAACCTGCCGGCCCACACCCTGATGCTGCTGGAGGCAGGCCCCCTGGCGGAGGCGGCACTCGATCAGCTGCAATCCATCGCCAACGAAGAGGTGGCGACCCCTCAGGAGGCACTGCCCGGCGATCGCCGCCTGCTGCTCAAGCAGGTGGGGGATGCCTACAACGGGCTGGCCAATGCCCTCTCCGCCCTGCGGGACTTCCTCATCTCGGGGGACAAGGAGTATCGCGACAAGTACCAGGACTACTACCAGTTCCATCTGCAGCGGGTGGCCGAGCTGAAACAGCAGCAGAGCAACTTCACCGAGGCGCAGAAGGGGTTGTGGACGCTCTTTGAGGAGATGTCTGCGCCCTTTGCCGAGCTGGTGGGGCAGGTGATCGCCAGGCGGCAGGCGCCGGACTGGGATCAGGCCAACCACCTGATGGCCACCGACATAGAACCTGCGTTGACCCGGCTCGCCGATCAGCTGGCGAATCAGGTGACCCAGACCCGGGGAGAAGTGGACAAGATAGCGGGCAAGCTGGCCGGTGCCAGTCAGGCCATTCACCGCACCCTGCTGCTGGCGACCACCAGCGTCATCCTGCTCGGCACCCTGGTGGCCCTGCTGTTCAGCCGCCGCCTGACCCGCGACATCGCCAGCCTGGTGAACCGTGCCGGGCAGGTCGCCGATGGCCGCCTGCCGAGTGCGCCCCTGCCGGTGCTGCGCCAGGACGAGCTGGGCGGGCTGACCGGCTCCATCAACCGGATGTCGAGCCAGCTGCGCCAGCTGGTGGGGGAGATCCAGGGGGCGGTGGCGCAGGTGGAAGGGGCCGGCCGCGAGGTGGGCCAGACCACCAATGCCATAGTGGACGATCTGGCGAGTCAGAATCAGCGGCTGGATACGGTCGCGGCCGCCATAGAGCAGATGTCCGCCAGCACCCGGGAGGTGGCGGGCAACATCGCCGATGCGGCTGGCGCCGCGCGGCAGACCGAGCAGCAGGCCAGGCAGGGGGAGCAGACCCTCGCCCGCATGGGGAGCACCATGGCGCAGATTGCCGCCATGATCACCCAGGCCAATCAGGCGATGACGCTGCTCAGCAGCCAGAGCGAGCAGGTGGGCCGCGTCACCGAGGTGATCGCCACCATAGCCGAGCAGACCAACCTGCTGGCGCTCAATGCCGCCATAGAGGCGGCGCGTGCCGGGGAGCAGGGGCGGGGATTCGCCGTGGTGGCGGACGAGGTGCGCCAGCTGGCCAGCCGCACCAGCCAGTCGACGGCGGAGATCAACCAGACCATCGCCAGCATACAGCAGCAGACCCGGCAGACCGCGGATACCGTGGGCAGCGGCACCCTGCTGGTGGAGCAGGGCAGGGGGGCCGTGGCCTCGGCCACCGAGACCCTGGCGGCCATGTCGGCGCTGGTGCAGGATCTCTGCGGCCAGCTCGCCGCCATCGCTACCGCGACCGAGCAGCAGTCCAGGGTGGCCCAGGAGGTGGCGGGCACGGTGGAGGAGATCGCCGGACTCAGCCACCAGTCCAGCGAACACAGCCAGCAGGGGGAGTTGATCGCCGCCCGGCTGACCCGGGAGACGGGCCAGCTGACCGAGGCCATCAGCCGCTTCGAGCTGGATGCCTGAGCAAGGCAGGGG
>NZ_JASATR010000027.1:0-41490 GCF_038440395.1 Aeromonas sp. OTU364
CCCCCCCCCCCCCCCCCCCCCCCCCCCGGGGCGGCATCCCCCATCTCCAGCAGCAGGGCCTGCAGCGCCGCCACGTCGATCTCCACCGAGAGCCCCACCAGGGGGGCTTCGGGGGAGGCGAAGCACTCGCACTCGCAGGGCAGCGGCAGTGTCATCATCAGGTAGTGCTCGGGGTCGTAGCGGAAGGTGAAGTCCGAGAGATAGCCCACCTTGTGCCCCTGCAGGATGATGATCATGCGCGGCCGGTAGAGCACAGGGATGCGGTCGTGGTGCTCGGTGGTGTAGATGAGGTGCACGCCGGGCACGGGGGCGGCGGTGATCCCCGGGTGTGGCGCCAGGGCGGCGAGGCGGCTGGCGAGGGCGGACTGGTGGGTCGCCGCGACGGGCTGATTTGTACTCATTTATCCAGGCTCAGTAGAAATAGGCAAGAAATCGGCAGAAAGCTCCCTTGATGGTAGGTGGTTATAAGAGAAAAATGCAACCCATACCTTACCGACTACGATCATCCCAGGAGATCCCATGAACAACTTCATCCTGTACACCCCCACCAAGGTGCTGTTCGGCAAGGGCCAGGTGGCCCAGCTGCGCGGCCAGATCCCGGCCGACGCCCGTGTCCTCATCACCTACGGCGGCGGCAGCGTGGTGCGCAGCGGCCTGCTGGCGCAGATCCGCAGCGAGCTGGCGGGCCTGACCCTGTTCGAGTTCGGCGGCATAGAGCCCAACCCGGCGTACGAGACCCTGATGGGCGCCGTCGAACTGGCTCGCGCCGAGCAGATCGACTTCCTGCTCGCCGTCGGCGGCGGCTCCGTGCTGGACGGCACCAAGTTCATCGCCGCGGCCGCCCACTACGATCTGGCCAGGGAGCCCTGGCACATCCTCGAGACCGTGGGGGGCGAGGTGGCTTCCGCCATTCCCCTCGGTGCCGTGCTGACCCTGCCGGCCACCGGCTCCGAGATGAACATGGGGGCCGTCATCACCCGCAGGAGCACAGGGGACAAGCAGCACTTCTTCTCCCCCTTCGTGATGCCGCGCTTCGCCGTGCTGGATCCCGTGCTCACCTACACCCTGCCTGCCCGTCAGGTCGCCAATGGCGTGGTGGATGCCTTCATCCACACCCTGGAGCAGTACCTCACCTACCCGGTGGACGCCAAGGTGCAGGATCGCTTCGCCGAAGGGCTGCTGCTGACCCTGATCGAGGAGGGCCCCAAGGCGCTGGTGGAGCCGGAAAATTACGACGTGCGCGCCAACATCATGTGGAGCGCCACCCTGGCGCTCAACGGCCTGATCGGGGCCGGCGTGCCCCAGGACTGGGCCACCCACATGCTGGGTCACGAGCTGACCGCCCTGCACGGCCTGGATCATGCCCAGACCCTGGCGGTGGTGCTGCCCGCCCTGCTGCAGGCCAAGCATGAGCAGAAGCGTGCCAAGCTGCTGCAATACGCCGAGCGGGTCTGGGATCTGCGCAGCGGCAGCGAGGCCGAGCGCATCGACGGCGCGATCAAAGCCACCCGCGACTTCTTCGAGCGGATGGGGGTCAAGACCCGGCTGCGTGACTACGGCCTGGCCGACGCCAATATCGACACCCTGCTGGCCAAGCTCGAAGAGCACGGCATGACGGCGCTCGGGGAGCACGGCGACATCGACCTGGTGCAGAGCCGGCATATTTATGAAGCCGCCTGGTAAGAGGCGAGAGACCAGTTCCGGCCTTGTCCGGGGTTGAATCAGGGGGCCCGCTCCCGCCTTGTGGCGGTGGCGCGGCCCCCGAGTCGTTACAAAACGGTTACTTTTTCCCCTTTCATCTCATCTGATAAGCCAACGGCAGATTTCATAAGAACAAAAAACGCTAAGGTAGAGGCTCGGCAAAACATTTTTTTTGACTGGTTGGATCACTTTTTTCAGCGCATTTTGCTGGTATAAGCCACTAATTTGGTTTGTTTTTTTTAATCATGAGCCGGGATGGGCTGAATTCTGTACCCGCTCGCCCGGGGTCGTGGTTGTAATAAAACTCCAAAATTTGATACTAATCACCTTCGCGCCTGAAAAGCGGGGGCCTGACCATGACAGGAGGTTGAGGTAAAGCCTGCTGATTTTCATAACAAAGGGCCCGTGACCTGCACTTTGATCATGCCTTGTCCCCTCAGACATGAGAGACTGGGCAATGATTGTTTATTAACCATCAGGGAATAGTCATGCAGATTGGAATACCGAGAGAGAGTCTCGCCGGTGAGACCCGGGTCGCAGCGACCCCGGCCACCGTCGAGCAGCTGAAAAAGCTCGGCTTCGAGGTCGCCATCGAGGCCGGTGCCGGCCAGCTGGCCAGCTTCGATGATGCCGCCTTCGAGGCTGCCGGTGCCAGCGTGGTGCCGAGCGTCTGGCAAGCCGACCTTGTCTTCAAGGTCAACGCGCCGACCGATGCCGAGATCGCACAAATTAAGGATGGTGCCACCCTGGTGAGCTTCATCTGGCCTGCCCAGAACCCCGAGCTGGTCAAGAAGCTGTCCGAGCGCAACATCAATGTGATGGCGATGGACATGGTGCCGCGGATCTCCCGTGCCCAGTCCCTCGATGCCCTCTCCTCCATGGCCAACATAGGTGGCTATCGCGCCGTGGTCGAAGCCGCCCACCAGTTCGGTCGCTTCTTCACCGGTCAGATCACCGCCGCCGGCAAGGTTCCGCCCGCCAAGGTGCTGGTGATCGGTGCCGGTGTGGCCGGTCTGGCTGCCATCGGGACTGCCGGTTCCCTCGGCGCCATAGTGCGTGCGTTTGACACCCGCCTGGAAGTGGCCGAGCAGATCGAGTCCATGGGTGGGCAATTCCTCAAGCTGGACTTCGGCGGCGAAGATGGCGCCTCCAGCGACGGTTATGCCAAGGTGATGAGCGAAGAGTTCATCAAGGCCGAGATGGAGCTGTTCGCCCAGCAGGCCAAGGAAGTGGACATCATCATCACCACCGCCCTGATCCCGGGCAAGCCGGCACCCAAGCTGATCACCAAGGAGATGGTGGACAGCATGAAGCCGGGCTCCGTCATCGTGGACATGGCGGCTCAGGCCGGCGGCAACTGCGAATACACGGTACCGGGTGAACTGCATGTCACCGACAACGGCGTCAAGGTGATCGGTTACACCGATCTGCCGGGTCGTCTGCCTGCCCAATCCTCCCAGCTCTACGGCACCAACCTGGTGAACCTGATGAAGCTGATGTGCAAGGAGAAGGACGGCAACGTCGCCATCGACTTCGAAGACGTGGTCCAGCGCAACATGACGGTGATCCAGGCCGGTGAAGTGACCTTCCCGCCCCCCGCCATCTCCGTCTCCGCCGCACCGCAGAAGCCGGCCGCCGCCAAACCGGCAGCCAAGAAGGAAGAGGCCAAGCCCTCCAACAAGAAGTTCGTGTTCGGTGCCCTCGGCATCGCCGCCTTCGGTTGGGTCGCTGCGGTGGCACCTGCCGCCTTCCTCTCCCACTTCACCGTCTTCATCCTGGCCTGCGTGGTCGGTTACTACGTGGTGTGGAACGTCTCTCACGCCCTGCACACGCCGCTGATGTCGGTCACCAATGCCATCTCCGGCATTATCGTGGTCGGTGCCCTGCTGCAGATTGGGCAAGGGTCGACCCTGGTCACCGTATTGGCCTTTATCGCCGTGCTGATTGCCAGTATCAACATCTTCGGTGGCTTCACCGTCACTCAGCGCATGCTGAAGATGTTCCGTAAGGATTAAGGGGGTTTAACGTGTCTCAAGGACTGGTAACAGCATCCTATATCGTTGCCGCCGTGCTCTTCATCCTCAGTCTCGCGGGACTGTCGAAGCAAGAAACGGCCAAGCATGGCAACCTGTTCGGTATCGCGGGGATGGCCATCGCCCTGCTCGCCACCGTCTTCAACCCGGAAACCAGTGGCGTGCACTGGATCATCCTGGCCATGGTCATCGGCGGCGCCATCGGCGTGCGTCTGGCGCTCAAGGTCGAGATGACCGAGATGCCCGAGCTGGTGGCCGTGCTGCACAGCTTCGTGGGCATGGCGGCGGTGCTGGTGGGCTTCAACAGCTTCATCGACTTGCACCCCTCAGCACCCGCTGAGGTGGTCGTCTCCGTCGGCTCCAACCTGGATGCGACCCTGGCTGCGGCCCGGGCGGCGTTCGAGCAGGCGGCCAGCGTCGCCCAGGTCGAGCACCTCTCCGGCGCCATGCTGAACATCCACCTGGTGGAAGTGTTCCTGGGCGTCTTCATCGGTGCCGTGACCTTCACCGGTTCCGTGGTGGCGTTCGGCAAGCTGCGTGGCCTGATCTCTTCCAAGCCGCTGATGCTGCCGCACCGCCACAAGCTGAACCTGCTGGCCGTGGTGGTCTCCATCGCGCTGATGATCCACTTCGTCAACGCCGGTGGCTCCACCTTCGCCCTGCTGCTGATGACCCTGATCGCCTTCGCCTTCGGCTGGCATCTGGTCGCCTCCATCGGCGGCGCCGACATGCCGGTAGTGGTCTCCATGCTGAACTCCTACTCCGGTTGGGCGGCGGCGGCGGCGGGCTTCATGCTCTCCAACGACCTGCTGATCGTGGTGGGTGCCCTGGTGGGTTCCTCCGGTGCCATCCTCTCTTACATCATGTGCAAGGCGATGAACCGCTCCTTCATCTCCGTCATCGCCGGTGGCTTCGGCTCCGACGGTGTGGCCTCCACGGCCGATCAGGAGATGGGCGAATACCGCGAGACCAACGCCGAAGACGTGGCCGACATGCTGAAGAACGCCAGCTCCGTCATCATCACCCCGGGCTACGGCATGGCGGTGGCGCAGGCCCAGTACCCGGTTGCCGAGATCACCCACAAGCTGCGCGAGCGCGGCGTCAAGGTGCGCTTCGGTATCCACCCGGTGGCAGGTCGTCTGCCTGGTCACATGAACGTGCTGCTGGCGGAAGCCAAGGTCCCCTACGACATCGTGCTGGAAATGGACGAGATCAACGAGGACTTCAGCGACACCGACGTGGTGCTGGTGATAGGTGCGAACGACACCGTCAACCCGGCCGCCATGGAAGATCCGGGCAGCCCCATCGCCGGCATGCCGGTGCTGGAAGTGTGGAAGGCGCAGAACGTCATCGGCTTCAAGCGCTCCATGAACACTGGCTACGCTGGCGTTCAGAACCCGCTGTTCTTCAAGGAGAACACCCAGATGCTGTTTGGCGATGCCAAGGCCAGCGTCGAGGCCATCCTGAAGGCGCTCTAAGCGTCGATGGGATGAGACAAGAGGAGGCTTCGGCCTCCTTTTTTATTGCCCGCTTTTCACGGGGGCGGGCAAGACATTGATGACAAAGGGCCTTGGCCGGGAGGGGGGATCCGTTGCCGGCGGCAGGGCAGCAATCCGGTGACGTTGCCCTCGCTGGAAGGCATAATGGCGGCAAAAGGCGAGGGGGCTCAATTTTATTTGAGGCTCGTGCCACTAGAATCAAATAAAGTGACATGGACGGGGTGGCCCGGCGGGCGGCCCTCCAGATAGCACCCATACCCTCATACGATGCCTGCGGCACAGTGAACCAGAGAAACCACAGATGAAAGCACAATGGACCGACTTTATTACTCTGCTCAAGCGTGAAGTGGTGCCGGCCCTGGGCTGCACCGAGCCCATGTCGGTGGCGCTGGCCGCCGCCAACTGCCGCAAGCTGCTGGGGCAGGATCCGACCCGTATCAGCGTCTGGGTCAGCGGCAACCTGTTCAAGAATGGCATGGGGGTCGGGGTCCCCGGCACCGGCATGATAGGCCTGCCGGTCGCCGCCGCCGTCGGCATCACGGGGGGCAACCCGGATGCGGGTCTGGAGGTGCTCAAGACCCTCACCCCGGCCCAGGTGGACGCCGCCAAGGCGCTGCTGCCCATCATCAAGGTGGATGTGAAGGACGTGCCTGACGTCCTCTACGCCGAGGTGCTGGCCGAGGCCGACGGCCACAGCGCCCGGGTGGTGATCTGCACGGATCACACCCGCATCGTGCTGCTGGAGAAGGATGGCGAGGTGCTGATGGAGCAGGACAGTGCCCCCGGGGTGCAGATCCAGCCCGCGAAATCCGACAAGCCCGCCATGACGCTGCGGGAGATAGTGGAATTTGCATTGCAGGCGCCGCTGGCCGAGATCGCGTTCATCCGCGAGGCCGCCACCATGAACCAGGCGCTGGCAGATGAAGGTCTGCAGGGCTATGGCCTGCGCATCGGCAAGATCCTCACCGAGCAGGTGGAGCGCAAGCTGCTCTCGGACGATCTGATGACCCTGGCCATGCGCCTCTCTTCTGCCGCGTCGGACGCGCGCATGGACGGCGCCATGCTGCCCGCCATGTCCAACTCGGGCTCCGGCAACCAGGGCATAGCCGCCACCATGCCGGTGGTCGCCGCCGCCC
The DNA here is from genome assembly GCF_038440395.1 of Aeromonas sp. OTU364. Classification (NCBI taxonomy): domain Bacteria; kingdom Pseudomonadati; phylum Pseudomonadota; class Gammaproteobacteria; order Aeromonadales; family Aeromonadaceae; genus Aeromonas; species Aeromonas sp. OTU364. The sequence continues at coordinate 6,370 of NZ_JASATR010000027.1, forward strand.
GCTTCCTCAAGGCCGACGACGAACAGCTGGCCCGGGCGTTGGTGATGAGCCACCTGGTGGCCATCTACATCAAGGCCTACCAGAACAAGCTGTCGGCCCTGTGCGCCGCCAGCACCGCCGCCATGGGCTCGGGCGCCGCCATCACCTGGCTGCTGGGAGGCCAGTTCGAGCAGATCAGCCACTGCATCAACAACATGATTGGCGACGTCTCCGGCATCATCTGCGACGGCGCAGGCAGTGCCTGCTCCATGAAGGTGTCGACCTCCACCTCGGCGGCGGTCAAGTCGTCGCTGATGGCCATCAACAACCTGCACGTGCCCCAGAGCGAGGGCATAGTCTCCGACGACGTGGACCAGACCATAGCGAACCTGGGCCGCCTCTCGAAACAGGGGATGCTGGACACCGACATAGAGATCATCAACATCATGCGGGCCAAGCAGCAGGGCAAGGCTGTCTGATGAGGGGGGCGGCACTGGCCGCCCCCGGTTTTTGCAGATATCGACGTCACCCCGAACGGGGGGCGTGCCGCCACGATGCGGCCGGTTTCGGGGCGAGGTGCAGGGTGCGCCCGTCCATTCATCTTGGGCCTCGCCCGTTTATTTTTGGGGAATATCATGACTCTTAGCGTTATCGGTAATCTGGCCATCCTGGTCATGTTGCTGCTGTTTCTCTACCGCTTGCAGCAGACCCACGTCAGCTTCACCCGCCGCGTCTTCTCGGGGCTGGGGCTCGGAGTCCTGTTCGGCTGGGCCTTGCAACTGCTGTACGGTGTCGGCTCCGAGGTGCTGGTCCAGACCGGCGACTACCTGGATCTGGTCGGCAGCGGCTATGTGAAGCTGCTGCAGATGATCATCATCCCGCTCATCATGGTCTCCATCATAGGCGCCATCCTCAAGCTCTCCGGCGGCAGCGCCCTCGGCAAGATCAGCGCCCTGACCATAGGGGTGCTGATCTTCACCACCATGATCGCCGCCGGGGCCGGGATACTGATGTCCAACCTGTTCGGCCTGAGTGCCGAGGGGCTCACCGCTGGCGCCGCCGAGACCGCCCGTGGCGCGGCCCTGCAGACCAGCCTCGGCAGCGTCGAGAGCATGTCCCTCGCCAAGATGGTGCTGGAGTTCATCCCGGCCAACCCCTTCCTCGACATGACGGGGGCGCGCAAGACCTCCACCATAGCCGTGGTGATCTTCTCCATCTTCATCGGCCTCTCCGCCACCGGCATCGCCCGCAAGCAGCCCGAGATCTTCGCCAGCTTCGAGCGCTTCATGGGGGTCGCCCACGCCATCGTCATGCGGATGGTGACCCTGGTGCTGCGCCTCACTCCCTATGGTGTGCTGGCGCTGATGGCCAAGGTAGTGTCCGGTTCCAACTACGGGGACATCATCAACCTGCTGAACTTCGTGCTGGCCTCTTACGGCGCCATCGCCATCATGTTCCTGGTGCACCTGCTGCTGGTGAGCCTGGTGGGCATTAACCCGCTGCGCTTCCTCAAGAAGATCATGCCGGTGCTGGCCTTCGCCTTCACCTCGCGCACCAGTGCGGGCTCCATCCCCATGAACGTGCAGACCCAGACCCGGGCCCTCGGCATCCCGGCGGGCATCGCCAACTTCGCCGCCTCCTTCGGTGCCACCATAGGCCAGAACGGCTGTGCCGGCATCTACCCGGCCATGCTGGCGGTGATGATAGCGCCGACCGTGGGGGTTGATCCCCTGGATCCCGGCTTCATCATGACGCTCATCGCCATCATCACCGTCAGCTCCTTCGGGGTGGCCGGTGTGGGAGGCGGCGCCACCTTCGCGGCGCTGATCGTGCTCTCCGCCCTGGACTTCCCGGTGGCCCTGGCGGGACTGCTCATCTCCATCGAGCCCCTCATCGACATGGGCCGTACCGCCCTCAACGTCTCCGGCTCCATCACGGCTGGCACCCTCACCAGCCGGCTGATGGGACAGACCGACATGGCCGTCTTCAACGGCGATGCCGAGGTAAGCCTGGACGGGGAAGAGTCCAGGGTCTGACCTGGCCTCATCTTCTGATTTGTGTATGAAAAGGGGAGGCGAAGCCTCCCCTGTCGTGACTGGAGTCAAGCTATGCGTATTGTGATCATCGGTGGCGAAGCCGCCGGTATGAGTGCGGCGGCCAAGGCGCGCCGTCTGGCCAGGGACGCCGAGATTGTGGTGTATGAAGCCTCAGAGGTGATCTCCTTCGGCGCCTGTGGTCTGCCCTACTTCGTGGGGGACGATTTCCAGGAGCCCGGCTACATGGCCGAATTTACCCCGGAGCAGTTCGCCGCCAAGGGGATCGAGGTGAAGATTGGCCACAGGGTGCTGAGTCTGGATGCGGCCGCCCAGACCCTGGTCGTCGAGCACAAGGGCGACAGCTTTACCGATAGCTACGATCGGCTGATGATCGCCACCGGTGCCCGTGAACAGATGCCCCCCATCCCCGGCTTGCAGCTGCAGGGGGTGTTCGGCCTTCGCCGCATGGCCGACGGTCTGGCGCTCAAGGCCGCGGTGCAGGATCCGCGCAGCAAGAAGGCGGTCGTGATCGGCTCCGGCTTTATCGGGCTGGAGGTGGTCGAGGCCCTGGTCCATCAGGGCAAGGAGGTGCGTCTCATCGAGCTGGCCGAGCGGGTCATCCCCGAGGCGTTCGATGGCGAGATCACCCAGCACATCGAGACCGAACTGCGGGAGCAGGGCGTCTCCCTGCATCTCGGCGAGCGGGTCCAGGCCTTGCTCGGTGAAGGTCGGGTAACCGGCGTGCGCACCAACCAGGGTGAGTACGAGGCCGATATCGTCGTGGTCTGCACCGGGGTCAGGCCCAACACCGAGTTCCTGGCCGACAGCGGCATAGCGCGGCTCGGCAACGGCGCCATCAAGGTCGACCGTCAGGGGCGCAGCTCGCTGGCCAATGTCTGGTCGGCGGGGGATTGTGCCAGCGTCTGGCACAGCGTCAAGCAGCAGCAGGTCTATGTGCCGCTCGCCACCATAGCCAACAAGCTGGGGCGCATGGTGGGGGAGAACCTGGCGGGGGCCGAACAGGAATTCCCGGGCACGCTCGGCTCGGCGGCACTCAAGGTGCTGGGACTGGAGGCGGGCCGCACCGGTCTTTCCGAGCAGGAAGCCAAGGCGATGGGCATCGACTATCGCACCGTGGTGATCAAGGACAAGTGCCACACCAACTACTGCCCGGGCCAGTCCGACATCCACGTCAAGCTGGTCTATGAAGCGGGCAGCAAGCGGCTGCTGGGGGGCCAGATCCTGGGGCGCAAGGGGGCGGTACACCGCATCGACGCGCTGGCGGTGGCCATCACCATGGGAGTGACCACGGATCAGCTCGGCATGCTGGACTTCGCCTACGCGCCGCCCTTCTCCCGCACCTGGGACGTGCTTAACGTAGCGGGCAACGTGGCCAAGTAGCTGAATGAAGATGACGGCGCATGCAGGGCGCCGTCATGGGAGGCGCACTCTGCGGGCAGATTGCAGCCATAAAAAAACCGATGCCTTGGCATCGGTTTTTTGTATCCGTCATGCTCAGCCGCGGCCGAGGCGATTGTCCGGGTAGTTCTTGGCCAGCACTTCGCGGGCGTGGCGGGCCAGGGTCGGCATCTTCAGGGTATCGTAGGCGTTGACCATGATCTCCAGTGCCTTCTCTGTCTCCACTGTGTCGGGATAGGTCTCGACCACCAGCTTGGCGCGGTTGGCGGCGGCGATCAGGGCATCACGCTTCACGTAATACTCGGCCACCCCCAGATCGTAGCGGGCGAGGCGGGTCTTCAGACCGACCATGCGGGCACGGGCATCGGCCGCATACTGGCTGTTCGGGTAGTTCTGCAGCAGGGTCTTGAAGTCCTGGAAGGCCTGACGGGCGTAGGAGGGGTCCTTGTCGTCCCGATCGATGCCCAGGAAGTCCTGGAAGAAGTTGTAATCTGCCGCCATGTTGGTCAGACCGCGCATGTAGAACACGTAATCGATGTTCTTGTGCGCCGGGTTGAGGCGGATGAAGCGGTCGATATTGGCGATCGCCTGGGCGGTATCATCCTGCTTGTAGTAGGCGTAGATAAGATCGAGCTGCACCTGGTTGGAGTAGGCGCCGAACGGATAACGAGAGTCCAGCGCTTCCAGCAATTCGATGGCATTCAGGTAGTTGCCTGTGTCCAGTTTGAGACGGGCTTTCTGGTACAGAACTTCCGGCGGTTCGTCGGGAACCTTGGGTTTGGTGCTGGAACAGCCAGTGATCAGCGTAGCGACCAAGGCGAGCGACATCAGCAGGCGAGACTTCTTTCCCATCAACAACATCCGGTCCATTTCCACGAAATTGGCAAAGTATCCGTTATGCTTGGCTAAAAGAAAAGCTAGAATACCCGGATTATTTCGAATTGATACCCCCGCTCAAGAGACCATACATGAGCCAGCATATTGAACTGACAGGCGAATTTCAGGATCACCAATTCGGGCAGCGACTCGACCAGGCCCTGGCCGAATTGTTTCCAGACTACTCCAGAACCCGCATCAAGGAGTGGATTTTACAGGACAGAGTGACCCTGGACGGTCAGGTTGCCAATACCCCGCGCGAGAAAGTGGTGGCCGGGCAGCAGGTACATGTAGATGTCGAGTTGGAAGATGACACCCGCTGGGATGCCCAGAACATCGACCTCAACATCGTCTATGAAGATGAACACATTCTGGTGATCGACAAGCCGGCCGGTCTGGTGGTCCACCCGGGCGCCGGCACGCCGGACGGCACCATACTGAACGCCCTGTTGCACCGCTACCCCGGCATCGCCGAGGTGCCCCGTGCCGGCATAGTGCACCGTCTGGATAAAGACACCACTGGCCTGATGGTGGTTGCCAAGACGATCCCGGCCCAGACCCATCTGGTGGAGGCGCTGCAGGCGCGTCAGATCACCCGTGAATACGAGGCCGTCGCCATAGGTCACATGACCGCAGGCGGCACTGTGGATGCCCCCATCGGTCGTCACCCGACCCAGCGTACCCACATGGCCGTGGTGCCCAATGGCCGTCCTTCCGTGACCCACTACCGGGTGCACGAGAAGTTCCGTGGCCACACCCGTCTGCGTCTGCGTCTGGAAACAGGTCGTACCCACCAGATCCGTGTCCACATGGCGCACATCAAGCATCCGCTGGTGGGGGATCCCGCTTACGGTGGCCGTCTGCGCCTGCTGCGCAATGCGACCCCTGAGCTGACCCTGGCCCTGCGCAACTTCAACCGCCAGGCGCTGCACGCCACCATGCTGAAGCTGGCTCACCCCATCACCGGCGAAGTCATGGAGTGGCACTCTGCCACGCCGCAAGACATGCTGGATCTGATGGAAGTGCTGCGTGCTGATACGCTCGCCAATCCGGACGATTTAGTCTGGAGCTGATGCAATAGGGCCTGCGTCGGTTTCTGCCGTCGTCCGGTCCGAAGAGATGACAAACGGGGTTCCCTTTCAGGAGCCCCGTTTCTATATCCGTGAATGGAAGGAGTCACAGATGAACTGGATTGAACCCGACTGGCCCGCTCCTGGCAATGTCAGGGCCCTGTCGACCACCCGGGATGGTGGCCTGAGCGAAGCGGTCTTCGCCGGTCTCAACCTGGGTGCCCATGTGGGGGACGAGCCTGCGCGGGTCGAAGCCAACCGTGCCCGCCTGCAGCAGGCGGCGCAGATCCCCGGGCCCCTCAACTGGCTCAACCAGGTGCACGGCATCGCAGTCCATAGGGTCGGCAGCGACTATGAAAAGGCGCCGGATGCCGACGCGGCCTGCGCCCACGAGGCCGGGCAGGCCTGCATAGTGATGACGGCCGACTGTCTGCCGGTGCTGTTCTGCGATCGGGCTGGCACAGTGGTGGCTGCCGCTCATGCCGGCTGGCGTGGGCTGAAAGAGGGAGTGCTGGAGGCGAGCATCGCCGCCATGGGCTGCGAACCGGGGGAGATCCTGGCCTGGCTCGGCCCTGCCATCGGCCCCGCGGCCTTTGAAGTGGGGGGCGAGGTGCGCGAGGCCTTTATGGCGGAGCAGGGCGAGGCGGCTGCCGCCTTCGTGCCTTCCAGCCATGAGGGCAAGTGGCTGGCGGATATCTACCAGCTGGCCCGATTGCGTCTGGCCCGCGCCGGTGTGAATGCGGTCTATGGCGGTGAATACTGCACCTTCAGCGACGCTGAACGGTTCTACTCTTATCGCCGCGACGGCCAGACCGGCCGCATGGCCTCCCTTGTCTGGCTGACGCCTTGACGAATCTCCCGCCCTGCATCTTGCAAGGGTGGGGATCCTGCCAGCGCCCCTCGTTGCAGAAAAAATAACCAGGTTCGCCCCTTGAAATAGCCCGTACGGGCCTCATCTTTCATCTCAGAAAGTTATGTTGTTTGCCGCGCAAGCGGCGTGTCTGTTTCAAAGGGGGAGTGCAATGCGCCTCGATCGCCTGACCAGCAAATTCCAAGTCGCTATTTCCGATGCCCAGTCTCTCGCACTGGGTCGTGACCACCAATTCATCGAACCCGTCCACCTGATGACAGCCCTGCTCAATCAGGATGGCGGCTCCATCCGCCCGCTGCTGACCCTGACCGGGATGGACATCAATGCCCTGCGCTCCCGTCTCGGCGAGGAGCTCGACCGCCTGCCCAAGGTGAGCGGCGTCGAAGGGGACGTGCAGCTTTCCAACGGCCTCGGCCGTCTGCTCAATGTCTGTGACAAGCTGGCCCAGCAGCGCAAGGATCAGTTCATCTCGTCCGAGCTGTTCGTGCTGGCAGCCCTCGACGAGAAGGGCAACCTGGGGGAGCTGCTGCGCGCCCAGGGGCTGACCAAGGAAAAAATCGAGCAGGCCATTGACAAGGTGCGTGGCGGCAAGAAGGTGGATGACGCCAACGCCGAGGAGAACCGCCAGGCGCTGGAGAAGTACACCATAGACCTCACCGAGCGGGCCGAACTCGGCAAGCTCGACCCCGTCATCGGGCGGGATGAAGAGATCCGCCGCACCATCCAGGTGTTGCAGCGCCGCACCAAGAACAACCCCGTGCTGATCGGTGCCCCCGGCGTCGGCAAGACCGCCATCGTCGAGGGGCTGGCCCAGCGCATCATCAACGGCGAGGTGCCTGAGGGGCTCAAGAACAAGCGGGTGCTGTCGCTGGACATGGGGGCCCTGGTGGCCGGTGCCAAGTATCGCGGCGAGTTCGAGGAGCGGCTCAAAGCTGTGCTCAGCGATCTCGCCAAGGAGGAGGGCAGCGTCATCCTCTTCGTGGACGAGCTGCACACCATGGTCGGCGCCGGCAAGGGCGAGGGGGCCATGGACGCTGGCAACATGCTCAAACCCGCCCTGGCCCGTGGCGAGCTGCACTGCGTCGGTGCCACCACCCTCGATGAATATCGGCAGTATGTGGAGAAGGATGCCGCCCTGGAGCGCCGTTTCCAGAAGGTGCTGGTGGAGGAGCCCTCGGTGGAGGACACCATCGCCATCCTGCGTGGCCTGAAGGAGCGCTATGAGCTGCACCACCATGTGCAGATCACCGACCCGGCCATCGTGGCGGCGGCCCAGCTATCCCACCGCTACATCGCGGATCGCCAGCTGCCTGACAAGGCCATCGACCTCATCGACGAGGCGGCGGCCAGCATACGGCTGCAGATCGACTCCAAGCCGGAGTCCCTGGACCGCCTCGAGCGGCGCATCATCCAGCTCAAGCTGGAGCAGCAGGCGCTGATGAAGGAGGACGACGACGCCAGCCGCAAGCGGCTCGATCTGCTCAACCATGAGCTGACCGAGAAGGAGCGGGAATACAACGAGCTGGAAGAGGTGTGGAAGGCCGAGAAGGCTGCCCTTGCCGGTACCCAGCACATCAAGGCGGCGTTGGAGCAGGCCCGTCAGGATCTCGAGGTGGCCCGCCGGGCCGGGGATCTCGGCCGCATGTCCGAGCTGCAATATGGCCGCATCCCCGAGCTGGAGAAACAGCTGGATCTCGCGACCCAGGCGGAGATGCAGGAGACCAGCCTGCTGCGCAACCGGGTCACCGATGTGGAGATCGCAGACGTGCTGGCGCGCTGGACCGGGATTCCGGTGGCGCGGATGCTGGAAGGGGAGCGCGACAAGCTGCTGCGGATGGAAGATCAGCTGCACAGCCGGGTGATCGGCCAGGAAGAGGCGGTGGACGCCGTCTCCAACGCCATCCGCCGCTCCCGGGCCGGGCTCTCCGATCCGAACCGCCCCATCGGCTCCTTCCTGTTCCTGGGGCCCACCGGGGTGGGCAAGACAGAGCTGTGCAAGGCGCTGGCGGAGTTCCTGTTCGATACCCAGGACGCCATGGTGCGCATCGACATGTCCGAGTTCATGGAGAAGCACAGCGTGGCCCGTCTGGTGGGGGCGCCTCCGGGATACGTGGGCTACGAGGAGGGGGGTTATCTCACCGAGGCGGTACGCCGTCGCCCCTACTCGGTGATCCTGCTGGACGAGGTGGAGAAGGCGCACCCGGACGTGTTCAACATACTGTTGCAGGTGCTGGACGATGGCCGCCTGACCGATGGTCAGGGCCGCACCGTCGACTTCCGCAACACCGTGGTGATCATGACCTCCAACCTCGGCTCGGATCTCATCCAGGAGCACTACGCCGAGAAGGACTACGAGGAGATGAAGTCCCTGCTGATGGAGCTGCTGACCCGCAGCTTCCGCCCGGAGTTCATCAACCGGATCGACGAGACTGTGGTGTTCCATCCGCTCGGCGAGGATCACATCAAGTCCATCGCCCGGATCCAGCTCAAGAGCCTGATGGGTCGTCTGGAGTCCCAGGGCTTCGAGGTGGAGGTGAGCGAGGAGCTGCTGACCAAGCTGGTCCATGCTGGTTTCGATCCCGTCTACGGGGCGCGTCCCCTCAAGCGGGCCATTCAGCAGAAGGTGGAAAACCCGCTGGCCCAGGCCCTGCTCAGCGGTCGGGTCATCCCCGGCAAGCGGTTGCTGCTGGGTGCCGACAGCAACGGGCTCACCATGACCCAGTGATGGGTTGTCGACTCAAAACGCAGGCCTTGTGCCTGCGTTTTGTTTTCAGGGGGATTGAGATGCTGAAGTTTTCCGTCTTGGTGGATGATGAGGTTCATCTGCTTGGTTGTCTGCCCGAGCGAGGGTTGGCGCTGCTGCTGGAGTGTGACGGCCTCAGGGTGCTGTTCGACAGTGGTCGGGGCCGGGCGCTGCGCCATAACGCCGCCGTGATGGGGGTCGATCTCGGCTCCCTCACCCACGTCGTGCTGTCCCACGGTCATTACGACCATGTGGGTGGCTTAGGCTCCCTGCCCGTCTACCCCGATCCCATCCCGCTGATCGCCTGCCCGGATGTGTTCAATGAGCGGGGCTACTTCCTGCCGTTGCTGCCCCGGCGCTACAACCTCTACCGCCTCTCGGGCGATCTGGATCCGCAACAACTGGCGGCGAGAGGGCTGCTCCCTCACTGTTCGGCCGAGCCGGTCTGGCTGTCCGAGCGGCTGGTGTTCCTGGGATCCATACTGCGACGGGATCAGGCCAGACCCTCCTTGCTGGGTTACATGGTGCGAGGCGGGCGAGTGGAGAAGGATCTTATCAGCGACGACTCGGCGCTGGTCTACAAGAGCGAGCAGGGCCTCATCGTCTTCATCGGCTGCGGCCATGCCGGGGTCGAGAACATAGTGCAGCGGGCCAGGGAGGTGTGTGCCGACGATCGGGTGCACGCCGTCATCGGCGGCCTGCACCTGAAATTTTCCGGCCTGCGGCGGGCGGCGGCGCTGGGGTCCTATCTGCAACGGGAAGGGGTCGGCAGCCTCTTTGCCTGCCACTGTACCGGCAAGCGGAAGGTGGGGCTGCCACGGCAAACCAACATAGGTGCGGGGTTCGCATATGTATTCCCGCCATAAAAAAACGGCAATCCGAGGATTGCCGGGAGGAATGTATTCGATGCGACCTTGCGTGGGTTGAGCGGGTCGCAGGGGCAGGCCCCGGTTTCGCAGAGGGGTATCCAGGATGCCCCTCTCCTTACAGCCTGTCCGGACTGCGCTCTTTCAGTCCGTACCGCCACACACCTTCAGCATCCGGCATGGGTTGCCGGATGCCATCAATCTGCTTACAGCATGCCTGGGACGGCAGCCTTCATCTCGGATGGCCAGACGCCGACCTGTATCTGCGGGTCTATGTGCTCCTCTGTGCCGACCCGAGATGACCCTATGCCCATGACCCTGACCTGCTTACAGCATGCCCGGGATGGCGGCCTTCATCTCGGATGGCCAGACACCTACCTGCACCTGACCTATGTGCTCTTTTTGCAGCAACAGCATGGCCAGACGGGATTGACCTATGCCGCCGCCTATGGTTTGGGGCATCCGTGCGGCCAGCAGGTCCTGGTGCCAGTCGTACTGCAGGCGATCCTCGTCGCCGGTGATGGCGAGCTGGCGGCGCAGGGCCTCTGCGTCCACCCGGATCCCCATGGAGGAGATCTCGAAGCTGTCTTCCAGCACAGGGTTCCACACCAGAATGTCACCGTTTAGACCGGCCAGACCCAGTTCGCTCTCGCTGCTCCAGTCGTCATAGTCCGGGGCGCGCACGTCGTGGCGCTCGCCGTGGGAGAGGGCGCCGCCGATGCCGATCAGGAACACGGCCCCCAGCTCCTTAGCGATGGCGCGCTCGCGCCCCTTGGCGTCGAGATCCGGGTAACGGGTCAGCAGCTCTTCGCTGTGCAGGAACTGGATCTCCGCCGGCAGGAAGGGGGTCAGCTCGTGCTCGGCGCAGACCGCGCGCTCTGTGGCCTTGATGGCGGCCCAGATGCCGCGCACCGTCTCCTGCAGATAGGCCAGATCCCGGCGCTCGCCCGGCATCACCTTCTCCCAGTCCCACTGATCGACGTAGACGGAGTGGATGGGGGTCAGCCTGTCCTCGTCCGGACGCAGAGCCTTCATGTGGGTGTAGATGCCCTCACCCGGGCCGAAACCGAAGCGGCCCAGGGTCTGGCGCTTCCACTTGGCCAGGGAGTGCACCACTTCGTAGCTGTGCTGCGGCAGGGTCTTCACCTTCACTTGCACCGCATTCTCGTGGCCGGAGAGGTTGTCCTGAGTGCCATCACCGACCCGGCTCAGAATGGGGGCTTGCACCTCCATCAGGCCCAGTTGCTGGGCGAGCTGGCGGGAGAACATCTCTTTGACGAAGCTGATCTGTTGTTGGCTGCGAATGTAGTGCTGTTTCATGGGAAATACCTGTTTCAAACCCGTTGGATGTGGCGATTCTTCAACAGATTGCGCACTAAATTCAATATTCGATAATAGAAATAGGCTTTGCGTATTTTTTTGTTCAAAATGTCCGGGATTTTACTGATATATCGTCAACGGGAGTGCAAAAAAGTGTCGGAAAATTATCGGATCGATAATCTCGATCAGGCCATCCTCACCGCCCTGATGGAGAATGCGCGTATTCCTTACGCCGAGCTTGCAAAACAATTGCTGGTCAGCCCGGGCACCATCCATGTGCGGGTGGAGAAGATGAAGCAGGCGGGGATCATCGAGGGGACCCGGGTACAGGTGAACCCCAAGAAGCTGGGTTACGACGTCTGTTGCTTTATCGGCATCAATCTGAAGAGTGCCAAGGATTACCCCTCGGCCTTGGCCAAGTTGCAGGCGCTGGACGAGGTGGTGGAGGCCTACTACACCACGGGCCACTACAGCATCTTCATGAAGGTGATGACCCGCTCCATCGACGAGTTGCAGACCGTGCTGATCCACAAGATCCAGACCATAGACGAGATCCAGTCCACCGAAACCCTGATCTCCCTGCAAAATCCCATTCTGAGAGACGTGAAGCCCTGACCGACTGATCAGGGTGCGATATAGGGGATGCCGTACTTGTGGTAGAGGGCCTTGAGCCGGCCATCCTGTTTCATGTGCAGCAGTTCGGCGTCATAGGCCGCCATCAGGGCCGGGGTGTCGGCATCGGCCCGGGAGCGGGTCCAGACATTGAAGTAGGGGCTGGTCTTGAGGGGTTTTGGAAGGTAGCCGAGCCTGCCCTCCAGCCCCTCTTCTTTTATCTGGGTGAAGGCGGTGACCAGGGACATGGGAACCAGATCGATGCGCCCGGCGATCAGCTTGCGCAGCTGCAACTGGTTGATGGGGATCTCCTGGAAGCGATAGGCCGGGTCGGCCATGGCCGCCGTGAGCGCGGGGGTGTAGGAGAAGTCCCTGGTGACACCGATACGCCAGGGCTTGAGATCGACCAGGCTATCGTAGTGGATCTTCTCCATGTCGGCCTTGCGCACGAAGAAGTGCCAGCTATGGAGCATATGGGCCTGCTTGGGATAGAGCAGATAGGCCTCCCGCTCCGGCTTGTAGGAGTGGCTCAGCAGCAGGTCATAGACGCCGCCCTCGGCGTTGCGGGTGAGTCTGGCACCGGAATCGAGCAGCTCTATCCTGATGGGGACCCGGAGGACGCCAAAGATGGTGGTGACCAGATCCACATCCAGCCCTCGTGGCTGCCCTTTCTCATCCAGCCACTTCAGGGGGGGCTCAAGAAGGCCGCCAATGACCAGCTCCCTGGCCGACAGCCAGCAGGGCAGCAGCAAGCAGAACACGAGCAAGATTCGCAAATCACATCTCCTGAACACTCGGGGCTGGTTTATGCGCAACGGGGTATAGTGACCAGCAGATACCTGACAAGAGACGACCCCGGATGGCAAACCCTGAAGTAGAAAGCGAACTGGATGGCATCGACAGGCTCTCTGTCCGTCTCTATCGTCTCGGTCTGAGTCTGACAGCTTTGCTGCTGTTGTGTCGAGGGGTTGGCTTGCTGGGGGGACCGGTGCCCCTGTCTCCCTCCGTCTGGCTGACCATGCTGGTTCCTGCAGGGGCTGGCCTGGGGCGGCGTGATGCTGGCCGCCTGCGGCGCCCCCGCCATCCTGGTGCTGGGGGCGGCCCTGGCCACCCTCAGTGGCCTGGCGTTCAAGGAGCAGTTCTGTTTCGCCATCCCGGGCATCAGGCTCTTGCCTCTGTTGTTACCCCTGCTGTGGCTGCTGGAGTGGACCCGCTTAGCCTGGGCCATGGCCCTGGTTGCCCTGGCGAGCGGCCTGCTGCTTGGCCTGCTCAGTCTGGCCAAGTGGCGCATGCCCCTGCATTTCGATATCGGCGATCGGGGACGCTATCAGCTCTAGGTGGCCTGGCACTGCTTCATCTGCGCGTTGAGGGCCTGCATCACCTGCCGACGGTTGATGATGCCGATCACCTTGCCCCCTTCCAGCACCGGATAGACCTTGGGCCTGGCCCCCGTCATCTGGCGGGCGAGATCCAGGATGCTGTCGTCCGGGCTGACGAACAGCGGGGTGCGGCTCATCAGTTCCTCCACCCTGGTGCGGCTGTCGCAGTGATAGCTGCCGGTGAGCAGGCTGGGGATGCAGTCCTGCTCGGAGAGGAATCCGATCAGCCGTTTCTGGCCATCCAGCACCGGCAGGCCGCTCGCGTCAGCCTGATGGAGTCTGTCGAGGGCCTCGGCCAAGCCGAGTTGCGGGCTGAGGAAGTGGGTCAGGCGACTCATGTGATTGCGGATCTGCAGCATCTGGGTGGCTCCAAAAGGGTTAAAGTGGTGTCACTATGTCCGCTGGACGGCGGACGGGGCCAATGGCTTGTGCCGTGGAGATTGATAGGCAGGGCCCCGGGTCGGCAAGCACTGACAAAAGGAGAGGTTATGCGTGCATTGGTAACGGGCTGTGGCCGTCGGCTGGGATTCTACCTGTGCGAACAGCTGGTGGCCACAGGCTGGCAGGTGACGGGCAGCTATCGCAGCGAGCGGCCCGAGTTGGCCCGCTTGCGGGATCTGGGGGTGGAGCTGGTGCAGGCGGATTTCGCCCTGGAAGGGGATGTGGCCCGCCTTGTTACGGCGCTGGGTGCCCATGACGATCTGGCATTGATCATCCACAACGCTTCGGCCTTTGAGCCGCAGGCCGGTGAGCCGGCGGCGCAGCTGGCGCAGTTCGAGCAATTTTATCGGGTGCATATGGCGGCCCCTTTCCAGCTGAACCGGGCCCTGGCCCCCAAGCTGGCAGGCAATCCCAACGCCAGCATCATCCACATCACCGACATCTACATCCACGCACCGGCGCCCCAGTTCGCCGCCTATGTGGCCACCAAGGCGGGGGCCCATTCGCTGGCCATGAGCTTTGCCCGGGAGCTGGCACCCGAGGTGCGGGTCAACACCATAGAGCCCGGCCCCATACTGTTCCTCGATGAACATGGGGACGCCTGGCGCCAGCAGGTGCTGGCCCGGACGCCGCTGGCGAGGGAGGGGGGGCTGGAGCCCATCTGGCAGGCCGTCAGGCTCTTGATGGCAAACGACTATATGACGGGAGCCAGCATCCGGGTGGACGGTGGCCGGGCCCTCGCCGTCATCTAGATGTCATGGGAGGGCGATGGCGCGGGGTCGGCGGTGGCCTGTCCGGGCGCTCGCCGCCCTGTGCCGGGTGACTAGTGGTGGCGAATGGTCGCCTGATGGGCAGGCAGGTCCGGGTGCACGGCGGCCAGCTCCTGACGCTGTTCGGCGGGTTGGCGCAGGGTCACGGGCTGCTGGCCGAAGTTCAGCGGCGCAAACACCTTGCTGGTCTGCATACGCAGCGTCACCTTCTGGGCGCCGACCCGCCCTCTCTCATACATCTCGGCCAGCAGATCCCCGAGATAGGCATCCACCCCGACCCCGGCGAAGGCATCCCTCTCGTGGCTGGCCAGGATGTCGATGTCGAGGGGCCTGTCCGTCACCTTGCACAGGGGATTGCCGCGATCCCGCCCATGGGCCAGCTCCATGGTGACGAATTCGGCTTTCAGCTGGGCGGCGGAGAGCTCGCTCTGGACGACGAACAGGCAGTTGAGAAAGTCATGGCGCGACTGCATTCCCACCGGTTTGGTCTGGATCACCGAACTCAGACGCAGCTGGCCGAAGCGGGCCAGCAGCTCTTCCACGGCCTGGCTGACGTGTTGGGTGGGGTCTAGGTTGGATCCAATGCTGCAGAGGTAAAACATGGTTGCCATTCCTTGGGTTGGGCTCGTCTGAAATATATACGCAGCTCACGGTTATCGGATTTACTATGAATTAACATGCCGTTATCTGTTGTGATCCAACTCTGATTGGCAGAAAGGAGGTTCATATGAGTGTGGAAATGAAGTGGGCGCTGTTGACCGCCTCAGGTGCCCTGGCAGTGATCCTGATAATCTGCCTGGCGTCCGTCGGTCTGGCGTGAACCCGGACCCCGAGTGCAATCAAACCGGCCCCCTGGCCGGTTTTGCTTTTTCATGGAGTGCGGATATGCTGGCCCACCCATGACGAATCGAGACAGCAGAAGATGACCAAGGTTCGGCCCCGTTCCCTGCTCCAGGTGGTATTGATGGGCTTCGTGCTGGTGCTGATGCCCCTGGGGGGCATGATCTGGCACGACAGCCAGGCACTCTCCCATCTGGGTCAGCTGACCAGCGACGAGATGGAGCGCGCGGTGCGGGATACCCGCCGGGCGACCCTGCTCACCACCCAGGCCATCGATCTGGAGCGCACCTTGCGCCGCTATGCGGTGCTAGGGGACGAACGCATCCTCGGCAGCTATCAGCAGCAGCTGGCCCGCTATCGCGAGCTGCTCGCCACCCATCGGCAGTCCATCCCGGATGCCGCCGCCTACACGGATCTCGAGGCCACCCTGGCCTGGCTGGATGGCTTGCAGGATCTGCGCAAGGCCAGAGAGGAGGCGACCAGCCCCAAGTTCACCCGGTTCAATGAGCTCAACCAGCAACTGGAAGTGGTCACCCGCAGCCAGGTCGATGAGCATGTGGCGGGCATGCGGGCGGCCATCGCCGAACTGAGGAAGGAGATCTGGTGGGTGAGCGGTTTCGTGGCGGGGCTCAGCCTGTTGCTGGTGCTGCTGTTTACCTACCTCATCATCCACCCCGTGCGTCAGATTGAGTCGCGGATCCTGAGTCTGGGAGCCGGTGTCGAGCCGGACAAGCGCCCGGTGGATGGCCCCGCCGAACTGGTGCTGCTGGGAGAGCGGATTGGCTGGCTGCACGACAAGCTCAAGGAGCTGGAACAGCAGAAGTACCAGTTCCTGCGCCACGTCTCCCACGAGCTGAAGACCCCTCTCGCCGTGCTGCGGGAGGGGGCGGATCTGCTCTCCGAACAGCTGGTGGGGCCGCTCAATGGGGATCAGCAGGAGATCTGCCAGATGCTGGAGGAGAACAGCCGCCGGCTGCAGACCCTGATCGAGCGCCTGCTCGATTTCAACCGCCTCAGCCAGCAGGAGGTGTTCAGCCTGACGGCGGTGCCGTTGACCCCCCTGTTGTCAGAATTGTCTGCAGAATACCGGCTGGCGCTGGAATCCAAACAAATCAGTGTACACTTGCCGCCCGAGCCCATCAGCCTGCAGGCCGAGCCCTATCGTCTGCGACTCATCCTCGACAACCTGTTTTCCAACGCGGTCAGTTATGGCGCCAAGGGTGGCCAGATCTGGATCCGTGCCGGCCAGGATGCCAACGGCAGCTGGCTGGAGGTGGCCAACGAAGGGCCCGTCATCCCGCCAGACGAGCGGGAGCGGATCTTCGAGCCCTTCGAGCAGGGCAGCATAGTGCGTCAGGGGTTGTTGAAAGGATCCGGAATGGGCCTCTCCATTGCCCGCGAGTCGGCGATGAGTCTGGGGGGCGAGCTTAAATTAATAGAGGATAAACAGGCCGATGTCTGTTTCCGGCTGGATTTGAACGTGCGGCCAAGCTGACGGGCGCGGTGGCCACCCCGCAGGTGCGGCGGCGCCTTGACACAGAATATGAGAGGAACGGGCAGGTGCCTGTTCCCCACCAGGATCTGAAGTGACATTCAAGATGAAACGATTCGTTGTACCCGTATTGATGATGAGCCTGCTCGCAGGCTGCTCCCTGCTGCCATCGCGCAGCCTGACAGAGCCCTCCGAGCAGGTTCTCGCCAAGCGGATGGAGTTCGCCAACAAAGAGATGCAGGTGCGCCTGCAATACTCCGACTGGCTGCTGGCCAGCCGTCCCCAGCAGCGGGCGCAGGAGCGCGAGCGGCTGGCCGGTGCCACCGATCTCGAGAGCCGGGTCAGCCTGGCCATGGTCAACACCCATCCGTCCGAGTCGGTGGCGAGCCGCCGGGCCGGGTTGGACAAGCTCAAGGCCCTGCTGCCCGAGCTCGGCCTGGATGCCCAGGCCTTCCTGCGCAGCTGGATAGCCCTCGGCGAGGAGCTGCTGGCCCGTGACAGTCGCCGCGACGATCAGAGCCAGGAGGTGCAGCGTCTGCGCCGCCAGATAGAGCAACTCTCCGCCATCGACGAACAGCTCAACCAGCGCAAGCTCAATGGGGGCGCCCAGCCATGACGTGCCGAGGGCGTGCAAGGCAGGGAACAACAACAGGTCTTCAGGGTAAAGGGGTGAGAGCATGAGTCGCATTCTGCTGGTGGACGACGATGCCAGCCTGCTCAAGCTGATGAGCATGCGCCTGCGTAGTCAGGGTTACGAGGTGGATACAGCCGACAGTGCCGAGGGGGCGCTGGACAGGTTGCGCCAGCAGCGGGCCGATCTGGTGCTGAGCGACCTGCGGATGGGGGGCATGGACGGACTGGCGCTGTTCGAGCGGATCCAGTCCCAGTGGCTCGGCATGCCGGTCATCATCATGACCGCCCATGGCACCATCCCCGACGCCATCCAGGCGACCCGTTCCGGGGTGTTCAGCTTTCTCACCAAGCCCATCGACAAGGACGAGCTGCTGGTCACCATAGAGCACGCCCTGAGTCTGACCCGCCCGAAACAGCAGCATGAGTGGCAATCCCTCATCCAGACCCGCAACCCCCAGATGGAGCAGTTGCTGATCCAGGCGAGCAGCATCGCCGCCATGGAGGTGCCCGTGCTGATCCTGGGCCCTTCGGGCTCCGGCAAGGGGGTGATGACCCAGGCGCTGCATCAGGCAAGCCGTCGCCGTGACCAGCCGCTGCACACCATCAATTGTGCCGCGCTGCCCTGGCCTGTGCTGGACTTGCAGCTGTTTGGCGAGGATGGACAGTCCGGCCTGTTCGAGCAGGCCAAGGGGGCGACCCTCTTCCTCGACGAGATAGGGAATCTGTCTGAGTCGTTGCAGGCCAAGTTGCTGCAGGTGCTGGCGGAATATGGTCAGGGCACCCCCGAGGTGAGAGTCATCAGCTCCAGCCATCAGGATCTGGTCACTGCCATGGAGGAGGGGCGTTTTCGGGAGGATCTCTTCTACCGCCTCAACGTGGCCAACATCACCTTGCCGCCCCTCAGTGCCCGCAGCGAGGATATCCCCCTGCTGGCGCGCCAGGCGCTGGACGACTATCGCAGTCGTCACGACAACTGCGCCGCCCTCGGCTTTTCGCCGGAGGCGCTGGCCCTGCTGGCGGCGGCGGCCTGGCCCGGCAACGTCCGTCAGCTCTATGGGGTGGTGGAGCAGCTCGCCAGCCTCTGCTGCAGCCCGGTGATCGGCGCCGCCATGGTTGAATCGGCCCTGAGCGGTGGCGTCGGCGGCATTCCCTCGTTCAACGAGGCGCGCGCCGAGTTCGAGAAGGAGTATCTGATCCGGCTGCTGCGCACCACGGAAGGGAATGTGACCCTGGCGGCCAACATGGCGGGAAGAAACCGCACCGATTTCTACAAGTTATTGAATCGGCACGGTATCGAGGCGGCAAACTTCAAATCGAAGGGATAAGCGAGGCGGGGGCGACCGGTCAGCGACTTGCCGCTCCCCTTGTTCAGGCCGGATCGGTCACGCCGGTGCTTGCCTGGGCCTTCCGGGTTTTGTGGGAGAGCCAGAGGCCGCTCGCCTTCATCAGGTAGCCAAAGAGCGCGCCTATCACCAGGGAGGGCAGGATGAGCCGCCACTCCCCCGCCGCCCCGAAGGTGGCGCAGCAACCGGCGAAGGTGCCGGGAATGTAGCCCAGCCACTGCTGCCTGGCTTGCACGCACATCAGGGTTGCCACCACACCCGTCATCAGATAGCCCGCCATGCCGGCCCCCCACCAACCTTCGCCGTGGATCAGCAGCAGTGCCCACAGCATGCCGCTGGCATTGCACAGCAGGGTCTGCAGCAGCGCCTTGTAACCGCCGCTCGAGGCGAAATAGCTGGTACAACCGAGGAAGCCGACCCAGGAGATGAGGCCAAGGGCGGCGGCCAGTCCGCCCCAGACGGCGGAGAGGATCCCGGTCGTGATGGCGATGGCGATCAATGGGCTCATGGCATGACTCTCAGTGGTTGAATTCGGAAAAGGAGGCAGCCTACCCTTCGGCAAGGGGGCGGCAAGCAGGGGCCGGATTGTGTGTGATCTCCGTCACTCTTTTCAACTCGGGAATACGCTTGCGCTCGCGAAAAAAATTCATTGGAGGCGTCCTTGGCCTTCGACCATAGTTAGAGGCCCTGTCCTGCTCATGGAGTGAGTCTGATGGTGCCAAACGTGATAGTCCCCCTGCTGGTATTCATTCTGCTGTTCCTGGTCGGCACCATGGCCAAGGCGCTGCCTCTTTACCAGCCCATGTAAATTTGTGTGAAATAAAACTCGGCCGGGGCGGGTCTTATGGTTGTCAGCCTCATCGCCCCGGGAGTTTTTCATGTTGATCAAGCGCCGTTCCTCTCATCACCTCACCGAACAGGATGTCACGCCGGAAGCCGTCTATCAGGATCGCCGACTCATTCTGAAAGGACTGGGACTGAGTGCCGCCACCCTGGCATTTCCCACCCAGGCCAGCCTGCTGGATCTCTTCTCCACCGAGGAGTCGACCCCGGCACCTGCCACCAAACCACTCAATTACAAGGCTGCGACCCGGCAGGACGGATTGACTCTGACGCCGCTGGAGAAGGCGACCAGCCACAACAACTTCTATGAGCTCGGCACCGACAAGGGGGATCCGGCCCGCAACGCCCACTACCTCAAACCCGAGCCCTGGACGCTCAAGGTGGAGGGGGAGGTGGCCAACCCCTTTACCCTGGATGTGTGGGATCTCATCAACAAGAGTACCCTGGAGGAGCGGATCTACCGGCTGCGCTGCGTGGAGGCCTGGTCCATGGTGCTGCCCTGGAGCGGCATCCCGCTGGCGGATTTGATCCGCCGTGCCGAGCCCAACAGTCGCGCCAAGTTCGTGGCGTTCGAGACCCTCTATGATCCCGAGCAGCTGCCGGGACAGGCCTCCCGCTCCCTCGGCGGCGGTATCGATTATCCCTATGTGGAGGGCTTGCGCCTCGACGAGGCGATGCACCCGCTCGCCTTCCTGGCGATGGGGCTCTACGGCAAGACGCTGCCCGCCCAGAACGGGGCGCCCATCCGGCTGGTGGTGCCCTGGAAGTACGGCTTCAAGAGCATCAAGAGCATAGTCTCCATCCGTCTGGTGGAGGAGATGCCTCCCACCACCTGGAACCTCTTGGCACCGAATGAATATGGTTTCTATGCCAACGTCAATCCCGAAGTGGATCATCCGCGCTGGAGCCAGGCCAGCGAGCGTTTCATCGGCGAGGGAGGCATCTTCGGCGCCAAGCGCCAGCCGACCCTGATGTTCAACGGCTATGGCGACGAGGTGGCCTCCCTCTATCAGGGGATGGATCTGCGCAAATGGTATTGAGAACCCGTGCACGATCTTGCTGCGAGGCCGTGATCAAGGCTCATGTGCTGCTCGGAATCCTCACGTATATCTATACGCTCCGGTTCCTGCGCTGCTCTTTACCTTGCTGACGACCTCTCGCGACAGATCGTGAGCAGGTTCTGAGAACGGACATAGGAGGAGATTGAATTCATGGCTCTGAGACTGACCACGCGCCATATCACCCTGCTGCGGGCCCTGGTACATCTGGGGGCGCTGGGGTGCCTGCTCTGGCTGGGCTATGCGGTGCCGGCCGGGTTGCTGGGGGGGGATCCGGTGCAAGGGCTGACCCACTACCTCGGCAAGGGGGCACTGCACCTGCTGCTGCTCACCCTGCTGGTGTCGCCGCTGGCCAAACGCTGGCGCCAGGGGCAGCTCATCAAGCTGCGCCGCCCCCTCGGGCTCTGGTGCGCGACCTGGGCCGGTTTGCATTTCATGGTGTGGCTGGGGCTGGATCTGCAGTTCGACTGGGGGCTGATCGGCGGCGAGCTGGTGAAGCGCAGCTACATAGTGGTGGGCATGGTGGCGCTGTTTTTGCTGCTGGCGCTCAGCATCACCTCGATCCCGGCCCTGCTGCGGGCCATGGGGCCAAGCTGGCAGAAGCTGCACAACTGGATCTATGCGGTGGCCCTGCTGGTGCCGGTGCACTACTGGTGGTCGGTCAAGAGTGGCTGGCAGGAGCCCCTCATCTACCTGTTGCTGGCGGGGGGGCTGTTGTGGCCGCGGCGGGAGAAGCTGCTGCGCCCCTGGCGCCAGCGCCGGCAGCAACGTCAGAAACTGAAAGAGGCGTGACTGGCCACGCCCTCATCCCCGCGCAGCGCACCTGGCAAAAGAGGCCTAATCGGCCTCTTTTTTGGTGATCTCTCCGCTGTAGGCATCGACCTGCAGCTGCACTCGCCTATCGTCGGCATCCAGGGTTTCCACCTCGAATTTGTCCCCTTCCAGCTCGACTTCCCGAATGTCGTGGTACCCTTGTGCCAGCAACAGCTTGACCAGGGCCGGCATGTCGAGACGCGCCTGAGCCGCCCAGCCAAGGGTGGAAAAAAGGCAGAGGATCAGCAGGATACTGCGTGGGATCATATTCATTCCGGATTCATGGCTGGCACACTATAAACGGCATTATGTTAGGTTTTGAGAGATGAATCACCCATGAATAGCGCGCTGCCCCTGCTTGGATTGCTGCTGCCGATGCTGTCCCAGGCGGCCCAGCCGAACGAGGCCTTGCTGCAACAGGCGGTCAGCGAGGGGCGGATCCGGCCTTTTCATGAGTTGATGGAGGTGGCTTCCCGCCTGCCGGTGCGCGTACTGCGCGTCGATCTGGGGGAGGAGGACGGGGTCTGGCTCTACGAGCTTCGGCTCATCGACGACGAGAACAGCGTCATCAAGGTGGGCTATCGCGCCGACAACCTGGAGATGGTGTGGCTCAAGGGTCATCATCTGGAGCGCCTGTTCGAGCCTCGCCCGCCCCCGGAAGAGGAGTGATCCGCCGCATGCTCCCCGCCTTGATGACTCGTCCCCCAATCGCCGCCGCGACAGGCGCAACTCTGCTTTGGATACCCATTTATGCGAATTCTGATAGTTGAAGATGAAAAGATCCTGGCGGGCCAGCTGGCGGAACAGCTGCGCCTGTCCGGGTTTGTGACCGATCTCTGCCACGATGGCAACGAGGCGGGTTTTCTCGGCGAGACCGAGCCCTACGACGCCATCATCCTGGATCTCGGCCTGCCGGGTCGCGATGGCCTGAGCGTGCTCAAGGAGTGGCGCAGCAAGGGGATAGACACACCTGTGCTGGTACTGACTGCCCGTGGCCAGCTGCACGAGAAGATAGAAGGGCTCAACGCCGGGGCCGATGACTACCTCACCAAGCCGTTCCAGGTCGCCGAGCTGGTGGCCCGGGTACAGGCCCTGGTGCGGCGGGCGGCGGGCAACGCCAGCTCCATCCTGGAGATTGGCGGGGTGCGGCTCGACATGGCGGCGTCTCAGGTATGGTACGAAGGGACCCCCATCAAGCTCACCGCCCACGAGTTCCGGGTGCTGGGTTATCTGATGCAGCACAGGGGCAAGGTGGTGTCCCGCAGCGAGCTGATCGACCACATCTATGCCCAGGATTTCGATCGCGACTCCAACACGGTCGAGGTATTCATCGGCCGGATCCGCAAGAAGACCCACGCCGATCTGATCGAGACGGTGCGCGGCCTCGGCTACCGGATCAACGAGTGAGACGGGCGTTGATGCCAGCACGGCTGGGGGGCGGTGAATGAGGCTGGTGCGTACCCTGAGGGGACGGTTGGTGGCCATAGCACTGGTCTGGTGCGGGCTCTTCCTGTTCGCCACCGGCTTCAGCCTGCAGACCATGATGCGCAACTACTGGCAGGAGGCGGAAGCCGACGGCCTGCGGTTGCAGCTCTACGATCTGCTCTCCCGCCTCGAGATCCAGCCCGACGGCCTGCCCGTGGTCACCGAGCCCATGGCGGACCCCCGTTTCCGCCAGCCCTATTCCGGCTATTACTGGCAGCTTGAGCTGGGGGATGCCGTGGTCAGCCGCTCCCGCTCCCTGTGGGATGTGCACCTGAGCGCCCACGGCCTGAAGTCGGCCTTCGGGGATCCGGATCTCTTCGTCGGCAAGGGGCCCAACAAGGAGCCCTTGCTGATCATGACCCGCACTGTGCTGCTGCCGGGCTCTGACAAGGTGTTTACCCTGGTGATGGCCAAGGACAGCAGCGCCCTGACCCAGACCCTGAAGAAGACCCGGATCAGCCTCTTCCTCGGTCTCGGCTTCGCGGCCGCCGGTCTGGTGCTGGGCTTCATGTTCCAGATCGTCTACGGCCTGAGGCCGCTCCACCTGCTGCGCCGCGAGCTGGGCCGGGTCCATCAGGGCCATCAGGAGGGGTTCAGGCTGCGCTATCCGTTGGAGATCCAGCCGCTGGTGGAAGACATCAACCGCCTGCTGCACCACTACGGCGAGCTGCTGCAGCGAGCCCGCTCCCACACCGGCAACCTGGCTCACGCCCTCAAGACGCCGCTCAGCATAATGCGCAATCAGGTGGCCCAGCTGCCCCCCGAGGATCAGGCCGCCATCGGCGAGCAGCTCGACCAGATCCAGCGCCACATCGACTATCACCTCGGCAAGGCACGGGTCACCGGGGCCGCCAAGATCCTCGGGGTCTCGACCCCGGTGCGGGCGCGGGTGGAGTACATCTGTCGCGCCTTCTCCCGTCTCTACCCGGGTAAGACGGTGGACCTGCAGGTGCCGGCCAACCTGGCGGTCGGGGTGGAGGAGCAGGACTTTGACGAGATGGTGGGCAACCTGCTGGAGAACGCCTTCAAGTGGTCCGCCAGCGAGCTGCGCATCTCCAGCGCCGAGCTGGGGGGCTGGATCACCCTGCGTATCGAGGACGACGGCCCCGGCATGAGCGAGGATCAGATCGCCAAGGCGGTGCTGCGCGGGGTGCGCCTCGACGAGAAGGTGCCGGGATCCGGGCTCGGCCTCAACATAGTCTCAGACCTGGCCGAAGCCTATCGTGGCAGCCTCATCATGGGGCGCGCAGAGCTGGGAGGGCTTGCCGCCTCCCTCTCCCTGCCCAAGGTGGCCAGGGTAGACGGTTAGCACACGTATGAGCGAGGCGGCCCGGCATGGGCCGCTCGGGCCCGGGTCGTCCTCCGAGGTAGCATGGGGGGCGCACCAGGCATAAGATAGAGTCCTTAATTCAAGTGGTAGGAAGGGTAGCAATGACTGACGATCCATGGGCGCTGTGCCATCTCGATGATTCGTTCGATGCCTCCGTGCTGGGTACCAAGGGGGCCCAGATCCAGTGGTTTGAGGACAGGGAGTCCCTGATCCAGTTCCTGCTGGAGGACTTTGTCGATCTGCTGGCCGATGTGGGCGAGCTGGACGAGGATCAGACCGAGAGCGCCCGCGAGCGCTTCACCCTGCTGGTGGAGCAGAGTCAGGACGATCGCACCCTGATGGATGCCATCAACGATCTCGCCTCCGGCCTGCGCCGCATCGCCTGGCTGGGGCCGCTCTCCGAGCTTGCCGAGATCAGCGACGACTTCGCGAGCGGCCTGCGCGCCTTCTTCTGGACCCAGTATGATGGGGATGAGGATGACCCCGAAGCCTGGGTGCCGGAAGAGCTCTGGCCCCAGCTCGTCGAGTGTGCGGAAGAGTACATGGTTGAGGGAGACTTCTGATCTATCTTGGCTGCGCTCTGGCGGCAAGGCGGTGGAGTGTACGGAAGAGTACATGATTGAGGGAGACTTCTGAGTCACATCGGAAACCACGATAAAAAAACGGCGCCTTATGGCGCCGTTTTTGTGTTCACCCGGGATCAGGCGTTGGCCGGTACCTCATGGGCTGTGTTGACGAGATCTGGCCCGCTGTATTTCTCGATCTGCAACTGGGCCATGTGACCGCAGTTGCCTTGCGCCAGGCTGGAAGAGCCCTCGTCGAAGGTGAGGCAGTTGACGTTGCCGTTCTTGCAGATGGCGCCCACCTCGCCCGGCTTGGCCGGATCGAACCAGGCTCCTTCGCAGATCCGCACCACGCCGGGGCGAATGTCTTTCGAGAGCAGCGCCCCCACCAGGATCTGGCCGCGCTCGTTGAAGGCGCGCACCAGGTCCCCGTCCTGGATGCCGCGGCTCTTGGCGTCGTCCGGGTGGATCAGTATGGCCTCCCGATCGGCGATGGCGAACTTGTCCCGCAGGGGGGTGTTGTCCAGCTGGGAGTGCAGCCGCTGGGTCGGGTGGGAGGTGTTGAGCGACAGCGGATAGCGCGCCGCCACCTCGCTCTTGACCCACTCCTTGGGCTCATACCACTTGGGGTGACCGGCGCAGTCGGCATAGCCCATGCCGGCTACCGTGTTGGAGAAGATCTCTATCTTGCCGGACGGGGTGCCGAGCGGGTTGAGCAGCGGGTTCTCGCGAAAATCGGCGTGACGGATCCACTGGCGGTTCGCCTCCGGGATCGGGAAACGGATGTAGTTGTTGGATTCCCAGAACATGCTGAACGGCGGCAGCGCGACCCGGGCACCCCGGGCCTGGGCGGCCATGCCGTCGTACATCTGCTTGAGCCACAGCATCTCGTCCTTGCCCTCGGTATAGGCCTCCTGCAGGCCCAGCTTGGCGGCGATGGCGCTGAAGATGTCAAAGTCGTTGCGGGCCTCATGCTGGGGCGGCACGCACTGGTGCATGGGGAACACATAGCGCTGGGAGTAGTCGCCCCCCATCTCCAGATCGTTGCGCTCGTAGCTGGTGGTGACCGGCAGCACTATGTCGGCGTGCTTGGCGGTGGCGGTCCAGTAGGGCTCGTGGACTATCACGGTCTGCGGCTTGCGCCAGGCCTGCAGCAGGTTGTTGGTGTCCTGGTGGTGGTGGAAGGGGTTGCCCCCCGCCACGTAGACCAGCTTGATGTCCGGATAGGTCACCTTGCGGCCGTTGAAGTCGATGGTCTTGCCGGGATTGGCGAGGCAGTCGGCGATGCGCGCCACCGGAATGGGGGCCGGGCTGTTCTTGGGGGCGTTGCCGGCGGAGATGCCCGCCAGAATGCCGCCCTTGGCGGTGGGGCTGCCACCGGAGGAGTAGTGATAGCTGAAGCCGTAGCCGCCCCCCGGCAGGCCGATCTGGCCCAGCATGGCCGCCAGGGTGACCAGCATCCAGTTGGGCTGCTCCCCGTGGTGCTGCCGCTGCATGCCCCAGCCGGCCATGATCATGGTGCGCTTGGCCGCCATGTCGAGGGCCAGCTGGCGAATCACCTTGGCCTCGACGCCGCAGACGGTGCTCGCCCACTCGGCGCTCTTGGGCTGACCGTCGTCCTGGCCGAGCAGGTAGGCGAGGAACTTGTCGAAGCCGACGGCGTAGCGATCGAGGAAGGCCTGATCGTGCTTCTTCTCGCTATAGAGGGTGTGGGCCACCCCCAGCATCATGGCCACGTCTGTGTAGGCGTTGGGGGCTATCCACTCGGCGTTGGCCAGCTTGGCGGTCTCGTTGTAGACGGGGTCGATGCTGATGACCCGGGTGCCTTTCTCTTTCAGCGCCTTGAAGCCTGCCTGACCCTCGTGATCCGGCATGTTCCAGCTGTTCTTCAGGGTGACCTGAGCGTTGACCCCCCAGAGCACCACCAGTTCGGCGTGCTCCACCACGTTCGGCCAGGCGGTCTGCTGCTCGTACACCTCGATGGAGCCCATCACGTGGGACATGATCACCTGGGCCGCGCCGGTGGAGTAGTCCCCGGCATAGCCGGTGAAGCCCCCGGCGAGGTTCATCAGGCGGTGCAGCAGGGTGCGGCTGTTGTGGAACATGCCCACACTCTTCCAGCCGTAGGAACCGGCGTGGATCGCCTGAGGGCCGACGTCGCGCTGGACCCGCTGGATCTCGCCGGCCACCAGTTCGATGGCCTGCTCCCAGCTCACCCGCACCCACTCGTCAGCGCCGCGCAGCTCGGGCTTGGCGCCCGGGCCGTGCTCCAGCCAGCTCTTGCGTACCATGGGGTACTTGATGCGGTTCTTGGCATGGACCTGGAACGGCGCCATGTCGATGAGGTCGTTCGGTGCCGGATCATCGGCCACCGGCTGGACCCGCACCATGCGGCCATCGGCGACTATGGCCTCGAAGGCTCCCCAGTGGGCGCCGGTCAGTATGCCCTTCTGGGCGGGGACCAGGGTGGGGAACTGCTCCAGCGCCGTACTGATGGCCTGGGCCAGGGCGTGTTTCGGGAACAGGGCACCGAGCAGGGGCAGGGCGGCACAGGCCCCCATGCCCTTGAGCAGGCTGCGGCGGGACAGATTGGTCTGTTGATCATTGAAAAAAGTCATATCGAATTCCTCTGTTCCAGCCTTAGTGTGCCGCGTTCATGTCACTGGCGTGTTTCTGCACGTATTGGGTCAGCATGCGAGCCTGCTCCGGGGTGAGGGAGGTACGGGACTCCATGCCCTTGATGACGCCTATCCACTGGTTGGCATTGAAGTGATCCAGCGCGGTCAGACCGTGGCAGCCGGTACAGTTGTTGGACATCAGGGTGGAGGCGTATTGCCACAGCTTGCCCTGATCGCCGATGAGCTGGTTCTGATCCACCCAGGCGGTCAGCTTGACCTGATGCCAGGTGAGGTTGGTGGCGCTGTCGGTCTCGCTCTTGCCGGTGACCAGCGCCTGCTTGGCGGCATCGCCGACCAGCACGCTCAGGATGCGCTTGCCGGGGGCGGCGTAGAACACCTCGCTCACCCCGTCCTGCTGCCAGCCCTCGATCTGCACCTGGGCGCGGCCGTTGTCGTTGGCCAGGATCTCGACCTGGGTTGACGGCATCAGGGTGCCCTCGTCCGTGGTGGCCTTGGCATCGAGGAACAGGGGGGTGGTGGCGATGGCGTAACGGGTGGTGACGCTGGCCGGGGTCTGGGCCGCGGCGGCAGCCAGTTCACTGGCACCGGCGGCAGCCAGACCGCTCATGTCAGGCATGATGTGGGCGACGCCGCGGTGGCAGTCGATGCAGGTCTGGCCCTCCTTGATGGCGACCGGGTGCTCGGCCCGGGCATTGGGGCGCTGGGCCAGGATGTCCATGGCGGCGTAGCTGTGGCAGCTGCGGCAGGTGGCGGAGTCGTTGGCCTTGAGCTGATCCCAGACCGTCTGGGCCATGCGCAGCTTTTGGGCCTCGTATTTTTCGGGAGTGTCGAGTGTGCCGATCGCCTCGTGATAGATGTCCTTCACGGCGCGGATCTTGGTCCAGAGGTAGGAGGCGGGCTCATTGGGAATGTGGCAGTCGGCGCACTCTGCGCGGATCCCCTTCACGTTCTGGAAGTGGACGCTGCCCTGATACTCGGCGAGCGGTGTCTGCATGGAGTGACAGGAGACGCAGAATTCGGTGGAGCTGGTCTTGTGCAGCACTGTGACTGTCACTCCCAGTGCCGCGACGCCCAGCAGGGCTCCGAGCAGCAGGAGCCAGAACCAGGTCTTTCTCAACATTTTTCCAAGCATGGCGCAGTGTCCTTCGAATCTGGTATTACCAATATAGTAGTAGTCTTGGTGGGTGAGGGGTTGACCTCGGTTATGCTTTTTATTCTTTAAATTGGTTTTTTTTGGTTTTAAGTTTCACCAAAACACCTTTGTTTGAATTTAAATCAAATTCAGAGGGTTAACTCTGTCAGTTTAGCCTTATTTGGCTCTCTTTTTGTCATCATATCCGCACTAATCATGCTGGAAACGGCGCTGTCGCGACGTTTTGCGCTCCAGTGCGACGCTCTGGTTCTGAATGGGCCTGTGTTGGGCTTTATGAAAGGCTCGATATATACTGTTTGCATATACAGTGATCAGGTTTGTCAGTCATGCGACTCTTTATTGCCGAAAAGCCCAGCCTTGGCCGCGCCATCGCCGATGTTCTGCCCAAGCCCCACAAGAAGGGGGAGGGCTTCATCGAGACGGCGCAGGGAGACGTGGTGACCTGGTGTATCGGCCACCTGCTGGAGCAGGCGGAGCCCGATGCCTATGATGCCGCCTACAAGCAGTGGCGCATGGAGCAGCTCCCCATAGTGCCGAGCCAGTGGCAGCTGGTGGCCAAGCCCAAGACCAGGAGCCAGCTTGCCGTGATCAAGCGGCTCATCAAGCAGGCCGACTGCGTGGTCAATGCCGGTGACCCGGACAGGGAAGGGCAGCTGCTGGTGGACGAGGTGATCGACTTCCTCGGCTACCCCAAACTCAAGCCGGTGCAGCGCTGCCTCATCAGCGATCTCAATCCCCCCGCGGTGCGCCGCGCCCTCGATAAACTCAGAGACAACAAGGAGTTCGTGCCGCTGGCGGTGTCGGCGCTGGCCCGCAGTCGGGCCGACTGGCTCTACGGCATCAACATGACCCGCGCCTATACCCTGCTCGGGCGCAAGGCCGGTTGCAGCGAGCTGCTCTCGGTCGGTCGGGTGCAGACACCGTTGCTGGGGCTGGTGGTGCGGCGGGATCTCGAGATAGACGCCTTCGTCCCCAAACCCTTCTACGAGGTGTTGGCCCATGTGGTGACGGAGCGCAACGAAAGGTTCGGCGCCAAGTGGCTGCCCTCCGAGGCCTGTGCGCCCTGGCAGGACGAGGAGGGACGGGTGCTCAACCGGGCACTGGCCGCCAAGGTGATGGAGCGGATCCAGGGCCTGCCAGCCCGGGTGGAGGAGGTGGAGGAGCAAGCCCGGAAACAGGCGGCGCCACTGCCTTACAACCTCTCCAGCCTGCAGATCGATGCCGCCAAGCGGTTCGGCATGGACGCCAAGCGGGTGCTGGATGTCTGCCAGAGCCTCTACGAGCGCCACAAGCTCATCACCTACCCCAGATCCGACAGCCGTTATCTGCCAAGCGATCACTTCAACCGGGCGCCCCAGGTGCGGGATGCCATCGCCGCCACGGCCCCGACGCTGGCCAGCGCCGTGGCCGAGGCGGACGGCAAGATCCGCAGCAAGGCGTGGAATGACGGCAAGGTGGATGCCCATCACGCCATCATCCCCACCGAGAAGCATGGCAACCTGGCCAGCCTCTCCGCCGACGAGGGCAAGCTCTATGGCCTGGTCGCCCGCCAGTACCTGCTGCAGTTCTATCCCCCGTTCGAGTACAACGACAGCCGGGTGTTGCTGCGTATCGCGGGCGGCCTGTTCCAGGCCAAGGCGCGGCGCATCCTCAAGGCGGGCTGGAAGGCGTTGCTCGGGGTCGAGGAGGACGATGAGGAGGAGGCCGGCACCCTGCCTGCGCTGCGAGAAGGGGATCAACTGTCGTGCGAGCGGGGCGAGCTGCTGGAGAAGATGACCCAGGCGCCCAAGGCATTCACCGACGCTACCCTGCTGGCCGCCATGACGGGCATAGCCCGCCATGTACAGGATCCCGAGATCCGCAAGATCCTGCGCGAGACCGATGGCCTGGGCACCGAGGCAACCCGGGCCGGCATCATAGACCTGCTGTTCAAGCGGCGCTTCCTGGTGCGGCAGGGCAAGAGCATCAAGGCGACCCCGACCGGACGGGCCCTGATCCAGGCCTTGCCTGCCACCGCCACCACGCCGGACATGACGGCGCTGTGGGAGCAGCACCTGGGCCGGATCGCCGAGCGTCACGCGAGTTACCAGCAATTTATGGGGCCGCTGACGGATCAGTTGCATGCCTTGATCGAGGGTGCCAGGCAGGATTCGGGGGCAAGTTTCAGCGCCCTGCCCAGGGAGGCGCCGGGGGCCAGCAAGCGGCGCTTCAGCCGCAAGCGCTCGGCGGCCAGTGGCACAGGTGCGGCGCCCCGCAAGGGGGCGGGCAAGCGCCCGGCCAGAAGCAAGGCGGCCTGAGTGACCCGGGATCATGGCGGCGACTTGAGGCGCAAAAGCGAGAGGGGCTCTGGGCCCCTCTCGCTTTATCTGGCATTCGATCAGCCGGTGTAGACGTTCTCTTCCGGGTAGCGGATCCGGGTCTCGCTCGGTCTGGAGAGCATGATGGCCAGGGTCAGCGGGCCGAGACGGCCGCAGATCATCACCAGCACCAGGATGAGCTTGCCCGGTTCGCTCAGGGAGGCGGTGATGCCGGTCGAGAGGCCGACGGTGGCAAAGGCCGAGACCGTCTCGAACATGATCTTGTCGAAGGGCTGTGACTCGGTGAGCATCAACAGGAACATGGCCAGCATCAGCACCATGGTACTGACGATGATGATGGCCAGGGAGCGGGTCACTATCTGGGGTGACAGGGTACGGCCGAAGGCGGTGACGTGGGGTCGCTTGGTCAGAAAGGCCCTGGTGGCCAGCAACACCACGGCGAAGGTAGTGACCTTGATGCCGCCACCGGTCGAGGTGGTACCGGCGCCGATGAACATCAACATCATCATGAACAGCAGGGAGGCGGGCACCATCTGGCCTATGTCCACAGTGTTGAAGCCAGCCGTGCGCGCCGTGGCGGACTGGAAGAAGGCCGCCAGCAGCTGGCCGCCAGGCCCGGCGTTGCCGAGGGTGGCGGGATTGTTGTGTTCCAGCAGCCAGAACATCAGGGTGCCAAGCAGCAGCAGGGCGGGGGTCATCAGCAGCATCAGCTTGCTGTGCAGCTTCAGCTTGCGCCAGCGATGGTTGCGCGCCAGGTCGACGATGACGGTAAAACCTATCCCGCCGAGGATGAGCAGGGCCGGTATGGTCAGGCTGATGATGGGGTCGTCTCTGTAGTCGATGAGGTTGTTGGCAAACAGCGAGAAACCGGCGTTGTTGAAGGCAGAGACCGCGTGGAAAAAGCTGACGTAGAGACCATGGCTCCACCCCATCTCCGGCACCCAGCGAATGGCCATGATGGCGGTGCCGATCAACTGGGCTATCAGGGCGAACAGCACTATGCGCTTCACCAGCTGGATGATGTTGACCGAGCCCTCCTGGCCAAGCGCCTCCTTCGCCAGTATCTGCTGGCGCAGACCGACCCGCTTGCTGAACATGGCGATGAGCAGCAGGGTCATGGTCATCTGGCCCAGGCCCCCTATCTCCATCAGCATCAGCAGTATGATCTGCCCTTGCAGGGTAAAGGCGGTGCCGGTATCCACCACCCCGAGTCCGGTCACACTGATGGCCGAGGTCGCGGTGAACAGGGCATTGATGAAGGTGACCTCGCCCTTGTGGCTCGAGGGCTGCACCAGAAACAGGGTACCGACCAGCAGGATGATGAGAAAGCTGCCCAGGATCAGCCTGGCTTCACTCCAGCGGGATTCGGTATCCCGATGCAGGGCGAAGGCGTAGTTGCTGCGCCAGTTGATCATAGGGTGTCGAGCCAGTGATCGATGGCGTGCTTGTTGCCGGCCAGGATCAGGATGTCACCGAGTTGCAGCTCCATCTTGCCGGTCAGCACGTTGTGCAGCACCTCGCCGCGCTTGATGGCCAGCAACTGGAAGTCGTTCTGTTGCAGCAGATTGAGATCGGCCAGGGTGCGACCGTTCTGTTGCAGACCGATCACGAACTCGGTCAGCACCATCTCGTGCCCCAGCTCCAGGTAGTCGAACAGGCGGTTGTCCAGCATGCTCTGGGCGACCCGGCGCCCCATGTCCCACTCCGGGTTGATCACCTTGTCGGCCCCCACCTTTTGCAGGATCTTGGCGTGGAACTTGTCGCGCGCCTTGACCCACACCTTCTTCACCCCCGCCTCCTTCAGCACCAGCGTGGTGAGAATGCTGGTTTCGAGGTTGTCGCCGATGGCCACGAAGACGATGTCGAAATTGGCCAGTCCCAGCTCGGCGACCGTGGCCTCATCGGTGGCATCGGCGACGATGACGTGATTGCACAGAGTCGCGATCTGGCGGGTCTTGCTCTCGTCGATATCGATGGCCAGCACCTCGGCATTCTGCAACTGCAGCTCTTCACACAGTGCGCTGCCGAACAGGCCGAGGCCGATGACGGCGAATTGATTGTTCATTCATGCTTCCTCAACGGGCTGAAGGGCTTACTTTACTCCAGCGGTTTGAGTCCGAACAGTACCCGGGTTTTTCGTCCCGGGGGATCTGGGGTAAACTGCGCCCTTGTCCTTGTCGGAACACGCAGATGAAACTCACTCCCCATGCCCCCCTGTCGGCCCTCAATACCCTGGGCCTGGACGCACACTGCCTCTGGCTGGCCGAAGTGGCCAGGCTGGATGATCTTTGCCAGTTGCGGGCCGATCCGGAGCTGAGCGTCTTGCCGCGCCTGGTGCTGGGTGGTGGGAGCAACATCTTGTTCTGCAATGATTTTGCCGGTCTGGTCGTGCTCAATCGAATGAAAGGCATCGAACTGCAGGATGACGACAGCCACTGGTTGCTGCACGTGGCGGCGGGGGAGGAGTGGCACCAGCTGGTGTGCCATGCCCTGCAACAGGGCTGGCACGGGCTGGAGAACCTGGCGCTGATCCCGGGCACAGTCGGTGCGGCCCCGGTGCAGAACATAGGCGCCTACGGGGTCGAGCTGGCCCGGTTCTGTGCCTATGTGGAGGCATTCAACTGGCAGAGCGGCGAGGTGGAGCGCATAGCGGCGGCCGACTGCCGGTTCGGCTATCGCGACAGCATCTTCAAGCACGATTATCAGGACACCCACTTCATCACCGCCGTTGGCTTGCGCCTGCCCAAGGTCTGGCAGCCCGTGATCGGTTATGGCCCCCTGGCGGCCCTCGGCGAGCACCCTGGTGCGCAGGCCATCTTCGACACCGTCTGCGCCACCCGCATGGCCAAGTTGCCGGATCCCGCGGTGCTCGGCAACGCGGGCAGCTTCTTCAAGAACCCCGTGGTGCCGGCCTCGGTGGCGGATGCACTCAAGGGGCAATACCCGCAGATGCCCTGCTATCCGGCCGGGGAAGGGCAGGCCAAGCTGGCGGCGGGCTGGCTCATCGATCAGTGCGGGCTCAAGGGGTTTGCCATCGGCCGCGCCGCCGTCCACCAGGAGCAGGCGCTGGTGCTGGTCAACCTCGGGGGCGCCAGTGCCATGGAGCTCATCGCCCTGGCGGCCCATGTGCGTGACAGTGTTGAGCACAAGTTCGGCGTGGTGCTGGAGCACGAGGTGCGCTTCATGGGGCTCACCGGCGAGACCTGGCTCGACGAGGTGCTGGCATGACCCTCACCCCCGTCAGGCAGACCCTGATCACCCTGCTCAGCGACGGCCAGTTTCACTCCGGCGAACAGCTGGGGGAGCAGCTCGGCATCAGTAGGGCGGCGGTGAGCAAGCACATGGCCGCCCTCAAGGAGCTGGGGCTGGATCTGTTCAGCCTGACTGGCAAGGGGTACCGCCTGGCCGTCCCCATGGCACTCTATGACGAGGCGCAACTGCAGGCCCTGGCCCCCATGGCGCCGGTGCACTGCTTCTCGGTGATCGACTCCACCAACCAGTATCTGTTTGAGCGGGTCAACCAGCTGAGCTCCGGCGAGAGTTGCCTGGCGGAGTGCCAGACCGCCGGTCGGGGGCGCCGTGGCAAGCCCTGGGTCTCGCCGTTCGGTTGCCAGCTGATCCTCAGCATGTACTGGCGGCTCGAGCAGGGCATGGCGGCCGCCATGGGGCTGAGTCTGGCGGTGGGGGTGGCCGTGGTGGAGGCGCTGGAATCCCTCGGCTACCCCGGGGTGGAGCTCAAATGGCCGAACGACCTCTATTACCAGGGCCGCAAGCTGGCGGGCATACTGGTGGAGATGAGCGGCAGTGCCGGCGCCAGCTGCCACCTGGTGATCGGGGTCGGCCTCAATCTGGCGATGCCGAGCCAGCAGGGGGAGAAGATCGATCAGGCCTGGTCAGAGCTGCGCCACGTTCAGCCCGAACTGGTGGATCGCAACCAGCTGGCGGCCTGCGTACTCCTGCACCTGCAAGAGGCCATGCAGACCTTCGAGCAGAGCGGTCTGGCGAGCTTCGTCGAGAGCTGGAACCGGCTCGACTACTTTGCCGGCCAACCGGTGAAGTTGCTGATGGGGGAGCAGGTGATCCGCGGCATCGCCCGGGGTATCGACGATCGCGGTGCCCTGCGGCTGGAGACGGACGAGGGGATCAGGCTCTACCTGGGGGGGGAGATCTCCCTGCGCCGGGGGGATTGAGCGAGAGCGGCTCATGAGAATCCAACGGAAGAGGGGGGC
>NZ_JASATR010000028.1:0-40853 GCF_038440395.1 Aeromonas sp. OTU364
CCCCCTCCCGCCCCCGGCCGGCGGGGCGGGGGGGGGTGGCCGCCCCCCCCCCCCCCCCCCCCCCCCATGACCGGGGCCGCCACCATGCCTGCGGCCATGCAGGGGCTCTCCTGCCACGACGGCAGTGATGGCTACGCTGCCGCCGACCCCAATCAGGACGAGTGCCAGATGCACGGCGGCCTCACCTCGCCCATGGGGGCCGGGCTGCCGCTGCTGGCCGCCCTGCTGACCCTGCTCGCCCTGCCCCTGTTGCTGCTGCCCCTCGGGACGGCGAGCAGCGTGCTGGACAACTGGTTGCGGGATCCCTTCCTGCGATCCCGCGGTACCCACCCTCCCTCCTGGCCGCGCCGGCACCTGATGCTGTCGGTGCTGCGCCACTAGAAAGCCCTTCTCTCGCGGCGGCGGCAAGCCTCGGCCTGCCCGTTTTCTGCCGCCTTGCCTGACCCTGTGCCCTGGCCAAACCGGCCCGCTCGCAGGGAGCCGTGCGCGCTGACACAGCTGCGCCCCGTTTGCCGCCCGTGATGCCTTACCCATCACCCACTCGGCGGCCTGACAGAAGAGAAGAGATACCATGTCATCCACCCCAGTTACCCGGTCTGCCAGCGCGCGGCCGTGCCAGCCGCCCCTTCGCCTCCCGCGCGCCGGAGGCTTGTCATGAACAAGACACTGTTGATGTCCGCCCTGCTGCTGGCCCTTGGCGCCGGTGGCGGCTACTGGGTCGCCAGCCACCTGCCTGGCGATGGCGCCAGCGCCGAGAAGACCCCGCTCTACTGGGTCAACCCCATGGATCCCCGCGACAAGCGCGATGGCCCCGCCAAGGACAACATGGGGATGGACTTCATTCCCGTCTATGAGGAGCAAAAAAGCGGCTCCCCCGGCACCGTCACCATCAGCCCCGAGATCCAGCAGAACCTGGGGGTGCGGCTCGCCAAGGTCGAAAAGCTGCCCATCCACCAGCAGATCGAGACGGTGGGCTATGTCGGCTATGACGAGGACAGGCTGGAGGCGGTCAACGCCCGCATGGCAGGCTGGATCCGCACCCTCGCCATCAAGAGCGAGGGGCAGCAGGTGAGCAAGGGGAGCCTGATTTACGAGCTCTACGCCCCGGATCTGGTCAACGCCCAGCACGAGTATCTGCTGGCGCTCAACACGGCCAACCCCCTGCTGCTGCGCGCCGCCGAGGGCAAGCTCAAGTCCCTGCAGGTGCCGGCGGATCAGATAGCGGCCCTCAAGCGCACCCGCCAGGTGCAGGAGACGGTGCGCATCTATGCCCCCAGCAGCGGTTATGTCTCCGAGTTGAAGGTGCGCGAGGGCCAGTATGTGGAGCCCGCCGCGGCACTGTTCAACATCAGCACCCTCAAGCAGGTGTGGGTGAGCGCCGAGGTGTTCGAGCGACAGGCGGCCCAGCTGAAGGTGGGGGATCCGGTCACCATGACCCTGGACTATGCCCCCGGCCGCCACTGGCAAGGCAGGGTCGATTACCTCTACCCGACCCTGGATGCCGCCACCCGCACCCTCAAGGTACGGCTGCGCTTCGCCAACCCGGACGAGTTCCTGAAACCCAATATGTTCGCCAAGGTGAGCATTCGCACCGGGCAGGGGGAACCCCGGCTGGTGGTGCCGAGCGAAGCGGTGATCCGCACCGGCAGCCAGGACAGGCTGGTGCTGGCGCTGGGGGATGGCAGCTTCAAGTCGGTCGCCGTCACCCTGGGCCCCCAGTTTGGCGACAAGGTGGCCATCAGGGAGGGAGTTGAAGCGGGGGACAGCATCGTCAGCTCGGCCCAGTTCCTGCTCGACTCGGAATCGGCCATCGATTCTGACTTCCAGCGCATGACGGCGGTGCGCCCGGCCCAGGTGTGGACCCAGGGCGAGGTTGAAAGCATCGATCTGGCCAACCGTACCCTGATGGTCTCCCACCAACCCATCCCCGAGTGGCAGTGGCCCGCCATGGAGATGGAGTTCACCGTGGCGGACGGGGTGGACATCAGCAAGCTGGCCGAGGGGCAGACTCTCCATCTGCAGGTGTTGCAGGAGGGGGATGAGTACCGCATCACCAGCATCCATCAGGAGAGTGCTCCGGCCAGCGCTGATGCGCCGGCAAAGGATGAGATGGAAGGCATGGACCATAGCCAGCATCAGATGGCGATGCCCGAGATGGAGAAGAAGTCATGACCCCCTCCATCATTCGCGGCTTTGCCAACAACCGCTCTTCACTTTCTGCGCCCCATGAGAAAGGAGTCCAATCATGATTCCTGCCATCATTCGCTGGTCCGTCGGCAACCGCTTTCTGGTGCTGCTGTTGACCGTCATGCTCACCGCCTGGGGGCTCTGGTCGGTGAAGCAGACCCCGGTGGACGCCCTGCCGGATCTCTCCGACGTCCAGGTGATCATCAAGACATCCTATCCGGGCCAAGCGCCCCAGGTGGTGGAGGATCAGGTCACCTACCCGCTCACCACCGCCATGCTGGCGGTGCCGGGGGCCACCACAGTGCGCGGCTACTCCTTCTTCGGCGACTCCTTCGTCTATGTGCTGTTTGACGACAACACCGACCTCTACTGGGCCCGTGCCCGGGTGCTGGAGTATTTGAGCCAGGTGGCCCCCAATCTGCCCGCCTCTGCCCGCCCCCAGCTCGGCCCCGATGCCACCGGGGTGGGCTGGGTCTACCAGTACGCTCTGGTGGACAGAACCGGCAAGCATGACCTCAGCGAGCTCACCTCCCTGCAGAACTGGTTGCTCAAGTTCGAGCTGCAGACGGTGGACGGCGTCTCCGAGGTCGCCACCGTGGGCGGCATGGTGCGCCAGTATCAGGTCCGGGTCGACCCGGACAAGCTGCGCGCCTACGGCATCCCGCTCTCCCTCATCGAGACCGCCATCCAGCAGGGCAACCAGGAGACCGGCGCCTCCGTCATCGAGATGGCGGAAGCGGAGTACATGGTGCGCTCGAACGGCTACCTCAAGAGCGTGGAGGATCTGAAGCAGATCCCCCTCGGCACCAATGTGCGCGGTGCCCCGCTGCTGCTGGGTGACGTGGCGGATGTGGTCACCGGCCCCCAGAGTCGACGCGGCGTCGCCGAGCTCAACGGCGAAGGGGAAGTGGTCGGTGGCATCATCGTCATGCGTTTCGGCGAGAACGCCCAGCACACCATAGACGGGGTCAAGAAACGGCTCGCAGAGCTGAAAAGCAGCCTGCCGGAGGGGGTAGAGATCGTCACCGTGTACGATCGATCCGACCTTATCCAGCGCGCCATCGACAACCTCTCCGGCAAGCTGGTGGAGGAGTTCGCGGTGGTGGTGCTGGTCTGCCTCGCCTTCCTGTTCCACCTGCGATCGTCGTTGGTGGTGGTCATCACCTTGCCCATCGCTATTCTGGTGGCCTTTATCGTGATGCACCTGCAGGGGATCAACGCCAACATCATGTCGCTGGGCGGCATCGCCATCGCCATCGGCGCCATGGTGGATGGCGCCATCGTGATGATCGAGAACGTCCACAAGCATATGGAGCGGGAGGCGCTCACCGACAAGAACCGCTGGCGCATCATCACCGAGGCGAGCATAGAGGTGGGGCCCGCCATCTTCTTCTCCCTGCTCATCATCACCATCAGCTTCCTGCCGGTGTTCGCGCTGGAGGCGCAGGAGGGGCGGATGTTCCACCCCCTCGCCTACACCAAGACCTACGCCATGGCCGCCGCGGCCGCACTCGCCATCACGCTGGTGCCGGTGATCATGGGCTACTTCATCCGCGGCAAGGTGCTGGCGGAGCAGGCCAATCCGCTGAACCGCTGGTTGAGCCAGGGCTATGTGCCGCTGCTCAAGGCCGTGCTGGCCCGTCCGAAAACCACGCTGATGCTGGCGGCGGTGGTGACGGTGGCGGGCTTCTGGCCACTCAAGTACCTGGGCTCCGAGTTCATACCGCCGCTCGATGAGGGGGACATCATGTACATGCCCACCACCGCGGCCAATATCTCGGTGGGCAAGGCGCGGGAGATCCTGCAGCAGACCGACAAGCTCATTCGTACCGTGCCCGAGGTGCAGAACGTGTTCGGCAAGGCGGGGCGCGCCGAATCGGCCACCGATCCTGCGGATCTGGTGATGATGGAGACCAGCATCCAGCTCAAGCCCCGGGATCAGTGGCGCCCCGGCATGACCCCGGAGAAGCTCAAAGAAGAGCTCGACTCCCTCATCCGCTTCCCCGGCCTCACCAACGCCTGGGTGCCCCCCATCAAGACCCGCATCGACATGCTGGCCACCGGCATCAAGACCCCGGTCGGCATCAAGATAGCGGGGCCCGATCTCAAGGTCATTCAGGGGCTCGGCCAGCAGCTGGAGCAGATCGTCGGCGAGGTGGAGGGCGCCTCATCGGTCTACGCCGAGCGGGTGGCCGGCGGCCGCTACGTCAAGGTGGATATCGACCGGCTCAAGGCAGCGCGCTATGGCCTCAACATCGCCGATGTGCAGGCGGTGCTCGCCACCGCGGTGGGCGGCATGGAGGTGGGCCAGACCATAGAGGGGCGCGAGCGCTACCCCATCAACCTGCGCTACCCCCAGAGCTATCGCGACTCGGTAGCCAGCCTGGAGCTGCTGCCGCTGGTGACCCCAAGCGGCGCGCGCATCGCCCTGGCGGACGTGGCCCGGGTCTATATCAGCGACGAGGCGCCCATGCTGCGCAGCGAAAATGCGCGCCTCAACGGCTGGGTCTACGTCGACATTCGCGGCCGCGACATCGGCTCCTTTGTGGCAGAGGCCAAGGCCGAGGTGGACAAGCAGCTGGCGCTGCCGGCGGGCTATGCCCTCACCTGGTCCGGCCAATACGAATACATGGAGCGGGCCAAGGCGCGCCTCGCCTACGTGGTGCCATTGACCGTCGCCATTATCGTGTTGCTGCTCTATCTGGCGTTTCGCCGCTTCCAGGAGGTGCTGCTCATTCTCACTACCTTGCCGCTGGCGGTGGTGGGCGGGATCTGGACCCTCTGGCTGCTCGACTTCAACCTATCTGTGGCGGTGGGGGTGGGCTTTATCGCCCTGGCCGGGGTGGCGGTGGAGACAGGCGTCCTGATGCTGGTCTACCTCAACCACGCCTGGGATGACCTGGTGGCGAGCGGCAAACCGGACAAGGCAGGCCTGCACCAGGCAGTGATCCACGGCGCCGCCCTGCGCCTGCGCCCCAAGATGATGACGGTGGTGACCATCATCGCCGGCCTGTTGCCCATCATGTGGAGCCACGGCACCGGCTCCGAGGTGATGCAGCGTATCGCCGCCCCCATGATCGGCGGCATGGTGAGCGCCCTGGTGCTGACCCTGCTGGTGCTGCCCGCCGCCTTCTATCTGTGGAAACGCCGTGCCCTGGACCAAAGCGTGAATGAACAGGCCGAATAACCCTGATGCACAACCAAATCAACGACGTTAAGGAAAATCAGATGAACTACAAGACACTCACTTTGACCCTGCTGCTCGGCCTTGGCGCCATGCAGGCACAGGCCGAGATGATCATGAACCACGAGGGGCACGACATGTCCCAGATGGAGGGGATGACCATGGCGGAGGCGGGCGACGTGACCATGACCCGCGGCATCATCAGCCGCATCGACGCACCCAACGGCAAGGTGGGGATCAAGCACGAGGCCATCGCCAACCTCAAGATGCCGGCCATGACCATGGTCTTTCGGGTGGCCGATCCGGCCCTGCTGGAGGAGCTCAAGGTGGGGGATGCGGTGCGCTTCCACGCCGAGAACCCGGCGGGCAAGCTGACGGTGACGCAACTGCAGAAGCAGTGAACGCTGGCCACGGTAATAAAACAACGGCGGGATAATCCCGCCGTTGTTTTATCTGCGATCTCGACCGGATTCAGCCGCGAATATGGTCGATAAAGGCGTCGATCTGCTCGCGGGTGCAGGCGGGGTTCATAAAGACCGCCTTCTCCCCGGCGATATAGGAGTACTTGCCGCGCGCGTCGTACTCCGAGTGCGCCACCGCCTCTACCCAGTTGGTATAGAGCCCCACCTTGCCGCGCTGCTTGAACAGGTTGCGGTGGTATTCGGTGTTGCGGGCCAGCCGCGCCCTGTAGGCCGCGTCCGGGCTGCGGGCCAGCTCGAAGGCGAACTCGGCTTCCGGGTCGCTCACCCACTCGGGGTTGTAGATCTTGAAGCCCACGCTCGGCCCCTGGTTCTCCTGGGCCACCAGCTTGACGTTGCCGAGCTGGCTCAGGCGGAAGCGGAAGTAGTTGGCATTCTGCAGGCAGTGAGCCAGCACGGTGCGATAGCCCTCCACCCCCAGGTAGTTGAGGGCGGCATAGGCGCCGAACAGGCCGCTCGCCCCGCGGGAGCACTCTATGGTGGACTGCAGGTGGGTCTGGCCCTGAATGTCCCGCTCGAAGTAGGAGAAGTTCTCCGGGTCGTTCTCCATCGCCTTGAGATCCTCCTGCTCCCTGATCATCACCAGGCTGGAGGTGTAGGGCACATAGCCCCACTTCTGGAAGTCCACGGTGAAGGAGTCGGCGTATTTCAGCTCCGCAAAGCGCGCCACGTTGCGCTCTATGCCCGCCAGGGTCGCGCCGTTGATGGCGAGCGGGTTGGCGGCAAAGTCGTAGTCCAGGAAGAAGATCATCGACCAGCCGATGGCGGCGTCGACGTGGATGTGGGGCTTGACCTCCACCTCGAAGCGCTCGCACAGCCTGTCACGCAGCTCGACCACGGGTTTGACCCGGTCCACCCCGAAGGTGTCCGTGGTGCCCATGGTGAGCATGATGGTGGGCACCACATGTTTGAGGGCGAAGCAGGCGGTCAGGGTGCGCTCGAGATCGGCGAGATCGATGTCGTTGTTCTCGCCCACCTGGATGCGGATGGTCTTGTTCTCTATGTCCACCCCGAGCAGGGAGAGGTTGGTGATGTTGGAGTAGTGGCCGCCCTGGGAGTTGATGATGCGGTAGTCCTGATAGTGACCGAGCCCCTTGTGCTTGGCCTCCGGCAAGCTCTTGCGAATGCCGAGCAGGTAGCCATAGAGGTTACAGAAGGTCCCCCCCTGGGTGAAGATGCCGGTGGCGCGGGCCGGATCGTATCCCGCCAGCAGGGCAATCTGGCGCACCACCTTCTTTTCGAGCTCCTCCGCCACCCCGGCATACTCGGAGTAGACCAGGTTGGGGTTGGCGAGGATCCCCATCTGGGCGCCGTAGATGGCGGGATCCGCCGACATGGTGATGACGTTCTCGACGCTGGAGGGGTTCTCCCAGTCCTTCGACAGAGCGCCGGCAAACAGCAGCTCCGTCATGGGCTCCCCCGGGGTGCGCATCTGTGCGGGCACCGGCATGGTCTCGCAGAGATCCGCGAGGCGGGCGCGGCCATCGGGCCAGGCGTTCAGGCGCGCATCCG
The DNA here is from genome assembly GCF_038440395.1 of Aeromonas sp. OTU364. Classification (NCBI taxonomy): domain Bacteria; kingdom Pseudomonadati; phylum Pseudomonadota; class Gammaproteobacteria; order Aeromonadales; family Aeromonadaceae; genus Aeromonas; species Aeromonas sp. OTU364. The sequence goes on from NZ_JASATR010000028.1 coordinate 7,363, forward strand.
GCGCCAGGCCACGGGCGCGAAACTCGTTGAGGGTGGCGAAACCGGGCTCGCGAAACACCGGCCAGAGATCGGGGTTGCGGGAGAAGAAGTTGGCTTTGACGGTGGCGAAACGGGCGGAGAATTCGGGGTGGACGGCGTTGACGCCGTCATCTTTCAGATAGACAAGATCGCTCATGATAAGACCATTAGTACTGCAAATGTGCCCCGGTTATACCCCCGGGGCGGCGCAGGAGACAGCGACAATAACTAATGGCCTGCCCTACTTTTTATCATGACCACGGCAGTCGGGGGCTGACGGCCCCCCTGCGCCGGAGCCCGTGCTCCGTTTCGTGATCCGGGTCATGCCTCTCAGCGCAGGGCCGTCACCAGCCAGGCCTCCAGCTCCGCCAGCTCGTGGGCCCTGGCCGGGAACTCCCCCATCAGCGAGTGCAGCAGCGCCGCCATCGCCTCTGGCCGGTAGGGCGTCCCCACCAGGCGCTCGGCCAGGGCATCCAGGGGCGCCGGATCCAGGCTGTCGCTGAAGATCTGCGCCCGTCCTATCACCCCCTTCTCCACGTCGAAATGCAGCTCCACCCCGCCCCAGCCGAAACGCTCGTCCAGCTGATGGTTGAACGCCGGGGCATGGCCGAAGTTCCACTCCCAGCTGCGCTGGCGGGCGAAGGTCTCGGCGAAGCCGGGCAGGTCCGGCATCCGCTCGGGGGAGATATGTTCGGGCGCTACCCGCTCACCGTAGTAGTGGAAGAAGGCCTCTATGAGGGCGTCATTCACCTGCCGGTGATCTATCCCCGGCAGCAGCTCGCAGAGGTTCGCGACCCGGCTGCGCACCGAGGTGATCCCCTTGGCCGCCAGCTTCTTGGGGTCGGGGTTGAGGTAGTTGGCCAGACGGCCGAGGTCTGCGTCCAGCAGCAGGGTGCCGTGGTGAAAGCCGCGATCCTGGGTCTCCCGGTAGGCCGAACCCGACACCTTGCGATCCCCGTCCGCCGTGGCCACCAGCAGATCGTTGCGCCCCGAGGCAGAGGCCGCAATCCCCAGCCGCTTGAGGCCATCCAGCACGATGGCGGTGGAGACGCCCTTGTCATAGCCGGGCTTGCCCGCCATGAAGGTGAAGCAGCTGTTGCCGAGATCGTGGAACACGGCCCCACCGCCGCTGCTGCGCCGCGCCAGGGTCACGCCGTCCTCTTCCATTCGGCGGGTGTTGCACTCCTTCCAGGGATTCTGGGCCCGGCCTATCACCACGGTATTGGCGTTGCGCCAGAGGAACAGCACCCGCTGGGTGGGGTCCATCTGGCGGAAGATGCACTCCTCCACCGCCAGGTTGAACAGGGGATCGTGGGAGTCGGAGACGAGCAGGCGCAAGGGAGACATGGGAGGAGACATAGGGGGACCTCATTGGAAAAAGGGGAGACTACCATACCACCCTGCTCCCGGGGCGTCCTCCCCTGACCACGGCCCCAGCCACCCGCTCTGCCATCCACTATGGCTGCGATGGCCGGAGTTGACCTGAAAGCGCAGAAAAAAATTCAATCTATCAGCAACGGAGCGCCCTGCAAGCACGAAGAGGTGCATGAAATGACTCTCTTTTTCATCCACCAGGGGCCACTGCCAGGCCAGATGAGGTGCCAAAACGCCCTATTCCTCCACCCAGCGTGATGAATGACACAAAAATGAGTTTTAATAGCCCGCATTCCTTTGCTTTATGGGCTTTCCTCCCCTTGCGAAGGAGAAGAAATTGTCTGACTCTAGCCAGCAGAGCACCTCCCGAGAGAATAGCGGTATGACGGAGTCCGATGCATCCTGCCAGCCTGGCCGCTGGCTACTGTCGATATGGGTGGTGATATCCGCCCTGATCACCCCCTCCCTGCGCGCAGACGAGCACGTCATAGTGCAACTGCCATGGCAGCACCAGTTCCAGTTTGCCGGTTACTATGCCGCCATCGCCAAGGGCTTCTATCGGGATGCCGGTCTGCAGGTCAGCCTGCGCGAGGCCGGTCCCCGCACCGACGTGATCAACGAGGTGACCACGGGCCGGGCCCACTTTGGCATCGGTGGCAGCGATCTGCTGCTGGCCCGGGCCGCCGGTCGCCCCGTGGTGGTGCTCGCCGCCATGTTGCAGCACTCCCCCCTGGTGCTGCTGACCCTGGACAGACCCGATATCCGCACCCCGGCGGATCTGGCCGGCAAGCGCCTGATGCTGGAGCCGGGATCCAACGAGCTGCTGACCTATCTTCATCACTATACGCAGACCAGACAGTGGAACACCCTCCCCTACGAGCAGGGGCTGCAGGCGCTGCTGACCGGCAAGGCGGACGCCATCAGCGCCTACAGCTCCACCGAGCCCTTCGCCCTGACTCAACTGAACATCCCCTACCGAGTGTTCAATCCCCGCGACATCGGCTTTGACTTCTACGGCGACAACCTCTTTACCTCTGAGCACGAGCTCGCCACCGGGCAGGAGCGGGTCCATGCCTTCCTGCAGGCGAGCCTCAAGGGGTGGCGCTATGCCATGGACAATCCCGAGGAGATGATAGACCTCATCATGACGCAGTATCCGAGCGGGGCCGGACGCGAGCAGCTGGCGTTCGAGGCCCGCGAAACCCGGGCGCTGATGCAGCCCGACCTCATAGAGCCGGGCTACATGCAGCAGGAGCGCTGGCTGCAGATCGCCAGAACCTATCTGGATGCCGGCATGATCAAGGCGGTGCCCGACCTGGCCCCCTTCATCTACGACAGTGCCCAGGCCAGCCTGCGCCAGCAGCGGCAACTGCTCGACAGGAGCGTGGCGGTGGCCATGCTGATCACCTTCTCCCTGCTGGCCCTGCTCGGCATCTTCCTGTATCTCCATCTGCGGCTGCGCCAGGAGGCGCGGGATCGCCAGCGGCTCACCCGGGAGCTGGCCCAGCGCGAGCAGCACTATCGCTTCGTGGCGGAGAACAGCGCCGACGTCATCTGGACCATGGACACCGCCTCCTTGCGGTTTCGCTACGTCAGCCCGGCCATAGGCCCCCTCAGCGGTTACGAGCCCGACGAGCTCTTCACCATGTCCCTCAAGCAACTGCTGCCCGACGAATCCAGGCGACAGCTGCGCGAGGAGATGAGCGCCGCCCTGGCCGCCTGGCAACGGGGTGAGCAGGCCCAGACCCGCTGCGTCATCCACTCCCAGCTGCGCCACAAGGATGGGCATCTGGTGGCCATAGAGACGGTCACCACCCTGCACGGCAACACCCGGGCGCGACCGGACGCCATCCTGGGGGTGACCCGGGATATCACCGAGCGGGCGGCCCGGGAGGAGATGATGCGCCGCCTCGCCTTCCACGACCCCCTCACCGGCCTGGCCAATCGCCGCCTGCTGCAACAACGGCTGAAAGAGAGGCTGCAGCAGGCGCCCGAGCGTCCCCTGGCCCTCATCTTCATCGATCTCGACCACTTCAAGCCCATCAACGACACCTTCGGCCACGAGACCGGGGATCTGCTGCTCAAGCTGGTGGCCGAGCGCATGGGCCATTGCGTACGCGAGGAGGATCTGGTGGCGCGGCTGGGGGGCGACGAGTTCGTGATCCTGCTGCCCGATACCGGCGACGCCGCCCTGGGGGTGGCCGACAAGCTGCACCAGAGCCTGCACCATGCGTTCTTGCTCGAGCAGCAGGCGCTGCGCATCTCCAGCAGCATAGGGGTGGCCCTCTATCCGCAGCATGGCGCCGACCCCAAGACCCTGATGCACCACGCCGACCAGGCCATGTATCAGGCGAAGAACCAGGGCCGTGGCCGGGTCTGCCTGTTCACGACCGCCTGGGATCCGGCGCAGGGGGCCCTGCTGTGGCATCCCGGCCATGAGTGCGGCCATCCCCGCATCGATGCCGAGCATCACCGGCTCTTCATGCTGGCCAACCGCCTGCTGGAGCACATCAAGGATCCGGGCGAAAATCCCGAGCCGTTTCTGGAGAGTCTGGCGAGCCTGTTCGAGATGGCCCGCCAGCACTTCGCCTTCGAAGAGCAGTTGCTGGCTGAATACGACTATGGGGAGCTGGCCAGCCATCGACGGGATCACCAGAGGCTGCTGGAGAAGGCCTCCCAGCTGATGGCCGCCGCCAGGGCGGGGACGCTTGGCAACGACGAGCTGCTCAACTTCATCCTTCAGGAGCTGGTGGTCGGCCACATGAGCCAGGCGGACAGGCGCTACTTCCCCCTGTTCAAACCAGCGCCCCCCTCGCAGATGACAGAGATCGTCGCCTAGTCCCCCCGCAGGGCGACCACGGGGTCCAGGCGCACCGCCCGCAGCGCAGGGGCGACCCCGGCCAGCAGACCGACCAGGGCGCTGCACCCCAGGGCCAGCAGCAGATAGAGGGGATGGAGGCTGAGCGGCAAGCCGGCCGCCAGCAGGGCGAGCAGCAGCTTGAGCCCCCCGAGCAGGGCCAGTCCCATGGCGCCCCCCAGCAGCGCCAGCACCACGGCTTCGAGCAGGAACAACAATAGAATGCGCCGCCGTGGGCAGCCCAGCGCCATTAGCAGGCCCACCTCGGGGATCCGCTCCTGCTGGGCGATGCTCATGATGCTGAAGATGCCGACCGCCCCGATCAGCAGCGAGATGATCCCGAGCCCCCCGACCGCCAGCTTGATGATGGAGAGTATCTTGTCGAGGCTCGCCAGCATGTCCTGCTGGGAGGTGAGGGTAAAATCCTCGGCGCCGTGGCGGGCGATCAGCACCCGCCGGATCTGGGCCGTGATCTCGGCCTCACCCTGTCCGGCCCCATAGATGACGTCTATCTCCTGCAGCCCCTCCTTGTTGAACAGCGCCTGGGCGTGAGCGGCGGGCAGATAGATCATGTCGTCCAGATCGAAGCCGAGAAATTGCCCTTTGGGGGCCAGCACCCCGGCCACCCGGAAGCGGCGATCCCCGGCCCGCAGCAGACTCCCCGGCCCGTCGCCGCCGGGAAACAGCTCAGCGGCCACCTTGGCGCCCAGCACCGCATAGGCGCGGGGCATGGCACTGTCATCTGCGGGCAGAAAACGCCCCTGCACCAGGGTGAGTCGCCAGCCGGAGAGCGCCGCCGAGCCGGTGCCCAGAATGGCGGTGCTGCGGGTCAGCCCGCGGCTGCGCACCTCCCCCTGCCCCTGCACCACGGGCAGGGCGGCTTCTACTCCTGGCAATCTGGCGAGGGCATCGGCATCCTCCAGCAGCAGGGGACGGCTGCTGGAGAGAATGCCGGGCGGGCCGCCGGCGGTCTCGGTCTTGCCAGGGGTCACGGCGATCAGCCGGGTCCCGAACTGGGAGAAGCTGTCGAGCAGATAGAGCCTGAGCCCCTCGCCTATGCCGGTGAGCAGGGTCACGGAGGCGATCCCGATGGCGATGCCGAGCGCCGACAGCAGGCTGCGACTGCGCCCTGCCAGCAAGGCGCGCCAGAGCCAGAACAGCAGATCGGCGAGGCGCATCAGCCGCCGCTCCATTGCCCGCTGCGCAGGCTGCTGACCGGATCCTGCCGCGCCGCCCGGGAGGCGGGCAGCCAGCTGAAGAAGAGCCCGGTCAGCAGGGCCGCGGGTATGGTGCAGAGGGGCGCGAGCCAGGGCACCGCCGCCGGGAAGCTCGGCCAGATCAGCGCGGCGAGGGCCACCAGGGCATAGCCCAGGGCCGTGCCAAACAGGGCGCCACCGCCGCTCAGCAGCAGCGCCTCCCACAAGAACAGCTGGCGGATCTGGCGGCTGTCGGCCCCCAGCGCCTTGAGCAGGCCTATCTCGCCGGTGCGCTGGCGGGTGCTGATCAACGCCAGATTCATCATCATGATGCCGGAGACCAGCAGGCTGATGGCCCCGATACCGGCGACCGCCAGGGTGAGGGTGGCCAGAATGGTAGAAAAAGTGGCCAGCATGGCGTCGCGCCGCACCAGAGTCACATCGAGCACCCCGTGGCGCGCTTGCATCAGCTGCTCCAGCCTCGTGATCAGCGGGGGCACAGCTTGCCCGGCCAACGGCTGGATCAGCAGGCGAAACAGCCCCTCGGTGTTGAACAGCCCCATGGCGCTGCCCACCGGGATCAGCGCCGCCTCGGCCATGTCCATCCCCAGATTGCTGCTCTGGCTGGTGAAGACTCCCACCACCCGAAAGCGACGATTGTCAAAACGCAGCCACTGACCGACCGGATCGGCCTGACCGAACAGCTCACGGGCCGCCACGTCTCCGAGCAGGGCGACCGGCCTATCCTCTGTGGCCTCCCCCGGCAGCCAGCGGCCGGCGAGCAGGGTCAGCCCGTGGGTATGTCGCAAGTCGTTGCTGCTGCCAAGCAGCATGGTCTGGCGCACCCGGGCCCCCTGCTTGGCCTCGGCAAAGCCCATCACCAGCGGCACCAGCCTGAGCTGGGGCTGATGCTGGCCCAGGTAGTGCATGTCATCCAGGGTGATCTCCCGCAGGCTGTTGCCGGTCACCGGCGGCAGCCCGCCCGTGGTCTCCTTGCGGCCCGGGAACATCACCAGCAGATCCTTGCCAAGGGAGCTGAACTGCTCGGCCACATAGCGCCTCGCCCCCTCTCCCAGCGCGGTGAGCAGCAGCACCGAGGTGACGCTCAGGCTCACCGCCAGGATCAACACCAGCGCTCGCGTGCGCTGGCGCAGCAGGGCCACGGCGGCGAAGCGGAGGGCATCGGGGCGCCGCATTCAGCCCCCGCCGCTGTCGCTGCTGATGCGGCCGTCATCCATCGAGAGCCGCCTGCCCGCCCGCTCGCCGAGGCGGGGATCGTGGGTCACCACCACCAGGGTCATGCCCTGCTCCCGGTTGAGCCCCTCCAGCAGGGTGATCACCTCCTCCCCGGAGCGGGAGTCCAGATTGCCGGTGGGCTCGTCCGCCAGGATGAGGCGCGGCGCCATGGCCATGGCCCGGGCGATGGCGACCCGCTGGCGCTGACCACCGGAGAGCTCGGCGGGCCTGTGGTCGGCCCTATTGTCCAGCCTCAGCTCCTCCAGCAGGCGCTGGCTGCGACTGTGGCGCTCGGCGGGGGGGACGCCGCACAGCATCAGCGGCAGCTCGACATTTTCCCGGGCGGTGAGGCGGGAGATGAGGTGAAACGACTGGAACACGAAGCCGATGCGCTGGCCCCGCAGCCGGGCCAGCGCTGGCTCTGACAGGGTGGCCGTGTCCTCCCCTCCCAGCCAGTAGCGCCCCTCGTCTGGCCGGTCCAAGAGCCCCAGCACGTTGAGCAGGGTCGACTTGCCGGAGCCCGAGGGGCCCATCACTGCCAGATACTCCCCCTCGGCGACCCGCAGGGAGACTTGCGCGAGGGCCGCCACCTCAGCGCCCCCCAGGGTGAAGCGACGGCTGACGGCCTCGAGGCGAATGAGATCACTCATCCGTCTGCTCCTTGGCGGCGGTGAAGGGTCCCTCCCCGACTATCTGGCCGGGCTGGGCCGCCAGCCTGTCACCGGCGGCCAGCCCCTCCGCCACCTCAATCCAGTTCCAGTTCTCCACCCCCCAGCGGGGCAGCACCCGCACCAGCCGATCCCCCTCCAGCCGCAGCACGCTGCCATCGTCGGCCCGGCTGCTGGCCGCCACCCGCAGCACATCGGTGGCGCGGGTCACCTCCACCTCGAGATCGGCGCTGTAGCCGATGAGCAGGGGCACATCGCTCGGCGGGGCGGTGAGCGCCGCCTCCACCTCCACGGTACGGGCCTGCTTCTCCAGCTCCTTCACATAGGGGGCGATACGGGTGACGGTGGCGGCAAGGTCGCGCCCGGGCATGGCATCGAGCAGTACCCGGGCGCTCTGGCCCACCCTGAGGCGGGCGGCATCCACTTCATCGATGGGGGCCGAGACATAGAGGCAGCGATCGTCGATGAGATCGATGACGGGGGGCATGGCCACCCCTGGGGGTGAGGGGGTCATGTATTCGCCAAGCTTGCTGTTGACCTCCGCCACCACCCCGGCAAAGGGGGCCTGCAGACGGCGCTCGGCCAGACGGGCCTCCACCTGGGCGACCAGCGCCTCGTCCACCCGCTCCTGCTGGCGGGAGGCCCGGCAGATATAGCGGCGGGTATCGGCCAGATTCTGGGCCTGCTCCGCCAGGGTGCGGGAGGTGAGGTTCTTGGCGAGCAGGGTGGCCAGCCGGTTGGCCTCCCGCTCGTAGTAGGCGGCCTCGCTGCAGCGCTCCTCGCGCTGGGTCTTGCCGAGGGCCTGCTGGGCGCGGGCGCGGCTGAGATCGGCACGGATATCGTCGCTCCAGAGGGTCAGCAGCAGATCCCCCTGCGCCACCCTGTCCCCGGCCTTGACGGCGATCTGCGCAACCACGCCGCCACCGGGCAGACTGAGCCCGGCCCGCTGGCACGACTTGATGGTGCCGGCCCGGGTGTTGACCAGGGTCACCAGCACATCTCCCCGCCCGACCGCCACCAGCTTGACCGGCGTCCCCTGGGGTCGCCACCACCATGCCAGGGCCGCCACCGCCACCCCGGCACCCGCCGCCCACCACAGCCAGCCTCTCTTCATCGCGCATCCTTTCGCTATTGGCTCCCGCCACGTCTGGCAGGAGAGCAGGGCATCATTTCGCCTTCGCTAGTGCCTCCCGTCATGAGCGTCGGGAGAGCAGGGCATAATAGAGCAAGGGTATCACCACCAGGGTGAGCAAGGTGGAGACCAGGATCCCGAAAATCAGGCTGATGGCCAGTCCGTTGAAGATGGGATCATCGAGGATAAACAGGGCCCCGATCATCGCGGCCAGCGCCGTCAGCATGATGGGTTTGGCCCGCACCTGCGCCGCTTCGATCACCGCCTGCTCGAACGCCACTCCGGCGCGGCGCTGCTGCTCGATAAAGTCCACCAGCAGGATGCTGTTGCGCACTATGATCCCGGCCAGGGCGATCATCCCGATCATCGAGGTCGCGGTAAACTGGGCCCCCAGCAGGGCGTGGCCTGGCATCACCCCGATGAGGGTGAGCGGAATGGGAGCCATGATGATGAGCGGCACCAGATAGGAGCGGAACTGGGCCACCACCAGCAGGTAGATGAGGATCATCCCCACCCCGTAGGCGATACCCATATCGCGGAAGGTCTCGTAGGTAATCTTCCACTCCCCGTCCCACAACATCGCCACCTCTCCCAATTTATCGGGCTGCTGTACGTAATATTGGGGCAGGTCGATGTCGGCACCGGCGGCAAACATGCCGTAGAGCGGGCTGTCGGTGTGGCCGCCCATGTCGGCCACCACCATCACCATGGGCTGCATGTTCTTGTGCATGATATAGCTGGGGGCTACCTCGTCACGGCGACTCACCAGCTCGGAGACCCGCACCAACTGGCCGCTCTGGCTGCGCACCTTGAGGGCCAGTACGCCCGCCAGATCCCGTTTGTCACCGGGGGCCAGTTCGATGCGGATCGGCACCGGATACTTGGCGCCGTGCCCCTGCAGCCAGCTGGCATCCTGATAACCCACCCCGCCATTGAGGGTGTTCACAAGGTCGCCGAGATCGACCCCGAGCAGGGCCGCCTTACTGCGGTCCACCACCAGCCGCCACTTGGGCTGCGGGTCGGTCAGATAGATATCCACGTCCACCAGATCCGCCGTAGCCACAAAACGGGCCTGTACGGCGCGCGCCGCCGCTTCACGGGCGGCCGGTGTCGGGCCATACACTTCCGCGACTATGGGTGACCAGACCGGCGGGCCGGGGGGCACCTCAACGACTTTCAGGTTGCCCCCCACAGCGCTGGCGATGGCCTGCAGCGGTGCTCGGACCGACTGGGCAATCTGGTGACTGCTGCGATGGCGATCGTGTTTGTCCACCAGATTGACCTGAATATCCCCCACGTTGGCGCCGCTGCGAATGAAGTAATGACGCACCAACCCGTTGAAATTGATGGGGGCGGCGCTGCCGGCGTAGATCTGGTAATCCTTCACCTCGGGCACCTTGGCCAGTTCCCGCCCGACCGCCAGCAGAGTGCGCTCGGTCTGCTCCAGCGTCGCCCCCTTCGGCATGTCGAGCACCAGCTGGAATTCCGACTTGTTGTCGAAGGGGAGCATCTTGAGCACCACCCACTGCAACATGGGCATGGCGGCGGCGCCCGCGACCAGCAGCAGGATGGCCAGCCAGAGCTTGCGTCTGGCCCGCTTGGCGCCATCACCGATCAAGAAAGGGGTCATCAGCCGGTGAAAAAGGCCAGCCTTGGCCTCGCCGTGAGCAGCATGCACGTCCCCCTTGAGCAAATGGTTCGCCAGCCAGGGGGAGAAGATAAAGGCCACCAGCAGGGAGATAAGCATTCCCATGCTGGCATTGATGGGGATGGGGCTCATGTAGGGGCCCATCAGGCCGCTGACAAAGGCCATCGGCAGCAGGGCCGCGATCACGGTCAGGGTCGCCAGTATGGTCGGCCCACCCACCTCGTCCACTGCCCCCGGAATAAGCGCCTTGAGCGCCCCCTTGCCCAGGCCGCGATGGCGGTGGATGTTCTCCACCACGACTATGGCGTCATCCACCAGAATGCCGATGGAGAAGATCAGCGCAAACAGCGACACCCGGTTGAGGGTAAAACCCCAGGCCCAGCTGGCAAACAGGGTCAGTGCCAGGGTGATGATGATGGCAACGCCCACCACCAGCGCCTCGCGCCAACCCATGCTCACCAGCACCAGCAGCACCACCGCCGTGGTGGCAAAAATGAGCTTGCCGATGAGGGTGTTGGATTTGGTCTCGGCGGTAACGCCGTAGTCGCGGGTCACTGTTACCTCGACGCCAGCCGGGATGAGCCGGTTCTGCAAACTCTCGACCCGCGCCTCCACCCGCTTGGCCACCTCGACCGCGTTCTGGCCCGGCTGCTTGCCGATGGCCAGCGTCACCGCCGGATAACTGGCCTGCCCCAGCCCCATCCAGCTGCGCTTGGTCGGGGTCTCCTGACCTAGGGAGACCTTGGCAACCTCCCCCAGATAGACCGGCTTGCCGTCGTGCAGCCCCACCACCAGTTCTCTAGCCTCCTGCTCGCTTTGCAGGAACTGCCCAACCTGCACCTTGATCTCACTGTTGTCCTGCCAGATGGCCTGTGTCGTGCCCACCTGATTGGCGGCGGCAAGCCGCTGACTCAGCTCGCCCCAGCTGATGCCATGGGCGCTCAAGGCCGCCGGATCCGGCATCACCCGCAGCACGGCGCTCTGGCTGCCCAGCGTGTAAATATCGCGGGTACCGGGAATGCGCTTGAGTTCGGTCTCCAGCTCATGGGCGACCCGGGTCAGCTCGGGTGCCCCCAGTTGCTTGCTCCAGAGCGTGAGGCTGACGATGGGGACATCATCGATCCCCCGGGGTTTCACCAGTGGCTGACCGACCCCGATCCCCTGTGGCAGCCAGTCGCGGTGGGAGTCGAGCTGGTTGTTGAGATCGACGATGGCCTGCTCGCGGCTCACCCCCACCTTGAACACCACTACCAGCAGGGCCCCATCGGGTTGGGAAAAAGAGTAGAGGGTATCGATCCCCTTTATCTGGGAGACCACCTGCTCGGCAGGAGTAGTGACGAGGGACTCCACCTCCGCCGGCGTGGCCCCCGGGAAGGGAATGTAGACATCGGCGAAGGTGACATCGATCTGCGGCTCCTCCTCCTTGGGGGTCACCAGCACCGCAAACAGACCGAGCAGCAGCCCCACCAGCGCCAACAGCGGGGTGATGGCCGAGCCCTGAAACAGCGCAGCCAGCCGACCGGCAGGCCCCAGCCTCTCCTTGTTGCCGTTCAGCTCGCTACTCATGGGCCACCTCCTGCTGCTGCGCCCAGGCATCGGGAGCCAGCTTGTCACCGGCTTGCAGACCGGCCAGGATCTCGCACTGTCCCTCGACGCAATGGCCGACCCGTACCGGCGTCAGGGCCCAGCCAGCGGGCTGCTGCAGATAGACACCGTTGAACTCCCCTTGCCGCAGCAGGGCGCGGTCCGGCACCTGCAACACCTGACGCTCACCCTGCTTGAGCTGCACCTTGAGCCACATGCCGGGCAATACCCCGGCAGTTTGCGGCGGCAGGTCGAGGCGCAACCTGAAGGCGTGGCTCTGGCTGTCGGCATAGTTGAAGCGGGTCAGTTTGGCGGGGGTAACGGTCTTGCCATCGGGCAGCAGCACCTGCACATCCGCAGGTTGACCGGCGAGGGCGAGCGCGGATTGGGGCAATTCCACCTCCACTCGCAATTCGTCAAGGGAGAAGCCGGAGAGCAGCGGCGTACCGGGGGCCACCGTCTCCCCCAGCTCCACCAGCCGTTTGGTCACCACACCGGCGTAGGGGGCCAGAATGCGGGTATAACCGTAGGCCTCGCGGGCCTGAGTGAGGGCCGCATTGGCCGCATTCACCTCGGCGCGGGCGGCGCGATCGGAGGCCTCGGCATTATCAAGCTGGGCACGGGTGATCACCCCCTTGGCAATCAGCGCCTGAAAGCGGGCGAGCTGGCGCTCTGCCTCCACCTGCTGGGCCTGCGCCCGGGCCAGCCGCGCCTCGGCCCCCGTGACGGCGGCAAACTGCTCTTTGCCGCTGATCTCCAGCAACGGTTGCCCCGCCACCACCTCATCGTTCACATCCACCAGCATGCGGGAGACCCGGCCGCTGGTCTGGGCCGCCACCGTCCCCTGATGGATGGCGCTGACGGTACCATCCAGGGTCAGCCAGTCGGTCACCGGCTGTGGCGCCACTGTCAGCAAGGGCTCTATCTGCGGGGCCACCGACTCCCCTGCTGCGGCCAGGGCCTGGGTGGATGTCATGGCCTGCGATGTCATCACCAGCAAGGTGATCCCCAGCAACCGGATTTTTTCCATCATCACTCTCCTTCCCTGGCGTCATCAGTCACTTCACGGGATCAGGCGGTATGGGGTTGGCGAGCCTTGTTCCGTGCGTGAACCAGCACCCGGTCGACCAGCAAGATCCCGGCCACCATGGCCGCTATAAACAACATTATCATGGGCTGCCCGCTGGAAATGAGACTCAAGGCTGGCCCGGGGCAGATGCCCGCCAGCCCCCAGCCGATGCCAAACAGCGCGGCCCCGCCGATCAGGCGGCGATCCAGCCTGGGGGGGGGGACGGCGACGATGGGCTCCCCCAGCAGACTCTGGCGGCGGGGTTTCACCAGCAGAAAATAACCCGGCATAAAGACCAGCAGGGCGCCCCCCATCACGAAGGCGAGGCTGGGATCCCAGACTCCCGCCAGATCGAGAAAGGCGATGACCCGGGCCGGATCCACCATGCCGGAGATGGCCATCCCCAGCCCAAACAGCAAACCCGCGAGCAAACTTGTCAGCAATCTCATGGCAATCAACCTGTCAGAAGAGGTGGTGGGTCAGAAAGACGGTGATGACACCGGCCGCCATAAAGGTCAGGGTGGCGACGATGGAGCGCAGGGAGAGCCGCCCCATGCCGCAGATGCCGTGACCGCTGGTACAGCCATTGCCAAGGCGGGTGCCTATGCCCACCAGCAGGCCGGCCAGCAGCACGACGGGCCAGCCAGGCAGACCCGTGAAGGCGGGCATGCTGGCCCAGCCCAGGGTCAACGCCAGCCAGGCGCCCGCCCCCAGCCCCAGCAGAAACAGCCAGCGCCAGGCCTGTCTGTGTTGCAAGGCTCCGGCCAGAATGCCGCTGATCCCGGCCACCCTGCCGTTGAACAGCATCAGGATCAGGGCCGACAGCCCTGCCAGCATGCCGCCGCCCAAAGAGAGCAGCCATTGGCTTTCCATCATCAAGATTCCTTATTTTCTGAGTGACAAAAATGGATTTTCAGCGCCGCCAGCACATCGGCGGCCGCCTCGCTCACCAGCGAGTAGTAGATCTGCTGGGAGACCTTGCGCGAACGGATAAGGCCATGGCGCTTCAATACCGAAAGTTGCTGGGAGAAGGCCGACTGCCCGAGCTGGCTGTGGGTCAGCAGCTCCCCGACCCCCTTCTCCCCTTCCACCAGCTGGCAGAGCACCATCAGGCGCTCAGGGTGGGCCAACGCCTTGAGCAGGGAGGCGGCCGCCGTCGCGTGTCTGTGCATCTCGTCGAATGGGCTCATAAGCATAAATTAGCAATTACTGATATTTAGTCTATTGTATAAATCAACACTAAATTAGCAACCACTAAATAACCAGAAAGAGGAGTGACACATGACAGTCGATAACGGAGTCAGAGTGGTCGCAGGCTGCATCTTGCTGCTGTCGCTGCTGCTCACTGCCTGGGTCCACCCGGGCTTCGTCTGGCTGAGCGTCTTTGTCGGGGTCAACCTGATACAGAGTGCGTTCACCGGCTTCTGCCCCGCCGCCATGATCCTGAAGCGCATGGGCATGAAATAGCCCAGACCGGACGATGAAAACGAGGGAGCTATGGCTCCCTCGTGGTAAAACCTCATTTTGTTTCAATATGTTGCTGTCTGGGGCCCAGGGTTTACCCCGGCGGCCGTATCGGCTACCATGTCGTCTCTAATCAATAGCGGAGACCGTCGGTGGGCAACTCATCAAGTGACAGATCCACGCCGACTCCTGTCGTCGGCACCCTGGTCGCGAGCTAGCCGCAGAGTCCCTCTGCCGCAACTCGCAGCCCTGCGAGAAGCGGAAATCCACTCCCCTCTTCTCTTTATACACTTGACGTCGGGTGACTCCTGGCCAATGGCCATGGGCGCCTTGCCTGCATAGTTTCTGCTTCCCACAAGGAGGCTGCTATGCGTTTGATATCAACCCAGTCTGTATCGACTCACCCCCTGCTGAACAAGCTGGGCCTTGGCATGTTGCCGCGCTGGCTGCGGGGCAAACGGCGCCAGCACCACTACCGGCTGCAGATCCGCTGCGAGGATCGCGCCGATCTGGAGCAGGTGCTGGAGATGGTGAACCACACCCTGCAGCCGGCCGGGCTGCACCCAATGCAGTCCATGACACCGGGCCGCAGCGGCGGGCGTGAGCTGGTACTCAACCTCCAGTGCACCCCGCCCCAGCGCCGCTATCTGGTGCAGTTTGTCCATCAGGTCGGGGCAGCCCACCCGGTTCGCTGGGAACTGCGCCCTCGCGGTGGCGATCCCGGGCGCACCTGACAACACCATACTGTGTTAACCAGAGTTCAGGGGCCGGCCATGCTGGCCCCCTGAACTCTGGGGCGCGCTCTCTGCCCTATGGGGATGCACAGGGGACGCCCCGCACGCCGTGTTTCATTTTTTGCTGGCCAGCAGCGCAATCATCGCCGGGCGCTTCCGCCCTCTTGTGCGGCGTTTCATCATGGATTGCGTGCAGCCATCGCTCATCAGAAGGAGTACCCCATGAGAATGTGGCAACAATTTGATCTGCTTGCCCTGATCGACACCCTGGCCAGCCTGCTGCTCGCCTTCGTGCTCGGCAGCCTGGTCGGGCTGGAGCGCCAGTACCGCCAGCGCACCGCCGGCCTTCGCACCAACGTGCTGGTCGCCGTGGGGGCGGCCCTGTTCGTCAACCTGGCCCAGCGCATCTATGACCTGCACGGCGGCAGCTATGGGGTGGTGCACGTGGTGGCCTATATCGTCTCCGGCATCGGCTTTCTCGGCGCCGGTGTCATCATGCGCGAGTCGGGCAACATCCGCGGCATCAACACCGCCGCCACCCTCTGGGGCGTGGCGGCGGTGGGGGCGGCCAGCGGCGCCGGCTTCGCCATGGAGGCCATCCTCGGCGCCCTGTTCGTGCTGGCAGCCAACACCCTGCTGCGCCCCCTGGTCAATCA
Source organism: Aeromonas sp. OTU364 (assembly GCF_038440395.1). Lineage (NCBI taxonomy): Bacteria > Pseudomonadati > Pseudomonadota > Gammaproteobacteria > Aeromonadales > Aeromonadaceae > Aeromonas > Aeromonas sp. OTU364. Next base: position 22,999 of record NZ_JASATR010000028.1, read on the forward strand.
GATCAACCGTCATCCGGTGGACAATACCGACACCGAGGTGACCTACCGCGTCACGGCGCTCATCCGCCGCACTCACCAGAAAGAGGTGCTGCCCTGGCTGGAGCAGAAGCTGGAGCAGGCCAACTACCCCCTGAGCGAGCTGGATATAGAGCCCTTCGGGGAGCAGGACATCGAGATCTCGGCCGTGCTGCTCGCCACCTCCATCGATGGCGACGAGCTGGACGCCCTGATGAAGACGCTGGGGGAGCACCCCCGCATCAAGCAGATCTTCTGGCGCGCCAGCACCACGGACTGAGCCCGCAGCCCACAGCAAAAAGCCCCGCCAGCAATGGCGGGGCTTTTTCATATGAGACCTGATGGATGACTAGCGGCGACTGCGCCAGCGCACCCTGGGGGGGATCACCTGGGCGGTCTGCTCAGGAGGGTTACCCGCGATCAGCTGCTGCATCAGCTCGAAGGCGGCCCGGGCCAGGGCCGGACAATCCTGCGCCACGGAGTCGATGCGCATGGGAATGCAGTCGAGCAGATCGTGATCGTCGAAGGTGCACAGGCGCATCCCCGTCTCCATCAGTCCCGCCTCGTTGAGGTAGCGCAGCACCCCTTCCAGCAGGGTGAAGGAGGCGGTGAAGAGCCCGCGGGGCGGCGCCCCCAGCTCGGCCACCAGCTCCGCCATCAGCTGATAACCCGAGCTCGGCTGATAGTCGCGATGGCGCACCCGGGCGGGATCCGCCTCCAGCCCGGCCCGGTGCAGACCCAGCTCATAGCCCGCCAGCCGGTGGCGGCTGGGGGAGAGATCCAGCAGGCCGCCGAAGTAGTAGATCTCGGCATCGCACTCGATCGCCATGTCCCGCACCAGCTCGGCGGTGGCCTTGCAGGCGTCCGAGATCACCATGGGCAGGCGCGACTCGCCGATGTGGCGGTCGAGCTGCACCACCGGCAGGCGGTCGTGAATGCGGGCATAGATGTCGTCGCTGTGGCCGCTGGAGGCGACGATGAGGCCGTCCACCTGGCGGCTGATGAGGTTGTCCACCACCCGCTGCTCCAGGGTGGGATCATCCTCTGAACAGGCGATCAGCAGCTGGATCCCCGCCTCCCGGCAGTGGGCCTCGAGGGTGCGCGCTATGCTGGCAAACCCGAAGTTGGTGAGATCGGGGATCACCAGCCCCCAGGTGTAGCTGCGGCTCTCGCGCAAGGAGCGGGCATGAAAGCTCGGCTGGTAGTGACACTCGTCCGCCACCGCCTGGATCCGCTTGCGGGTATCGTCGGCAATCCTGTACTCCGCACTCTTGCCGTTGAGCACCAGACTGGCGGTGGCCTTGGAGACCCCCGCGAGCGTGGCTATCTGGGCAATCGTGATCCGTTTCTTCTTCTCCACCTGGCCTCCCGGCTGACTAGCACCGGGCTATTGTACTAGGCAGGCCGCCAGCGGCCAGTGATCGAGGCAAATTTTGCTGCCATCACCACCACAACGTGCGGAAAGTACTGGGTTTTCACCGGGGAAGTAGCGGGTAGACAGGGTCTGGCGGCCGCCGTCCACGAAGCACTCCAGGCTTGAGTGGTCGCACAGGAAGGTGATCTTGCCTCCAAGCCAGGGGCAGCATCGCTCCTCCCAGGCCCCGCTCTGCCAGTTCTGGCGACGCAAGGTGAGGCGCCCCGGCTGCCAGCGCAGCTCGACCAGGGTGCCGAACCAGAGGCTCCCCTCCCCGCCGAGGTGCAGATCGAGCCAGGCCGAATCGATGGCAAGGCCAGGCAGCTCGTCCACAGCCCCCTCGAAGCGGGTCTGCTCCCCCTTCAATGCCGCGAGCTCCGCCACCGGGCGCTGGCAGAGCCACTCATCCTGCCAGAACAGCTCCCGCGGGCAGCTCATCTGGTGCAGCCAGCCATAGGGGATGGTGGGCTGGCTCATCTCGTTCTCCTCCGGCAACCCCAGCCAGCCGAACAAGAGGCGCCGCCCCTGGCGGTCCTGGGTGGTCTGAGGTGCATAGAACTCGAAGCCCCGGTCCAGCTCGTGGAAGGCGCCGTGCTCGAAGCACTCGCCGTCGAAGTTGCCCGCCAGCCAGCCGCACTGGTAGAGGTTGCGATAATCGTCCCCCAGCGGGGCAATCCCCTGGGGGCAGCTGATCAGCACATGGCGGTCCCCTATCGGGAAGAGATCCGGGCACTCCCACATATAGCCAAAGTCTCCCAGCCCCCCGCGCCCGCTGCCGGCGATAGAGCCCACCAGTTGCCAGTTTTGCAGGGTCTCACCGCGATAGAGCAGCACTTCTCCCTTGTCATCCAGGGTGCGGGCTCCCAGCACCATCAGCCACTGCTGGCCGTCGTGCCACACCTTGGGGTCTCGCACATGGCCGCTGTAGCCTTGGGGCAGATCCAGCACGGGGCCCAGCTTGGCAAAACCGCCCTCACCATCGGCGCGGGCCAGACACTGATAGGCGGTGCGGCTGCCATCCGGGTATTTGACGTTGCCGGTGTAGACGAGGGTCAGGCGCCCCTGCTCGTCGCTCACCGCCGACCCCGAATAGCAGCCGTGGCTCTCATAGTCCTCGGTGGGCAGGAGCGCCACCGGCTCGTGCTGCCAGTGCAGCAGATCGGTGGAGGTGACGTGGCCCCAGCCCTTGTTGCGATGCTCGCAGCCGAGCGGATTCCACTGGTAGAAGAGGTGGTAGCGCCCGTCGTGCTCGATAAAGCCGTTGGGGTCGTTGAGCAGCCCCACCGGGGCTGCCAGGTGCCAGCGGGGCCTATGGGGATCGGCCGCCGCCTTGAGCTGTCCGGCCAGCAGGGACCTGACAACCTGGTTGAGGAGATAGGCGTCCTTCATCACTCCACCTTGTACTTGAGCAGGTAGGAGGCGGCGAAGGCGGCACCGAAGGCGATCACCAGCCCGATGATGTAGTGAATGAGGCTCATGGGCTGGACTATGGCCATGCCGGGAATACCGGTCAGCCCCACCGCCGTCATCCCCACCTTGGCCGCCACCACGTAGGCGCCGCCGCAGGCCCCGCCAAACAGACCGGCCAGGAAGGGTTTGATGTAGCGCAGGTTGACGCCAAAGATCGCCGCCTCCGTGATGCCGAGCAGGCAGGACATGGCCGCCGGCACCGTGATCGCCTTGATCTTCAGATCCCGGGTCTTGAAGTAGACAGCCAGACAGGCCCCGCCCTGCGCCACGTTGGCCATGGCCCAGATGGGCAACAGGAAGTTGACGCCTATGGCCGGATTGGTGAGCAGCCCCGCCTCTATGGCGTGGAAGCTGTGGTGGATGCCGGTGATGACGATAAGCGAATAAGTACCGCCAAACACCAGCCCCGCCAGCCAGCCCGCCTGCTCATAGAGGGCGCTCAGGCCGAACGAGATGCCATCCCCCAGCACCCGACCCGCCGGGCCGATAAAGAGCAGCGCCACGAAGCCGGTGATGATGACGGTCAAGAAGGGGGTGAGGATGAGATCCAGAGCGTCAGGGATACGCTTGCGCAGCTGTTTCTCCAAATGCGACATGAACCAGACCGCCAGCAGCACCGGGAAGACGGTGCCCTGATAGCCGATCATGGCCACATCCAGCCCGAAGAAGTCCATGGTCTTGAAGCCACCGGCCACGCCCCAGGCGTTGGTCAGGGCCGGGTGGGTGAGAATGCCCCCGAGGGTCGCCCCGAGGTAGGGGTTGCCGCCAAACTCACGTGCCGCCGTGAAGCCGATCAGGATCGGCAGTATGATGAAGGCCGCCGAGCTGAACATGTCGAGCATCACAAACATGGCGCTGTCGGCATTGACCCAGCCGTAGGTGCGCACCATGCCGAGCAGTCCCATCAGCAAGCCGGACGCGACTATGGCCGGAATGATGGGCACGAAGATGTTGGAGAGGGTCCGCGCCAGGCGCTGGGCCACATTGAGCTTGGCCGTCGCCATGTCGGTCAGCTCCGCCTTGCTGGCGGTGCCTGTGCCGGTCAGGGTGACGAACTCCGCATAGACCTTGTTGACCAGGCCGGTGCCGAAGATCACCTGAATTTGGCCGGCGTTGCTAAAGCACCCCTTGACCCCGTCCAGCTTGTCGATGGCGGCCTTGTTCACCTTGCTGTCGTCCGCCAGCACCAGCCGCAGCCGGGTGGCGCAGTGGGCGGCACTGACGATGTTCTCCTTGCCCCCGAGCAGGGGCACCAGATCCTTGGCTATCGCACTGATATTCATAATCTTCCTCTTATGACCCGCCAGCTGGCGGGCCCTTGTCACATGAGAGTAGGGGCTGTCGACCCGGGCTTCTAGCCGCAGATCAACGGCCGCTTGCGCCCGATCGCAAAAATTCATCTAGTTCGGTGTGGGTGGGCAGCGCCGTCATGGCCCCCTTGGCGGTGGTGGCGAGCGCCCCGCAGCCGTGGGCCTGGGCCAGGATGGCGGGCAGCTCGGCCAGCGTCGGCAGCGACGAACGCCCGGCCAGCGCCGCCAGCAGACCGGCGACGAAGGCATCCCCCGCCCCCGTGGTGTCGATGGGCGTCACTTTCTGCCCCACCCACTCCAGCCACTCGCCACCCAAACGGGCCACCACGCCCCCCGCCCCCCGGGTCACCAGCACCAGGGCCGGCCCCGTTATGGTGGCGAGCCCTGCGGCGAGATCGTCCAGGCCGCTCAGCAGTTGCAACTCCTCCACCGAGAGCTTGACCACGTCCGCCAGGGCCATGGCCTGACGTACCAGCGGCAGCATCTCGGCCGGGTTGCCCCACACCTCGGGCCTCAGGTTGGGGTCGAAGCAGACCCGCCCCCCTGCCGCCTTGATGGCCGCCATGGCTTGCAGGCAGCTGCCGCGCACCGGTTCGTTGGCGAGCGCGATGGAGCAGGTGAGCAGCCACTGACCTGCCTCGAAGCGGGGCAAGTCAGCCGGTTCGAGGAACTGGTCGGCACTCGGGCGCACCATAAAGGTGAAGCTGCGCTCCCCCTCTTCATCCAGTTCCACCAGCACGGTCGAGGTGTTATGGGCCGGATCCTGGTTCAGGTGGCGAATGTCGACGCCCTCCCCGCTCAGGGTCTCGGCCATAAAGCGGCCAAAGGGATCGGCGCCGACCCGGCCGATAAAGGCCGATTCACCGCCGAGCCGCGCCACCCCGACCGCCACGTTGGCCGGTGCACCGCCCGGACACTTGAGGTAGTGCTCCTTCCCTTCCGGGATCAAGTCCACCACCGCATCCCCCATTACCCACACACGATTCCCCACCTTGCTACTCCACTGCTGCACAGGATTTGCCAGAGCCGGGCCCTGATCTCTTGGTCCGCATTATCAGCTAAACCGTTTTAGCCAACCAACAGATCCCGGTGCCGGCTGCCATTTTTGTGATCGGGATAACGAACTAGAACCAGGTTTCCATCTGCACGCCAAAGTTCCACTCGCCACCGGCGGTGAAATCGCTCTGGCCCATGGCATCTGTGCTGGCGTAGTTGTCGAGCTCGGAGGACCAGTCCATCCAGGTGGCGAACACCCGCAACTCGGGTCGCTCGAAGAAGCCGGCGGTCTGCGCCTTGAAGGTGGGGGCGAAGGTGAGCTTGGTGAAGTTGCCGCTCACCGCCTGACGCCCCTTGTAGCCCTGGGGATCCAAGTCCATGTACTGCCAGGCGGCCTCGTAGACCAGTTCCACGTTCTGGCTCAGCACCTGGGCCACCCGGGTGTTGAGGGTCAGCCACTGATACTCGTCCCCCTTCACGTAGCGATCCTGGCTCTGCTCCGCCAGCAGGGCCGGGGCGACACGCCAGCGCGGGTTGAGGTCTGTGGCGCCAAACACGGCGACCCGCACCGCGTCGGCGTCCGGCAGCAGCTCGCTGTCGGAGCCCAGCCCCTTGAGCTCGGCCCCCAGGCCATGGCCGTAGAGCACGGCGGCCTTGGAGAAGCCGGGGTTGATGCCAAAGAAGCTGTCGGCGTGGTAGGCCACCAGGGTGTGCGCCCCCTTGTCCGCCGCCTCGCTGCCAACGCCGCCGTCGTTGATGCGCGCCTCGTTGTCCTTGGCCGAGAGGCCGTTCAGCATCCACTGCCAGTTGCCGAAGCGGTTGTTCATGGTGAGGATGTAGCTCTCTATGTCGGAGAGGCCGCTCGCGCTGATGTCGCCGTAGTCGCGCCCGTAGAGGGAGAAGTTCGCCTTCCAGCTGTCGGCCAGCTGCACGTCGTAGACGCCGCCGCCGGTCCCGGCCAGGAAGACCACGTCGGAGTCGAGCCAGTGGATGTCGAAGTTGTCCCGATCGAAGCGCTTGCCCGCCCAGAGCACCGAGTGCTGGAAGGGGCCGCTGAAGCTCGCCAGGTCGCCGATCTCGGCAAACACCTGGCGGGTGTTGAGGCTGGAATCGCTGGCGGTCCAGTCGTTGCTGGTCTCCACCCCGTCCGCCAGCATCAGCTTGTAGCGGGCCCAGCTGCCATCGTCGAAGGTCTGGGTCTTCAGCAGATTGGCCTCCATGTAGGTGTCATCCTCGTTGCCAAGACGACCCACGGCCCCGCCTACAGAGCCGGCCGGGGTGAGGTAGGGGCCGCCGCGCCCGCCGTTGCCGTTGCCGTTGACCAGGAGGCCGGAGCGGGCATAACCGTGGAACTCGAAGCCCTGGGCCCCGGCGGTCTGCTTGTCCACCTTCTCGCTCTGGGCCTTGGCCACCACGGCTGTCTCCCTGGCCTCGCTCGCCTTGCTCTGGGCCTCATCTGCCCGCGCTTCGGCGGCGGCGGCGCGGGACTCTGCCGCCTGCACCCGTGCCTCCAGCGCCGCCAGGCGGGCTTCGATACCGCCATCCGCCGCCCACAGCGGGCTGCTCATCCCCAATCCCAGCGCCACCGCCAGCGCCAACTTGCTCTTGAACATCGTCATCTTCCTCACCTGTCATCTGCCGCCCGTCCGGGCGCTGTTGTTATGGACGAGCAGAGGATAGCTAAACCGCTTTAGCTAACTCAATACGCCAGCTAAACCGTTTCAGCTACTTGTGATCAGAGTAACGTTTGCACAGGGAAAAGCGCCGGGAGTTGTGAGGAGGATCCCTCATCGGGATCCACTCAATAGGGGGGATCCGGGGCAAATCGCAGGCAAAAAGAAAGCCGGCACTGAAGGCCGGCTTGGGTCACGCGGGTCGCGGTTACTTGGTCAGGTCGTCGAAGAAGCGTTTCACCCCTTCGAAGAAGCCTTCGGATTTCGGCTTGTGAGTCTTGGCGGCGGCACCGCTGAAGGACTCGTCCAGCTGGCGCAGCAGATCTTTCTGGGTCTCGGTCAGCTTGACCGGGGTCTCGATCACCACCTTGCACATCAGATCCCCGACCTGGCCGGAGCGCACGGACTTGACGCCCTTGCCCCGCAGGCGGAACAGCTTGCCGGTCTGGGTTTCCGCCGTGACCTTGAGCTTGACCCGGCCATCCAGGGTCGGTACTTCGATCTCGCCACCCAGGGCCGCTGCGGTGAAGCTGATGGGCACCTCGCAGTAGAGATCGTTGCCGTCACGGACGAAGATCTCGTGCTCCTTGACGTGGACCTGTACGTAGAGATCCCCGGCCGGTGCGCCGGCCTCCCCCGCTTCCCCTTCGCCGGAGAGGCGGATGCGATCCCCGGTGTCGACGCCCGCCGGGATCTTCACCGACAGTGTCTTGGTCTTCTGGTAGCGACCCTCGCCATGACACTTGCGGCAGGGATCCTTGATGATCTTGCCGCGACCGTGACAGTGGGGGCAGGCCTGCTGCACCGCGAAGAAGCCCTGGCGCATCTGCACCTGACCGGAGCCATGGCAGGTCGGGCAGGTATGGGCCTGGCTGCCGGTGTGGGCACCGGACCCGTTGCAGACCTCGCAATGGACCTGGGTCGGGATCTTGATCTCCTTGGAGACCCCACGCACCGCCTCTTCCAGGGTCAGCTCCATGTTGTAGCGCAGGTCGGAGCCACGGGCCGGGCCGCGACGACCACCACCACGACCACCGAAGATGTCACCAAACACATCGCCGAAGATGTCACCGAAATCGGCACCACCGCCGAAGCCGCCGTGGCCGCCGCCCTGGCTCTGATCCACGCCGGCATGACCGTACTGGTCATAGCGGGCACGCAGGTTCTCGTCGGTCAGGACCTCGTAGGCTTCCTTGACCTCTTTGAACTTCTCTTCCGATGCGGCATCACCCTGATTGCGATCCGGGTGATACTTCATCGCCAGACGCTTGTACGCCTTCTTGATCTCGCGCTCGTCGGCACCTTTCGATACCCCGAGCACTTCGTAGAAATCGCGCTTCGACATACTCATCCTGTTCTACTTGAGCCGTTATGCAGACGGGCGTTGGTTACCCAACGCCCGTGAAATCATTGACTGAGCCGATGGGCAGAGTCTGCTCTGCCCATCTGGGTTGGGCTTATTTCTTGTCGTCTTTCACTTCTTCGAACTCGGCGTCGACCACGTCGTCGTCAGCCTTGGCGGAAGAAGAGGAGTGACCGGCCTCGGCACCGGCGCCTTGCGCCTGAGCCTGCTGCTGGGCAATCTCCATCAGCTTCTGGGACGCTTCCATCAGGGCCTGTTGCTTGGCTTCAATGGCAGCCTTGTCGTCACCCTTGATGACGGCTTCCAGCTCGGACAGTGCAGTCTCGATCTTGGCCTTGTCATCGCTTGGCAGGGCTTCACCGGCTTCGGTCACCTGCTTGCGTACCGAGTGGACCAGACCGTCAGCCTGGTTGCGGGTCTGCACCAGCTCTTCGAACTTCTTGTCTTCCGCCGCGTTGGCTTCCGCCTCGCGTACCATGCGTTCGATCTCTTCATCAGACAGACCAGAGGAGGCCTGGATGGTGATCTTCTGCTCCTTGTTGGTCTCCTTGTCTTTCGCGGAGACGTGCAGGATGCCGTTGGCGTCGATGTCGAAGGTCACTTCGATCTGCGGCAGACCGCGCGGTGCCGGACGGATGCCTTCCAGGTTGAACTGGCCCAGGGACTTGTTGTCGCTGGCGCGCTTGCGCTCACCCTGCAGCACGTGAATGGTCACGGCAGACTGGTTGTCTTCGGCAGTGGAGAACACCTGGGACTTCTTGGTCGGAATGGTGGTGTTCTTCTCGATCAGCGCAGTCATCACGCTGCCCATGGTCTCGATACCGAGCGACAGCGGGGTCACGTCCAGCAGCAGTACGTCGGTCTTGTCACCGGACAGTACGGCACCCTGGATGGCGGCACCCATGGCCACGGCTTCGTCCGGGTTGACGTCTTTACGCGGCTCTTTGCCAAAGAAGTCGGCAACGGTCTTCTGAACCAGCGGCATACGGGTCTGACCGCCCACCAGGATAACGTCGTCGATCTCGCCAACCGCCAGACCGGAGTCTTTCAGGGCGACACGGACCGGCTCCAGGGAGTCTTTCACCATGTCTTCCACCAGGGATTCCAGCTTGGCGCGGGTCACCTTGATGTTCATGTGCTTCGGACCTGTGGCATCTGCAGTGATGTACGGCAGGTTCACGTCGGTCTGCTGGGCGGAAGAGAGCTCGATCTTGGCCTTCTCGGCGGCATCTTTCAGACGCTGCAGAGCCAGCTGGTCGTTGCGCAGGTCGATGCCCTGCTCGCGCTTGAACTCTTCAACCAGGTAGTTGATGACGCGGTTGTCGAAGTCTTCACCACCCAGGTGGGTGTTACCGTTGGTCGCCAGCACTTCGAAGGTGGTCTCGCCTTCCACTTCGTCGATCTCGATGATGGAGATGTCGAAGGTACCACCACCCAGGTCATACACGGCAACCTTGCGCTCGCCCTTGACCTTGTTCACGCCATAGGCGAAGGCCGCAGCAGTCGGTTCGTTGATGATGCGTTTTACATCCAGACCGGCGATGCGACCGGCATCCTTGGTGGCCTGACGCTGGGCGTCGTTGAAGTAGGCCGGTACTGTGATGACGGCTTCGGTCACCGGCTCGCCCAGGTAATCCTCGGCGGTCTTCTTCATCTTCTTCAGCACTTCGGCAGAGATCTGCGGCGGTGCCATCTTCTTGCCTTTGACTTCTACCCAGGCGTCACCGTTGTCAGCCTTGGCGATGGCGTACGGCATGATCTTCAGATCGCGCTGTACTTCTTCATCTTCGAAACGACGGCCAATCAGACGCTTGATGGCGAACAGCGTGTTCTTCGGGTTGGTGATGGCTTGGCGCTTGGCCGGCTGACCAACCAGGATTTCGCCGTCATCGGCATAGGCAATGATGGACGGAGTAGTACGGTCGCCTTCCGCGTTCTCGATCACGCGAGCATGGTCGCCATCCAGAATAGCAACGCAGGAGTTGGTAGTACCCAGGTCAATACCGATGATTTTACCCATTTGACGAATCTCCAAATACTTTGAATAAACTGGCGAGGGGCTCGCCTTAAATACGTTAACGGCTAGGTGGGGCCTGACACTGTGGCTTTCAAGCACCCGACATCAAATTCTTTCCGTGTCACTCAAGTTTCCATGCCACTGAAATCAGATGCCGCCGTGGCCTTGCCACCTATATGGGGTCTCAAGCCGACGCTTCAAGCCCTGACCTTAAAAAACCGCGCATTCTTGCCACTTGGGCGCAAGAGTGCTTGCCAAATGGCGCCATTGCATATTCTGATGGCGCCGCTACCAATAAAAAGCCCGCCGAGCGGCGGGCTCAGCACAGGGACGGGACTCAGGCCGGGGCCTTGGAGACCATCACCATGGCCGGACGGATCACCCGACCGTTCAGTTCATAGCCCTTCTGCATCACAGCGATGACGGTGTTGGGCGCCAGTTCGGCGTTTTCTATCATGCTCATGGCCTGATGGGCGTTGGGGTCGAACGGCTGGTTCTGCGGATCCAGGGCGACCAGGCCAAACTTGGCCACCGAGCTCTGCATGGATTTGAGGGTCAGCTCGACCCCTTCGATCATCGGCTTGAGCGCCTCGCTCTCCTTGTCGGCGAGCTCGATGGCGCGCTCCAGGTTGTCCAGCACCGGCAAGAGCTCTGCGGCGAACTTCTCCAGCGCGAACTTGTGGGCCTTCTCCACGTCCTGGGCGGCACGACGACGCAGGTTTTCCATCTCGGCGACGGCACGCACGGCGCGCTCGCGCTCTTCCAGGGAGGCCTGCTGGGCCGCTTCCAGTTGGGCCTCCAGCTCGGCAATGCGGGCCTGCTCGGCTGTCACTTCACTGTCTACATCGGTCGGCTCGACTGGCTGGACTTCCACTTGCTCCATCGCTTCAACCTTTTGTTCTTCGTGGCTCATGACATCTCCAATATTCAGGGTTGCTTATGAGGGGCTGCTGACGTTCAGACAAGCGACACGCGTCAGCGGACCCTGTGTTGGCGCTATTATGGGGACGCAGCCCCGGCTTTCAAGGGGAAAAGGGCATATCGGGCACAATGCCTGCCGCCAGCCGGCCAGCTTGCCGCTTTTCGGGGCCGATTGCGCCAAGGGGCATGGAGACAGACAAATCCCCGGCAAAGCGCGGTATACTCCCCGCAAGACTTCCCCAGACCCGATAACCTATGGATTCTCCGTTCAAAACCGTTGCCCTCATCGGCAAGCCCCATCATGAAGGGGCCAACCAGACCCTCAGCGGCCTGTATCAATACCTGAGTACCCGCGGTTTTCGGGTGCTGCTGGAGAGCCGGGTCGCCCAGACCTTGGGGATCCTGGGTGACAACGTGATGGATCTGGTGCAGCTCGGCGAGCAGGCGGATCTCGCCATCGTCGTCGGCGGTGACGGCAACATGCTGGGAGCCGCCCGGGTGCTGTCCCGGTTCGATGTGGCGGTGATAGGGGTGAACCGGGGCAACCTCGGCTTTCTGACCGATCTCTCGCCCCAGGACTACCTGCTGCCGCTGGAACAGGTGCTCTCCGGCCACTACAAGAGTGAACACCGCTTCCTGCTGGAGGCCGCCGTCTATCGTCACGGCGAGCGCAAATCGAGCAACCTGGCGGTGAACGAAGCCGTGCTGCACCCGGGCAAGATAGCCCACATGATAGAGTTCGAGGTCTATATCGATGGCAGCTTCATGTACAGCCAGCGCTCGGACGGCATCATAGTGGCCACCCCCACCGGCTCCACCGCCTACTCGCTATCGGCGGGGGGCGCCATCCTCACCCCCAAGCTCAACGCCATCACGCTGGTGCCCATGTTCCCGCACACCCTGAGCAGCCGTCCCATCGTGCTGGACGCGGACAGCGAGGTGCGGCTGCTGGTCTCCCCCGACAATCAGGATGACGCCATGCAGGTGAGCTGCGACGGTCAGGTGACTCTGGCGGTCCACCCGGGGGACGAGATCCTCATCAAGAAGAGCCAGCACAAGCTGCACCTGGTGCATCCGCTGGATTACAGCTACTTCCACGTGCTGCGTAACAAGCTCGGCTGGGGCAGCAAGCTGTTCTAGCAAGCGGGCCCTGGCCGACGCTAGCCTGAAGGCGAGGGCCTAGCCCTCGCCCCCCTCAACCAGCCGAAGCGGTCCGGGTTCGAGCTGCAGATGCACGCCATTTCTCCCCGCTGCCTTGACCCTGTACATGGCCTCGTCGGCCTTCGTCAACATGTGTGCCAACCCTGTCTCTGCACAGGCGCAGACGCCCCCCACACTGACCGTCACCCCCTCGCACGGCGGGCAGGCCCCCTGACGGGAACCCGTCTCTATCTGGCGGCGGATCCGGTCGCAGATGTCCTGGGCCATCTGGCTGTTCACCCCTCCCATGATGAGGGCGAACTCCTCGCCACCTATGCGCCCCACCAGATCATCCTTGCGCGCCTCGGCCACCAGCACCCGGGCCACGTAGCGGATCACCTCGTCACCGCAGCCGTGGCCAAATCGGTCATTGACGCTCTTAAAGTGGTCTATGTCGAGCACCACCACGCAGCGCATCTGCCCCGGCAACGCCCGCTCCCCCAGCCTGAACAGGCCACGCCGGTTGAGCACCCCGGTGAGGGGATCCCGCTCCGAGAGGGCCAGCAGCGCCTGCTCCGCCTCCACATAGGCCACCAGGGGCAGTAGCAGTACCGAGCCTATGGTCAGCACCATGTGCATGAAGAAGATGCCATCCAGCAGCCCGTTTCCGTTGCCCATGCGACTATCAGGCCCCAGCAAGAGCAGCAGCCCCTGGCTCAGCAGTATGGTGAAATGCAGCAGATAAATGGCAGCGACGGCATGGAGCACCCGCTTCTGGTACCGGCTGAGGGAGACGATGAGACAAGCACACCAGAGGTAGACCACCGACTCCATCAGGGCCAGCACCATGCGCACCTCGAAGCGGCTCGACAGCCCCAGATAGGCAAGCAGCAACAGGACAACCCCTCCCCACAGGGGACGGGGGCGCCAGGACCGGCCATAGAGGGCATAAAAGCCGGCCAGCAACAGCAATATGCTCATGAGGGAGACCAGGCCACCGACCCTGATCCCCAGGGCCGGATGACCACTCCCTATTCCCAGACTGAGCAGCAGGATGGAGAGGGAGAAGAGGAAGGCCGACAGGGACCAGAACAGGAAGTTGCGCCGACCCGGCTTCAAGAAGTGGATGAACAACATGAGCAGTGCCGACATCAGATTGATTGCCAGGGAGATCAACAGCAGGGTCGGAGTGTGGATCATCTGGACGCATCCTTGGTGTGAGGCACGGTGGCCTGCCCTTGAACCTGAGCCATGCCTGTCTCGAGTGTGTCTCAGCCACCCCGACTCCACAAGTTCACCGCCGCGACAAGACCCCATAAAGGTGAACGAATACAGGCTCATCGCGCGACTGCCCCAGGCTCATATCCCCCATGGGATGTCATGGCGGCTCAGCGCCTCTCTCAGTGCCGCCCCCCTCGCACAGCCCCTCATCCCTTGCCCGGCAAAAAATCCCGTCACACACACTTTACTGTATATAAGACCAGTATATACTGGATGCATACACAGTAATGTTGACCCATACAGGATGAGACCATGCTGACCCAGCTGACCGTCAACAACTTCGCCATCGTCAAGTTTCTCGAACTCGATCTGCAATCCGGCATGACCTGCATCACAGGGGAGACGGGGGCAGGCAAATCCATTGCCATCGACGCCCTCGGCCTCTGCCTCGGCGAGCGGGCCGAAGCCAGCATGGTGCGGCCGGGCAGCGACAAGACGGAAGTCAGTGCCCGTTTCCTGCTGGACGGCAACCCCGCCGCCCGCGCCTGGCTCGCCACCAACGAGCTGGAGAACGACGGTGAGTGCATCGTTCGGCGGGTGCTCTCCGCCGAGGGGCGCTCGCGCAGCTACATCAACGGCGTCCCCGTCCCCCTGGTGCAGCTCAAGAGCCTGGGTCAGTTGCTGGTCAACGTTCACGGCCAGCACGCGCATCAGCTGCTGCTCAAACCCGACTATCAGCTCGCCCTGCTGGACGGCTATGCCGGTCACCACCTGCTGCTCGATGAGGTGCGCCAGCACTATCAGCATTGGCGTCAGCTGCAGAACGAGCTCAACCGTCTCAAGGCCGAACAGCAGCAGCGGGAGGCCCGCCGCCAGCTCATCGAGTATCAGGTGCAGGAGCTGGACGAGTTCGCCCTGCAACCCGGGGAGTTTGAGGCCATCGAAGAGGAGCACCAGCGTCTCGCCAACGGCACCGAGCTGATGCAGGAGTGCGGCTATTGCCTCGACCTGCTCTATGACAACGAGGAGACCACCATAGCCGGCCTGCTGCAGGTGGCGGTGGACAGAGCCGAGACCCTGGTCGGCATGGACAGCCGCCTTGGCAACGTGCTCGGCATGCTGAACGAAGCCCTGATCGGCGTGCAGGAGAGCCACAGCGAGCTGCGCAGCTATCTGGATCTGCTGGAGCTGGATCCCGAGCGTTTCAACGAGCTGGAAGCTCGCCTCTCCAAGGCGATCAACCTGGCCCGCAAGCACCACGTCAAACCCGCCGAGCTGGCCCAGTTCCACCAGGATCTGGCCAGCGATCTCGCCCGCCTCCACTCCGATGAGGAGCGGTTGGAGGGGATGGAGGATGAACTGGCCGAGGCCCGTCAGGCCTTTGTCCAGGCGGCAGAGGTGCTCAGCCAGAGCCGTCAGCGCTATGCCCAGGAGCTGGCCACCCAGGTGACTGCCAGCATGCACGAACTGGCGATGCCCGATGGCCGCTTCGCCATCGAGGTGCGCCCCGACGCCCAGAGCAGCCTTTCCCCCCTTGGTATCGATCGGGTGGAGTTCATGGTCACCACCAACCCGGGGCAGCCCATACAGCCGCTGGGCAAGGTGGCCTCCGGCGGCGAGCTGTCGCGCATCAGCCTCGCCCTGGTGGTGATCAGTGCCCGCAAGATCTCCACCCCCACCCTGATTTTCGACGAGGTGGACGTGGGGATCAGCGGCCCGACGGCGGCCGTGGTGGGTCGCCTGCTGCGCCAACTCGGCGAATCCACCCAGGTGATGGTGGTCACTCACCTGCCCCAGGTGGCCGGCAAGGGTCACCAGCACATGGTGGTCAGCAAGCACACGGACGGCAAGACCACGGAGACCCAGATGCAGGCGCTCAACCAGGGGGCCCGCCTCAACGAGCTGGCCCGTCTGCTGGGGGGGGATCAGATCACCGACAACACCCTGGCCAATGCCCGCGAGCTGCTTGCCTCCTGAGGGTGGTGCGACAAGCCATCGACGCCGCTCGCCGCCTCTGGGGCGGCGAGCCATTCAGCCTTCGTCGACATGAGCGGGAGTGAGTCATCAACCTTCCGACGCCAGCCCTAAGCGCCATGTCATCCACCTTCATGGTGACCTGACCGGAAGGAGAGCCACCAAGCGGCCGGTACGGGGGGAGTGATCAACCTCCCCGGTTGCCTGTCCAACGCGGCGGATCTTGGCCCCAGGTACGATCTGCCCGAGGCGCCGAGTCATCGCCCCCGGCAATCTGCCAGGGGGCGGCGGGCACCGGCACTAGCACTAGCACAGGGCTACCCTATGCCTCGGCTGCCAGGCGCCCAGTGCCACCAAGGGCTTGGGTCGATGGCGTGCTCCCGGCACCTCCCCCAGCCCTCGGCACCCCGAGCGAAGAGCGGCCGAATTTGCCCCCCTGGCCGCCAGACAGTAGAGTGGAACCGACTCGGGCCCCATGGCCCCCTCTGGCCCGGCGCCGCGACATGCGGCCGAGACCATCACCCGACATCAGGAACCGCCTCATGCTTCATGTCTTTGGCCACAAGAATCCCGACAGCGACAGCATCTGCACCGCGCTGGTCACCGCCGACTGGCTCAACCGTCAGGGTCGACCCGCCCAGGCCTATGCCTTGGGTGAACCCATTGCCGAGACCCGCTTCATCCTGGAGACGGCGGGCGTGGCGGCCCCCCCGGTTCTAACGGGCAGCGTCGCCAACAAGCCGGTCTTTCTGGTGGATTTCAGCGAACTGGAGCAGGGGACGGAGGGGCTGGCCGAGGCCGATGTGCAGGGCCTCATCGATCACCACCGCATCGGCACCCTCATCACCCGTGGCCCCCTCGACGCCTGGATCAGGGCGGTCGGGTGCAGCGCTACAGTGCTGCTGGAGCTGATGGGCCATGACAATCTGTCCCGCGCCCAGGCCAGGCTGCTGCTGGGGGCCATCATCAGCGACACCTTCAACTTCACCTCCCCCACCACCACGGCAGAGGACAGGCTCGCGGTCGAACGGCTGCTGCCCATCGCCGATCTGGCCCTGGCCCCCTTTGCCCAGACCCTGCTGGAGCGGCGCACCCAGTTGGGCGATACCCCTCTGTGCGAGCTGCTCGTCGCCGACGAGAAGGCCTACCAGATAGCGGGCCATTCCCTCATGGTCAGCCAGATCTGCGTGATGGACCCGAGCCAGCTCCACAGCCGGATGGAGGAGCTGCATCACGCCATGGTGCAGAGGCTGACCCTGGACTCGCTGGATGGCTATGTCTTGATGCTGACCGATCTGGCCAAGGGGTGCAGTGAGCTCCACTTTGCCAGCAGGGGCATACTGCCAGCCGAGCCGGTTCACCTGGCGGGGGCCCTCAGCCGCAAGAAAGAGGGGCTTCCCTGGTTGACCCGACAGCTGTCATAAGCCCCCAGCCAGCCCCTGTCACAGTGGCGGCCCGCCGACCGCCACTGGGATTTTCCCCTTCGACATCGGCCCCCTGCACCTTGGCTCGAAGCCGGGCGAGCAGCATGATCACCAGGCACAGCCAAGACAAACCCCACGGCTGTGCTACCCATGGACCTTTTACCCATCCCATTCCTCCATCAAGGGGGCCATGGGCGGCATGTCTTCATTCTCCGTTCAACTGCGTCTGTTATGCTGATGTAAACAAAGGTGATCTTGCGCGCCATCACCGACAAAGGATGACGTCTGGCGCCCACAGACAAGTGAGAACCATGCAATACAGGGCGGGATCACTGTGGTAGGGGACAGCTCCTTTGTCCCCGGTGACCCGCGCCATGCCAAGGAGAACTGCTGATGACCCACACCAACATAGTGCTGTTGCTGGAAGGCAAGGATTACGAGCAGGAGACGCTGGCCAAAGCGAGCCGCCTGGCGCAGGGGCTGGGGTGCGATCTGACCCTGTTGCACCTGACGCACAGCAGCAAGGTGCGCCACAATAGCCTGTCGCTGTCCGAGGAAGAGCGCAGTGCCCAGGGCACATTGGATGCCAAGGCCATCATCAGCGAACTCATCACCCTGCTGCCTCATCCGGTGGATTACCACTGCCTGGTGGTCGATGACGTGGTCAGGGATCTGGGCCAGTGGCTGAGCACACACCCGGCTTCGCTCCTGCTGGTCGGCAGCCGTCACCACTGGATGGAGGGATCCTTGGCCCGCCTGCTCATCTACAAGCTGCCCGTCGATATCCAGATCTGCCACGAGCCCTATGCCGAGCAGCTCAAGGCGGTCGGCTGAGTACCCGGGAGGCCCCGGAAACCGCGGGCGCCCCGCAATTTTAACCAAAGTTTTCAACCCCGGCCCCGGGACAAACCCAAACG
>NZ_JASATR010000029.1:0-39114 GCF_038440395.1 Aeromonas sp. OTU364
GGGCAACAGCGCCACCGCGACCGACAGCGAAGGCTACGGGGTCGACACCCAGGCGCCGGTGGCGTTGGCCATCAAACTGGATGCCAACATCACCGCCGACGACGTCATCAACGCCGCCGAAGCGGGTCAGCAGATCCCGGTCAGCGGCACCGTGACCGGCGAGTTCAAGGCAGGGGACACCGTCACCCTGACCGTCAACAACACCGACTACACCGGCAAGGTGGCTGCCGATGGCCGCTTCACCATCCTGGTGGCGGGCAGCGACCTGGCAGCCGATGGCAACCAGACCATCGAGGCCAGCGTGACCAGCACCGACGCGGCGGGCAACAGCGCCACCGCGACCGACAGCGAAGGCTACGGGGTCGACACCCAGGCGGCTGGCGCGCCAACCGTGGTCATCGTGGACGATGCCAACAACGACCAGATGCTGACCAAGACCGAGATCGGCAATGATCAGATCCAGGTGCGCGCCGGGGTCAATCACGCCGACCTGGCTGCAGGTGGCAAGGTGACGCTGACCATCAGCAATGGCGGGCTGAACAGCACTGTCCAGTTGACGCTCAAAGGCGATGGCACCCTGCTGGCAAGCGATGGCAAGAGCTACGGCTATCAGAACGGCACAATCAGCTGGACGGAAACGACCCCGGCCAACGGCAAGTCGTTGACGGTGACGACGACCCAGACCGACAAGGCGGGCAACGTCTCTCTGCCGGGCAGCGACAACGCGCAGATCCTGAATGAAGCGCCGGAGACGGCGAACAAGCAGGCAACTGGTCAGGAAGATGCAGCCAGCATCGCCATCCCGACCCTCAGTGGCAGCGACATCGATGGCAGCGTGGTGAGTTTCACCATCAAGAGCCTGCCGGCCAACGGCATCCTCTATCTGAACGGGGTGGCGGTGACGGTGGATCAGAGCATTGCGGTGGCGGACGCTGGCAAGCTCACCTTCACCCCCAATGCCAACTGGAACGGCAATACCAGCTTCAACTATGCGGCGGTGGACAACGACGGCGCTGTGGATGCGAGCCCCGCAACCGTGACCATCAAGGTGGATGCGGTCAACGATCTGCCGACGCTGACCATCTCCAACGGGGCTGTCGTCTCCGAAGAGGGGCTGGCAGACGGCATTGCAGACATGACCGGCAACCCGGATAGTACCGATGCCATCAAGGCGTCCGGTATCCTCTCGGTGGGTGACATCGACAGCGGCACCCTCAACATCTCCCTGAACGGACCGACCGGGCTGACGTCCGGTGGTGCTCAGGTCCAGTGGAACTGGAGTGCGGGTAGCAAGACGCTGGTCGGATACACGGGCACCATAGGCTCTGCCGACTACAAGCCGGTGGTCGAGGTCAAACTGACCGCGCCCAATGCCAGTGGCAAGGGGGACTGGACCTATGAGGTGACCCTCAAGGGCCCGCTCGATCACGCTGATACCACTCGGGAAGACAGGTTGTCGTTCCAACTGGATGTGGAGGTCTCCGATGGCAGCGGCAGCACCAAGGACAAGCTGGATGTCAGCATCGAGGATGACTCCCCCATCGCTGGCAATGCCGACGCCGTGTCCGTCGCCAAGACCAATATCCCGAACACCTTGACCGGGTTCTTCGATCTGACCCAGTTCAGTGGCAACCATTCGACCCTGGACATGACGGGCTTCACCATCAGTGCCCTGGGCTTCACCTCGGACAAGGATTCGACACTCAAGGGAGCGAATGTGAACGGTTCCAGCGCCGGGCTCGGTGTGGCCAGCGAGAAGGGGCCCTATCACAACATCGCCAACGAGATCGACTTCCGTCACTTCGCCAATGGCACCTCTGCCTCCGAGCAACTGGTCATCAAGCTGGATGCGGGCAAGGTCGCCTATGGTGCCAACATCAAGTTCAGCCAGATGTTTGGCGGCGAGCTGGAGAGCGGGGTCGTCGAGTTCTATCGCGGCGGTGTGCTGATCAATACCCTGGTATTCAGCTCGACGGCGGCAGGCGGGGAGTTCAACCAGAACTTCCAGGTGCAGCAGGGTGGCTTCGATACCATGGTGATCAAGGCGACCAACAACGGCAACACCAACACCCAGGACAACAGCGATCTGACGGTGAAGAGCATCGAGTTCCTCGGTGCCGACACGGCGCAGGCCATCGCCTATGGCTCCGGCACCGTGACGCCGCAGTGGGGGGCGGATGGCAAGGGCTCCATGGGACTGGTGCTGGATCCGGCAACCTTCGAAAATGGTTTGCGGACGGCTTCCGGCTCCGCCATTTCCATCACCTCCAGCGGGACCAACACCCTGCTCGGCAAGGATGCGGGCGGCAACCTAGTCTTCCGGCTGGAGTTCACCCCGGCCACCGGCAAGTGGGAGTTCTTCCAGTACCAGAACATGTCCAAACCCCAGGGAGATGGCGACATCGACTTCCGGATCCAGGTGACGGATGGCGATGGGGATGTGAGTATCGGGTCGTTTGCCACCAAGCCGCTCTTTACGCCCATCGTTCAGGGGATCTCTGTCGACAGCGTGACCGAAGGCGGTAGCCTGGAACATACGGTGACCCTGTCCGACGCGACCCAGGAGGCGACGCAATATGACTTCGCCATCAGGGGCAACGGCAGCAACCCCGCATCCAACCTGGATTGGGGGACTGCCCAGTTCAGCAACGGCGTGACCTACAACAGTACCACCGGCAAGATCACTGTGCCGGCCGGGGTATCCGGTTTCACCGTGACCATACCGACGGTGAACGATCGTCTGGTCGAGGCAAACGAGACCCTGTCGGTGACCATAGGTGGCCAGAGCGGCACAGGTACTATCGTCGACAACGATCGGGCGCCGACGGCGGCCGGTGGCCACAGTGCCGGGCAGGAAGACAAGCCCCAGGTGCTGACCTGGGCCCAGTTCGGTGCCAGCGACGATCAGGCCGCGAGCGATCTCGGGGTGCAGATCAACACCCTGCCCCTGAACGGTACCCTCGAATACCTCAATGCGGCGGGGCAGTGGGTTGCGGTGCAAACCGGATCCCTCATCTCCTACGCCGAGGTGAATGCGGGCCATCTGCGCTTCGTGCCCGGTCTGAATGAATCGAGCACCAATGCCGCCAACGGCAATGGCGCCCTGGCCGGCAATATGAAGGGCGACTATGCCAGCATCGGCTATCAGATAAGCGACGGTGCCAACCTCAGCAACGGCAGCAAGCTGGTGATCGACGTGGCGGCGGTGGCCGACAAACCCACCGTCAACGTCACCCTGACGGGGAATGGCATTCCGTCTTACAACCCGAGCTTCCCGAGCGCGAGTGTCACCACGGAGCAGTTCCAATCCGGTAACTTCAACAAGACGGCCTTTGGCATCACCAACTCGCTGGCGGACAGCAGCAGTGGCCAGGAGCAGGTGCTTGGTAACAGCGGCAACGACTATATCGTCAGCACCCACGGCGGTGGCGATCTGCTCTATGGGCAGGGGGGGAACGATGTCCTGGTCGGCGGCAATGCGACTCAGGGGGATTCCCTCTACGGCGGTGATGGCAACGATGTGCTGGTATCCGGTCTTGGCGGCGACGGCCTCTATGGCGGTGCCGGTACAGATATCGCCGTGCTGACCGGCAACCGGGCCGATTACGCCATCAAGAAGGGCAGCGGATACTCGGTCAATGATCGCTGGTTCGACTTCTCCGTCACAGAGAAGGGCGCTGGCATCACCAAGGCGCTGCATGACGTGGAGTATGTCCAGTTCGCCGACGGCATCTACCAGCTCAACCAGAGCACGGGTGAGCTGACCCTGGTGCAGCCGACGGTGGTCGACTACCCGCTGGAGCTGAGCGCCTCCCTGAGCGATCGGGATGGCAGCGAAGTGCTCGACAGCCTGGTACTGAGCGGCATGCCGAAGGGGGCAGAACTCTACAGCGGCAATCAGCTGCTGGGTATCGTCGGGGTTGATGGCAAGCTCACCCTCACCGCCGGCAGCGGCCTGTGGAGTGCGAGTGCGCTGGATGTGAAGCTGACCGGCCTGACCCTGCGAGTCCCCGGCAGCAGCGCTGGCCAGGTCGATCTCAAGGTGGACGCCATCGCCAAGGAGGTGGGAACCGATCAGACCAGCTCCGCCACCGACGATGACAGCATCCGCCTGAGCTACTTCAACGCCATCGAAGGAGAGCCGGGCGACCAGAACCGGACCTACGGCAGCGAGCACAATATCGTGGTGGGGGATCTGGATGGCAGCGTGGTATTGCCGGGCCAGAACTACAACATCGCCTTCATGGTCGACAGTTCCGGCAGTATCGGCAGCGACGCCATGGAGACGATAAAGGCCCAACTGACCCAAGTCTTTACCAGCCTCAAGAGCAGTGCCGGGACCGAGGGTGCGGGCAAGGTCAACATCTTCCTGGTGGACTTCGACAGTCAGGCCAACAAGTCCATCAGCGTGGATCTGAAGGATCCCAATGCCCTGACCAAGCTGCAGAGTGTGCTCGGCAGCATGGACGGCAGTTATTGGGACGGTGGTGCGACCAACTACGAGGATGCCCTCAAGACCACCTCCAACTGGTTCAACAGCGACACCGCCAAGAACAACGCCAATGCGAAGAACCTGGCCTACTTCATCACCGATGGGGCGCCGAACACCTATTACGGCTATGAGGATACCAACCCTGTCATTAACCTGGTGACTGGCGAGAAGCTCGATTCGTTCGTCAACGTCAACAACTATGTGCCGGGTCAGGCCTTCTACGCCACCATAGGCGGCACCAGCAGGATGCTGATCGATGCCAACGGCAGGGTGCAGCAGTGGTCGCAGAACAGTAACAACAACAAGTGGAACTCGACGTCCATCGGTACCTTGAAGGCGCAAGGGGATGGCACCTTCGAGATTTCCACCGCCTATGACGGCAACTACTGGGCGCTGCAAAACGCCCTGGCCGTCTTGCCGCTCCTGGCCGCCAACAAGGTCGTTCTGCAGGCCATCGGCATCGGTAGCAACGTCTCCATCGATACCCTGAAGCAGTTCGATAGCGATCAGGTGGTGCAGTCCAACGTGTCTGCCTCCGATCTGGCGAACTCCATCCTGGGGACCTCCATCAACAACCTGCCGGGGGCCGACCGCTTCGATGGCGGGGCAGGCGACGACATCCTGTTTGGCGACGCGGTACGCTTCACCGGTATCAGCGGGGAAGGCTATGCGGCCATCAAGCAGTATGTGAGCGGCAAGCTGGGGGCCGGGTCGGTGACCGATGCCCAGGTGCATTCCTACATCACGGATCACGCCAGCGAGTTCGATCAGTCGTCGACCAATGACAAGGGCGATACCCTCTACGGCGGGGATGGCAATGACATCCTGTTCGGTCAGGGCGGTGACGACTTCCTGTACGGCGGCGCCGGCAACGACATCCTGTTCGGTGGCAGCGGCAACGACACCCTCTATGGCGAGAGTGGCAGCGACGTGTTGAGTGGTGGCAGCGGCAACGACACCCTGTACGGCGGGACCGGCAACGACGTGCTGAGCGGCGGCCTTGGCAACGACATCCTGATCGGAGGGGTGGGCGACGACATCCTGAAGGGGGATGCGGGATCCGATACCTTCACCTGGCTGAAGGGGGACACGGTCGCAGGCTCCGTTGCCAAGGACTATGTCGTCGATTTCAGCAAGTCGGAAGGGGACAAACTGGATCTCAGCGACCTGCTCGACAGCGATGGCAGCAAGAACCAGACCACCCTGAAGAGCCTGCTCTCTGTGTTCCAGGACAGCGAAGGGGTGCACCTGCAGGTGAAGGAGAGCAGCGCGGCACCTGTGACCCAGGAGATAGTGCTGGTGAACCACACCTTCGACACTCTGACGGGAGGCGCGGGATCCACGGCCAACCAGGTCATCGACTACATGTTGAACAACAATCTGCTGGATATCGACAAGTAACCCATCCAGATGGACACAAAGCGGCAGAGCAATCTGCCGCTTTTTTTATGTGCGTCATTCGGTCTGTGGGGTGGAGGAAAGAGGGGGCAGCCAAGGGGAGGGGGCGCCGGTCCTGTGTTGCCGCATAAAAGAAGGGCGCCACCTCGAACGAGGGGCGCCCCGGGGTCATCCACATTGCGTGCTCAAGGATCAGGCATTGACGTGGGCTAGGCGAGAGTCACGCTGGAAGCAGTTCACCAACAGCAGCAGGGTGGTGACGCCGACGGTGCCGAGCACCAGCCAGGGCAGCCAGGGTTGGCCCTGGGCCATGGCGTAGTCGTGCAGGGCGCCACCCCCCACGTAACCCGTCATGCCACCCAGCGCCAGACCAAGGCGGCTGAAGCCCATGTAGCTGCCGCGCGCCCCCGGCTGGGCCAGCTTGGTCATGAGCGTTTCCCGCGCCGGTTCGGCGATGATGATGCCGAGATAGAAGCAGGCAAGCAGCATGAAGACGGCGGGCAAGGTGGTGGCAAAGGCCACCAGCCCTATCCCTGCCGTCATCAGCAACACCCCCGCCATCAGGCGGTTTTCCAGCTTGAAGTGGCGCTCGCCGTAACGGGCAAGGGGGTAGAGCAGGGCCAGGGAGATGGCCGTCTCCAGGGTATACATCCAGCCCACCGCCGTGGTGCTGCCCGCCATCTGCTTGACCAGGATGGGGAAGATCAGCATCACCTGCACCCAGAGTGCGTAGTAGCCGCTCAGGATGAGCACCAGCCGGCAGAAGGCCTTGTCCGCCAGCACCTGACCGAGGCCTGTCCGGATCGGCGTCGGCCGCAGGGAGAGCTTGTAGGGGGGCAGGATCAGCAGGTTGCACAGGGCCGCGCAGACGAACAGGCCGGCCCCCAGCAGGCAGACATATTCAAAGTCGAAGTTGAGCAGCCAGCTGCCGAGCAGGGCCCCCACCACGGCGCCGGCGCTCTCCAGCATCATCAGCAGGGAGATGTAGCGGCCGCGCTCCCGCGGGCGGGTGAACTTGATCACCAGGGCGGCGCGGGGGGGATCGAACAGGCAGCCGCCGAGCCCCGAGATGATGCAGGAGACGATGAGTTCCAGCCCGCTCTGGGCATAGGCCAGGCTGGCAAAGCCCAGCGCCCGCAGCAACATGCCGCAGACGATGAGGGGGCGAGCCCCGAACTTGTCGGCGAGGGAGCCGCCGAAGACCCCCAGTCCCTGCTGGGTCAATTGACGCAGCCCTAGCGCCAGCCCGACCACACCGGCGGCCCAGCCAAGCTGATCCACGAATCGCAGGCTTATCATGGGCATCACCACGAAGAATCCCAGGATCACCAAGAGGGAATCCAATGCCAAGAACCACCGCCCCAACCGCCTCGCCCGCTCCACCATGACCCTTATACCCCTGCTTGCTTCGATGACATTATTTGTTGTGTACTCATTATCCGAATGGCGCCGTCACCAAACAGAGCCAAGGGCGACGATATGTCCCTGACTCGCTGGCGTTCTGCCATTTCACGACGATTGATGCTGCTATTCTGGTGGGGCTCCAGATATAGTGGTAGCCGACAACTGGCTATATTTCATATTGGATTTGGTTATGGCTGTGACACTCGATGATTTGCAATTGCTGCTGGATGTGGCCAACCGTGGCAGCTTCAGCAAGGTGGCGGCCATTCGCGGCTGGTCACAACCCATGGTGAGCCAGCGGATCGCCGTACTGGAGCAGGAGCTGGGTCAGTCTCTGTTCCGTCGTCACCGCCGTGGCGCCACCCCCACACCGGCCTGCGAGCAGTTCCTGCCGGCGGCCACCAGTGCGTTGAGTGCCCTGGAGGGGGGGCGGCTGGCGATGCAGGGGGCGCCCGCCTTGCCGCGGATCCGGCTCTCCTGTCTCCCCTCCCTGACCACAGTGGTGTTTGGCCCCCTGCTGCTGGCCCTGGTGGACGAGGCCTTCGAGATCCGCTGCAGCACGGATCACTCCGGCGTCATCATGCAGGAGCTGCTGACCGGCGAGACAGACGTCGGCTTCATCCTCAAGTGTCCCGCCATCGCGGGCATCCAGCTCGAGCTGCTCTATCGCTCCCCCATCATCGCCGTGGCCTGCGCCACCCATCCGCTGGCCGGACGACAGGGGCTGACCCTGCAGGACATCGCCAACGAGCGGCTGGCCCCCCAGCAGTGGGGCACCGGCTGTGACGAGCTGATCCTGCAACTGCGGCTGCTGCGCCAGGTGGCGAGCCCGCTGCACGCCATCCAGCCCGCCAGTGCGGCGCGGGAGCTGGCGCTGGAGCATGGCTTCATCACCCTGATGCCGGCGCTCGCCATCACCCGGGATCTGGAGTTTGGCCGCCTGGTGAAACTGGATGTGACGGATCTGCCGCCGGATCACTGGGACGTGATGATGGCCTGGCGCAGCGGCAAGCGGCCCAATCCCGCCAAGGAGCGGGTGCTGGAGGCGGCGCGCACCCTGGCCCGGCGCTGGTCGGGCAAGCCCGCATGAAAAAAGCGCCGGACAAGTCCGGCGCTCTCCCTTCACTGACATTCGGGATCAGTAGCTGGCCTTGAGGCTCACCCCCGAGAAGGCACTGAAGCCGCTCAACTGCACGTGCCAGGTGCCCGCCTTGGGCGAGTTCAGGGTGCAGGTCTCGGCGTTGCCGCTCTTGTAGGGGCGGCAGTCATAGCTGCTGCTGGTCGGCACGCTGCCGAACTTCACGTAGAGATCCGCATCCCCGCTGCCGCCGCTGCTGGTCACCACCAGCTGGCTTCTGCCGGCGGGCACCTCGATGGTGTAGTTCAGCTTGCCCCCCTTGGTGGCGGTGAGATTGGTCACGGCGACCCCGTTTTGCAGCACGTTGCCGGGTTGGGGTGTGGCGCCGCAGCTGGCGTTGACCCCGACCGCACTGAAGGCAGCCGCCACGTCGCTCAGGTTGTAGCCGAGATCGGTGGCCGCCCTGGTCACGCCGCAGGCACCCTGGTCGAAGGTGGTGTTGGGGCCCCAGTAGAGGCGGTTGGCCAGCACGAACACCTCGAATGCCTTGCGGGTTTGCCAGCCGCTGGTGTTGGCCAGCAGGTAGAAGGCGCGGTTGTAGACCCCGGAGCTGTGGTGCACGTCGATGCCGTCATAGTAATCGCTGGCATGGCCGATGGAGCTGCCGTCCCGGGTCGGATCCTCGAAGTAGCGCAGGGAGCCGTTGCCCTTGAAGATCTGGGCCCCCACCAGCCAGTCGTTGCTGCCCTTCATGTAGTTTTCTGCCGCTTCCCCCGCCATGTCGGAGAAGGCCTCGTTGATGCCGCCCGACTGGCCCGAGTAGACCAGGCCCGAGTTCTGCTCGGTGAAGCCGTGGCTCACCTCGTGGGCCGCCACGTCCAGGCTCACCAGGGGGTAGAAGGTGGTGGCGCCGTCGCCGAAGGTCATCTGGCTGCCGTCCCAGAAGGCATTCTCGTAGTTGCGGCTGTAGTGCACCCGCATCTTGAGCTTGAAGCTGAGCGGCGCCGTGTTGTACCAGTTGCGGTACATGTCGAACACCACGTTGCCGAAGTAGTGGGCATCGTTGAGGGGGGAGTAGGCGCCGTTGATCTCCTTGACCGTGTTCTCCGGGCAGCTGAACTGGTGCACCGCCCCCCCACTGGTGGCGTGGTTGAGGTTGATGGTGTCCACGTTGGTGCTGCTCATGCGGCAGCTGTCGTCCACCTTGAGGGGACCAAAATCGGCGCCATAGAAGTACTTGCCGGTCTTGACGTTGCCCCCCGGGCCTGTGGCGTCCTTGTGGTTGATCCCCTCCCAGCGCTTGAGCTCGCTGCCGGTCTGGGCGTCGATCATCACGAAGGGGCGGCTCGGCTCCTTGCTGGCGGCGAGCCAGGAGACCAGATAGACCAGCCTGGCCTGGCCGGTCTCATCCTGCATCACGAACAGCTTGACCTGTTCGTTGCTCCCTTTGGCGCCGCTGCGGGCCTTGAGGGCGGCGTCGCTGGCAGAGAGGGCGACGGCCGGGCCCGTCAGGTCGGCATCTATCTTGCGCAGCATGGTGCCGGACACCTGGTTGACCTGGCCCCCCAGGGCCTGATCGGCCACCAGCACCTGGCCCCACACCGGAATGCCCTGCCAGGTCTGCTCATAGCGTATCCGCTGCTGGCCATTGGGCAGTGTCACCGCCCGCACCTTGCGAAACTCGCCATCCCCTGCGGCGAGGGCACCGATCCTGGCGGCGCCGCTCACCGCGCCGGGCAGGTCGGAGACCTGGTTCACTTCCACCTGTTCTGCCGCCATGGCGGCGCTTCCCCAGCAGGCCAGCATGACGGCCAAATAGACTTTGTTCATCTCGTCTTTCCTTAGTCGATGAAGATTACACGCCGGGTCCGTTGCCCGGCGCTCTTACACTAGTGCGCCGGTCTGAAATAACTGCCTGTCATTTGTGACAGAGCAGCATAAAGGCGTAGCAGATCTGACTGTTGCCATCCGTGGCTGCTGAAAGTCGTCATTAATCTGGTGACTTGTGCCAATGAAAGGGCTGATTGCTGCAAGGCTGAAAATAGTGCCCAAATGGGCACATCCATATGGGGATTGCCTGCCGGTGAAAGGCACCGAAAGTCCTTGGCAAACAAGGGATTGATTGACTACATTGGCTCCCATGACGGCGGGGGCCGGACCAAAGGCGGGGGAGGAGCAATGTTTTCATGGCAACTGGATGACGAGCTGGCGCTCCTGTTCCTGCAACCCGACATGGCCAGCGAACTCTTTCGCCTCTGCCAGCGTAATCGCGACTATCTCTCCCAGTGGCTGCCCTGGGTGCCCCATATCCAGCAGCCTTCTGACAGCGCCACCTTCATTCGCCACGCCATCGAGAAATTTGCCCGGGGCGAGGGGCTGACCACCGCCATCGAGTATCAGGGGGAGGTGGTGGGTGTCATCGGTTACAACCAGATCGATCAGGGGCTGGCCAAGGTCAGCATCGGCTACTGGCTGGCGGAGCGCTGGCAGGGCAACGGCATCATCACCCGGGCCTGTCAGGCCCTGATCCATCACGCCTTCGAGGAGATGGGGATGGAGAAGGTGGAGATCAGCGCCGCGCTGGAGAACGAGCCCAGCCGGGCGGTGTGCGAGCGGCTCGGCATGCAGCAGGAGGGGATCACCCGGCGGGCGGAGCGGCTGGCGGACAGGGTGGTGGATCACGTCCACTACGGTCTGCTGCGGGATGACTGGCTCAGGCTGCGGGAAAGGGATCACTGATGGAGTCCCGGCCCAGCCAGGTCGCTGGCGCCATGCCTGGCCAGCATGGGGAGGCAGAGTGCTGACCCTGCCCCATATCACCACGGCCCGCACCCGGCTGACCGTCCTTCCCCCGGAGCGGGCCGAGCTGATGCTGGATTTCTACCTGCGCAACCGCACCCATCTGCAGCCCTGGGAGCCGAGACGGGACGAGAGCTTCTACACCCTGGGTCACTGGCAGGGGCGGCTGCGCGACGGTTACGGCCAGTTTTTCGACGGCAGCGCCGTGCAACTGGTGGCGCTCGATCCCAAAGGGGAGCGGGTGCTCGCCACCTGCAACTTCACCCACATCATGATGGGCATGTTCAAGGCATGCCATCTGGGCTATGCCATCGACCAGGCCCATGAGGGGCAGGGGCTGATGCAGGAGGTGGTGACCGCCGGCATCGACTACCTGTTCCGGGAGCGCGACCTGCACCGCATCATGGCGAGCTACATGCCGGTGAACCGGCGCAGCGGCGCCCTGCTGACGCGTCTCGGGTTCGAGCGGGAAGGCTATGCCCGGGACTATCTGATGATCAACGGCCGCTGGGAGGACCACGTCCTCACCGCGCTGCTCAATCCGGCAGGTTGAGGAGTCGGTGGCTTTCTCCGGGCGGGGTCAGCCCCTCGTCAAGCCGTTGGCGCAGGCCGTCCCGGATCCTGGTTACCCAGGTTCTCTCGGCTTTTTCACGGCAAGATCGCACTATCTGTATGCCTCTCATACCCCTGACCCCAAAAGCGTGTAAAATTGCGCCCTGAATTTTCCCGGCCAGCAGCAGCTGGTCGCGACTCCATACATGCAAGGCTGACATTGTGACAGAAGTAGATAGATTCGCGGACATTCGCCCCTATCGCGATGACGAAGTGCCGGCTGCCATCGAGCGGCTGATCCAGGATGACGAGTTTATCGGCGCCATCGCCAAATACCGTTTCGGTTCCCTGATGAGCTGGCTGGGCTGGGCCATTCGCCCGCTGATCCGCCAGTTCCTGCGCCACAAGTGGGCCAAGGTCAGCACCGTTCATCAGGTGCAGATGGGGGTGACCCGTTACATGAGCCGCATGATAGCCACCTCCACCCAGGGGGTGAGCTTCTCCGGCCTCGAGCATCTGAAGAAGGAGCAGGGCTATCTGTTCGTCTCCAACCACAGGGACATCGCCATGGATCCGGCGTTCGTCAACTGGGGGCTGCACACCCATGGCTTCGACACCGTGCGCATCGCCATCGGCGACAACCTGCTGCGCAAACCCTGCGCCACCGAGCTGATGAAGCTCAACAAGAGCTTCATCGTCAAGCGCTCCGCCAAGGGGCCCCGGGAGATGATGAAGGCCCTCGGCGAGCTGTCTGCCTACATAGGGCAATCGGTGCACGAGGGGCACTCCATCTGGATCGCCCAGAAGGAAGGGCGCGCCAAGAACGGGGACGACAAGACGGATCCGGCCATCCTCAAGATGTTCTACGTGGACGGCAAGAAGCAGAAGATCGACTTCGTCGACTACATGCGCAGCCTCAACATAGTGCCGGTGAGCATCAGCTACGAGCTGGACCCCACCGACAAGGCCAAGGCGCGGGAGCTCTACGAGAAGTCGGTCAACGGCAGCTACGAGAAGGGCGAGTTCGAGGACATCGAGAGCATAGTCGCCGGCATCGTCGGCCAGAAGGGGCGGGTACATGTCTCCTTCGGCGCCCCCATCACCGAGGGCTTCAGCGATCCGGACGAACTGGCCGCGCTCATCGACAAGGCGATCTGGAGCAGCTACCGCCTCTTCCCGGGCAACTACCTGGCCGCAGATGTGCCCGGCAAGGCCAGCACCATAGAGCAGACCGCCTTCCTGACCCGCCAGTCGGAGGTGCCGGAAGAGCACAAGGCCATCTGGCGTGCCATGTACGCCAAGCCGGTGGAGAACGCCAGCAAGGTTTGAATGACGCCGATTCGGTGAAAAAAACGGGAGCAGATGCTCCCGTTTTTGCGTCTGGTCAAAGTCGGTGGCAATGGAGTAGTGAATAATATTGTTTCAACTGGTACGATCATCGGGTGAATGAGCGGGTATCTCTTGGCAAGGGGCGGGCGACTGTGCAACAGTGACCCGGCGCCAACAAGACGAACCAGGCGCTCTTCGAGTCTGCACGGATGGCAGACGACGCTGAATAAGGACCTTTAGGGGTCCTTTTTCATTGATGGACAAAGATAGACGGCAGATATACCTAAGGATGCGAACCCCATGATCACCGGCAGTCTGGATACCTTGCAACGCACCCCCTTGCCCGCGCCCCTGGCCCGCATCATGGCCGAGGTGGTGAAGAGCCTTGCCCACTGGCGTGAGGCGCCGCTTGGCAAGCAGGACATAGACGGCCTCAAGCTGTTCTGCCTGGTGAGCGAGGCGCTGACCGAGCCGGTCGCGGATCGCCGCGGCGAGTTTCATGAGCAGTATCTGGACATCCAGCTGCTGCTGCGGGGGGAGGAGTGGATCGGCGTCGGGCCCCATGCCTATGTGAGCGACGGCGCCGATCATCCCCACCCCGATCTCTGGTTCGTCGATGACGACCAGACCAGTTATCTGGCGTTGCAGCCCGGCGACTTTGCCATCTTCTGGCCGGGAGAACTGCATCGCCCTCTCTGTACTCTGACCACCACGGGCTTGGTGAAGAAGCTGGTTGTCAAGGTCCACCAGTCGCTGCTGACCTCGGTCTGAGCCGCAGCGCCGGGTGCCCGGGCACCCGCCACGACAGGGCCGCCGCTCGGTCCGTCCCGAATCGATGATTTGACGAGTGTGCCTGCCGAAAGGTCGGTGCCAGAGAGTTTGAAAGGATGAGCGCGCCAGCCCCCGGGTCTGCACCAGATAGTTTGAAAGGATAAGCGCGCCAGGCCCTGGGTCGGCGCCAGACAGTTTGAAAAATTGGGCGCACTTTCCTGCGACCATAACGCCCCCGGCAGGGGAATCCCATCCATGTTGGATGACACGACACTGTCGGCATAAAGCCGAAGCACAGGAAGATGTAGAACATGAGCAAGTTGGTATTGATCCTTAACTGCGGTAGCTCTTCCCTGAAATTTGCCGTAATGGACGCCGAAACAGGTGAGGACATGCTGTCCGGCCTGGCCGAATGCTTCAATCTGGATGACGCACGTATCAAATGGAAACTCCACGGAGTCAAGGGCGAAGCCATGCTGGGCGCCGGTGCCGCGCACCAGGCCGCCCTTGACCACATAGTGGGTCACATCCTGCCCCAGGATCCGACACTCGCCGAGCAACTGGTCGCCATCGGCCATCGCATCGTGCACGGTGGCGAGCAGTTCTCCCGCTCCGTGCGCATCGATGATGGCGTCATCGCCGGCATCGAGGCCGCCATTCCGTTCGCCCCCCTGCACAACCCGGCGCACCTCATCGGCATCCGCGCCGCCCTCAAGGTCTTCCCGGCCCTGGCCGAGAAGAACGTGGCCGTGTTCGACACCGCCTTCCACCAGACCTTGCCGCAGGAAGCCTACCTCTACGCGCTGCCCTACAAGCTCTATCAGGAGAACGGCATCCGTCGTTACGGCGCCCATGGCACCTCCCACCGCTTCATCGCCGAAGAGACCGCCAAGGCGCTGGGCAAGCCGCTGTCCGAGCTCAACATCATCAACTGCCATCTGGGCAACGGTGCCTCCGTCTGCGCCATCCGAAACGGCGAGTCCGTCGATACCTCCATGGGCCTGACCCCGCTGGAAGGGCTGGCGATGGGCACCCGCTCTGGCGACATCGATCCCGCGGTGGTCTTCTTCATGCACGACCAGCTCGGCTACAGCGTGGACGAGATCAACCAGGTGCTGACCCGCGAGTCCGGTCTGCTGGGCATGACCGAAGCGAGCAGCGACTGCCGCTACGTCACCAGCAACTACGCCACCGACGCCGGCGCCAAGCGGGCGCTGGATGTCTTCACCTACCGGGTGGCCAAGTATGTCGGGGCCTATGCCGCCGCCATGGACGGTCGTCTGGACGCCCTGGTGTTCACCGGTGGCATCGGTGAAAACGCCGCCATGGTGCGCGAGATGGTGCTGGCGCGGCTGGCCCTGTTCGGCTTCAAGATCGACAAGGAGGCCAACAACGCCGCCGTGCTGGGGGGTGAAGGCCCCATCACCGCCGAAGGCAGCCGCCTGGCCCTGGTGATGCCCACCAACGAGGAGCTGGTCATCGCCCGCGATGCCCTGAGCCTGGTCGGTTAAGGCCACCTCCCTGCGAATCAACGCCCGGCCTCTGCCGGGCGTTGTCGTTTCGGGGCTCGTTGAGCAAGCTGTCATTTGACATGGGGGGCCAGATACGTACCCTGACCGCAGTTTCACGTCGCAGAGGTAGAGATGAAGGAGATATTTTTCAACTGGTTGTCCGGTCTCGGGGTAGAGGTCACCGCCATGATGGCGCTGGTGATCGCCCTGGGCTTCATCGTGCTGACCGGGTTGGCACTGCACCTGGTGCTGCACCGCATCCTGCTGGTGCGCCTGGTGGGGCTGCTTGGCAAGACCAAGCAGGTGTGGCTGCCGCCCCAGTTGCAGCAGCGGCTCTTCTACCGGCTCGCTCTGGTGCTGCAGGGGGCCGTGCTGCTCGGTCAGGCGGAGATCTGGCTGCCCAGGGAGTCCGACAGCCTGCAGCTTATCGAGATGCTGGCCCAGCTCTGGATCCTGCTGTTCCTGCTGCTCGCCCTGTTTGCCCTGCTCGACTGCCTGCTGTCGGTGAGCCGCCATACCCGGCTCGGACGGGATCTGCCCCTGCGCGGCATCTTCCAGGGGGTGAAACTGGTGGCCAGCATCCTGGTCGGCATCCTGATGATAGCCCTGCTGCTCGGCAAGTCGCCGCTCTTCCTGTTCAGCGGCCTGGGGGCCATGACAGCGGTGCTGATGCTGGTGTTCAAGGACCCCATCCTCGGTCTGGTGGCCGGGATCCAGCTCTCCGCCAACCGCATGCTGAGCGTCGGTGACTGGCTGCAGATGGACAAGTACGGCGCCGATGGCGAGGTGACCGACATCGGTCTCACCACGGTCAAGGTGTCGAACTGGGACAAGACCATCACCACCATTCCCACCTATGCCCTCATCTCCGACTCCTTCAAGAACTGGCAGGGGATGACGGAATCCGGTGGCAGGCGCATCAAGCGCAGCGTCAACATCGACATGACCAGCGTGCGCTTCCTGACCGCCGAGGAGCAGTTGCAGCTCAAGCAGGCCAGGTTGCTGGCCCCCTATCTCAGCCGCAAGGAGCAGGAGCTGAGCAGCTACAACCAGCAGCTGAGCGACGCCATCAGCTGTCCCATCAATGGCCGTCACCTCACCAACCTCGGCACCCTGCGCGCCTATCTGGATGCCTACCTGCGTGCCCACTCCGGCATTCGCAAGGACATGACCCTGATGGTGCGCCAGCTGGCACCGACTTCCGATGGCCTGCCCCTGGAGATCTACTGCTTCACCGCGACCACCGCCTGGGCCGATTACGAAGGGATCCAGGCCGATATATTCGACCATATATTCGCCATTATCGGGCAATTTCATCTGCGGTTGCATCAATCTCCAACCGGTTATGACATGCACGCCTGGAAGAACGGGTGATTTGATTCTTGTTGCAGGATGAGGCCAGGGGAAAACGCCATATTAATCATCGACCCGTCACCACGTGTCGGTTGAAATTTGCGGTGCAGAGGAGAAAAATGGCGGCCTTCTCTTCGCCCCGGGCGCGCAAGCCGCTCCTGGCCTGGCCAGAGTCCTGAATCACCCCAATATCACAGGAAAGTTATGAAGCTCCTCCACAACACGGCGGCTGCACTGTGCTGCAGCCTGCTCCTGACCGCCACGCCCGTGCTTGCCGTCGAATATGCCCTGCCTGCGGCCAACAGCCGCCTGGTGGGCGAGAACCTGGAATACGTGGTGCCGGCCGAAGAGGCGGGCCAGCCCCTGGAAGCGGCCGCGGCCAAGTTCCAGCTGGGATTGACCAACATGCTGGAAGCCAACCCCAAGGCGGACCCCCTGCTGCTGCAGGCGGGCGAGAAGCTGGTGGTGCCGCACCAGCTGATCCTGCCGGATGCCCCCCGCGAGGGCATAGTGCTGAACGTCGCCGAGATGCGTCTCTACTACTACCCCAAAGGCAAGAAGGTGGTGGAAGTGCTGCCCATCGGCATCGGCCAGCTCGGCACCGACACCCCGGAAGACTGGGTGACCAGCGTGCAGCGCAAGAAGGCGGGCCCGACCTGGACCCCGACCGCCAAGATGCACGCCGAGTACGCCGCCCGTGGCGAGACCCTGCCTGCGGTCTGGCCGGCCGGCCCGGACAACCCCATGGGGCTGTTTGCGCTCTACATCGGCAAGATGTACGCCATCCACGGCACCAATGCCCAGTTCGGCATCGGCCTGCGGGTGAGCCACGGCTGCGTGCGGCTGCGCAACGACGACATCGAGTATCTGTTCAAGCAGGTACCGGTCGGCACCCGCGTCCAGTTCGTGAACCAGCCGATCAAGGCCTCGGTCGAGCCGGATGGTCGTCGCTATCTGGAAGTGCACCAGCCCCTCTCCCGCAGCCAGGAGGAGTTCAACTCCAGCCTGCCGGCACCCTTGCCCATGTCCACTGCGGTGACCCGTTTCATCGCCCACGCGGACAGCGACTCCCAGCTGGTCAAGCAGGCCCTGGAGCAGCGCAGCGGCATGCCCATCGCCATCAACCGCTGATCCGGTTGTCCTCGATGTCGAGCCCCGGCCAAGGTCGGGGCTTTTTTATGATGGGTAAAGGAAGGGGCTGCCCGGGTAAGTCCTTGCACCATCGGGATAAAATCCGGCCTAACCGCTCTTGATTGGTTACTTGATTAGGTGTGAAACGTTTTCTCTGTGTTTTTTATTTGTTAAAAGTGGTTGTGATCAGGCGATCTGCTGATTAATCTAGGCCGGTTTTTTAAGGAAGAGCCCGTCGCGAGAACGGGTACAAGAGTCACATAACGGAGTTTTGAATGACAGCTAGCACCCCAATGCTCATCACCTTTCTGGTGTACATCCTGGGTATGGTCCTGATCGGTTTTATCGCCTATCGCGCCACCCGTAACTTTGACGACTACATTCTCGGCGGCCGCCGCATGGGGAGCTGGGTGACCGCCCTCTCCGCCGGGGCCTCCGACATGAGCGGCTGGCTCCTGATGGGCCTGCCTGGCGCCGTCTTCATCGGCGGCATCTCCGAGAGCTGGATCGCCATCGGCCTCACCATAGGTGCCTACTTCAACTGGCGCTGGGTGGCCGGTCGGCTGCGGGTTCACACCGAGAAGAACCGCAACGCCCTGACCCTGCCGGACTACTTCACCTACCGTTTCGAGGACAAGAGCCGGGTGCTGCGCATCCTCTCCGCCCTGGTGATCCTGCTGTTCTTCACCATCTACTGCGCCTCCGGCGTGGTGGCCGGTGCCCGCCTGTTCGAGAGCACCTTCGGCATGAGCTATGACACCGCCCTCTGGGTCGGTGCCGCGGCCACCATCACCTACACCTTCTTCGGCGGCTTCCTCGCGGTGAGCTGGACAGATACGGTGCAGGCCACCCTGATGATCTTCGCCCTGATCCTGACCCCGGTGTTCGTCATCATCGCGGTCGGCGGTATCGACACCGCCATGGTGCAGGTGGCGGCGCAGAACGCCAGCAACCTCGACATGTTCAAGAACCTGGACTTCATCGCCATCATCTCCCTGATGGCCTGGGGCCTGGGGTACTTCGGCCAGCCGCACATACTGGCGCGCTTCATGGCGGCGGACTCCCACCACTCCATGGCCAGCGCCCGTCGCATCAGCATGACCTGGATGGTGTTCT
This sequence comes from Aeromonas sp. OTU364, assembly GCF_038440395.1. NCBI lineage: Bacteria > Pseudomonadati > Pseudomonadota > Gammaproteobacteria > Aeromonadales > Aeromonadaceae > Aeromonas > Aeromonas sp. OTU364. The sequence continues at coordinate 18,935 of NZ_JASATR010000029.1, forward strand.
GCCTCGGCGGCGCCGTGGCCATCGGCTTCTTCGGCCTCTCCTACTTCTCCACCTTCACCGAGCAGGCCGCCGGCGTCACCGGCAACCCGGAGCGCGTTTTCATCGAGCTCTCCAAGATACTGTTCAACCCCTGGATTGCCGGCGTGCTGCTCTCCGCCATCCTGGCGGCGGTGATGAGCACCCTGAGCTGTCAGTTGCTGGTCTGCTCCAGCGCCATCACCGAGGATCTCTACAAGCCCTTCCTGCGCAAGAATGCCTCCCAGAAAGAGCTGGTGTGGGTCGGCCGCGCCATGGTGCTGGTGATCTCTCTCATCGCCATCGCCGTGGCCGTGAACCCGGAGAACCGGGTGCTGGGGCTGGTGAGCTACGCCTGGGCCGGCTTCGGTGCCGCCTTCGGTCCCGTGGTGCTGCTCTCGGTGCTCTGGTCCCGCATGACCCGCAACGGCGCCCTGGCCGGCATGCTGGCCGGTGCCCTGACCGTCATCGTCTGGAAACAGTTCGGCTGGCTGGGTCTGTATGAGATCATCCCGGGCTTCGTCTTCGCCACCCTGGCCATAGTGGTGTTCAGCCTGCTGGACAAGGCCCCCTCCAAGGCGATGCTGGATCGCTTCGACGAGGCCGAGCGCGAGTTCCAGGCTCCCCCTGTCTCGGCTGAGCCGGTCATGGTGAGATAAATCACGCACGCTGAATAAAAAAAGCCCCGCAACTGCGGGGCTTTTTCATGGGCGGGGCGGCTTATTGGCCGCTGACGCGGCACTGCAGGGCGGCTTGGTCATAGCGTTCCAGCCTGGCTTCGTTCCTCTTGGTCAGCAGCGTGAGATTCTGCCCCTCGTAACGGGCGCCGCTGGCGCTGGGGGCTTCGAAGGCGAGCACCTGCGACTGCTGCGCTCCCTCGCTCAGGTTGATCACGGCGGCGGGCCGCTTGGCCTCGTTGTAGAAGTAGGTCGAGAGCCGGATCCCGCCGTCGCACTGGTAGTCGACCGGGCTTGGCACCCTCAGCTGGCCCCCCTTTATCTGCAGCTCTGTGATGCGCAGCTGGTAGCTCTCCTCCACGCATTGGCGCGAGTCGCTCTCTTTCCAGCACTCGTTGCGCCCCTTGATCCAGCCGCGCTGAATCGCCTTCTCCGTCTTCTGCTGCTCGGCCGACAGCTGGCTCAGCGCCTTGGGGTAGAGGGCGGCGAGTTCGTTATCCAGCACCGCCAGCCCGGCGTCCTGGCAGACAAGCTGCTCGGCCGCACTGTGGGCCTTGGCACAATCAAAGGAAGGGGTGGCGGCACTGGCCAGCAGCGGCATCAAGGCGAGGGTGCCCAGCAACATCTTGGTCATCGAAAAGGCTCCAGCAAGAGGGGATTCCCACTTACTACAGCACAAGGGCGCCGGGCCGCCGAGGACTTTTTCACCCCAGGCTCCCTTGCCCACCTCTTTGGGCAGCGCTGCCGACAACAATGGTCATCAGGATCGCCGCCGCGCCAGCCGCTGTGCATCACTGCGGGCCGCGGCGGCGGTGCGGCCCAGCCAGCGCTGTCGCTCCCGCTCGCTGGCGGTATGGACAGGCCCCAGATGCTGGCGATGGGTCAGCCGGATGCCGCACAGCCCGAGCACCGGCTTGGCGAGGGTGCGCTCGACGGGGGAGCCCAGCCACCAGCGGTAGTACCAGACAGGGCTGTCCATGGTGAGCAGCAGGCGCGCCGTCTTGCCGGCGAGCAGGCGCTCGGGAAGCGCCTTGCCTTCCTGATAGCGAAAGGCAAACCCCGAGAGCAGCACCCTGTCCAGCAACCCCTTGAGCCGGGCCGGCAGGTGGCCCCACCAGAGGGGGGCGACGATCACCAGATGGTGGGCCTGCTTCAGGCTCTGCTGCAATGCCTGCAGATCGGGCTCGAGGGGCTGCACCTCGTCATAGCCATGGTGCAGATCCGGCTCGAAGGCGAGCTCCCCCACGTGGTGCAGGGTGACCTCTGCGCCGCCCTCCTCGGCGCTACGGGCATACTCCCTGGCCAGGGCATGGCAGAGGCTGTCGGGTTTGGGGTTGCCGTTGATGATAAGCAGCTTGGGTGTCATGGTGTGGCTCCTGATGAAGTGAGCCCCCATTACACCCCTTGTCCCATGGGACAGAGTCAAGCCACCTTGTGCGTCCGTCCTGCAAGCCCTTGCTCAACCTGTGGGAGCGGCTCGTTCTGGCCGGGGGCGCCATAGCGGCAGGGGTGCTGCGCCAGCAGGGCGGCGCACTGGCTCAAGGCCTGGTGCTGGCGTTGCAGCCTGGCCACGTCGGCCTCGATCTGCGCCAGTTTGCCCGCGATAAGCTGCTCCACCTTCTGCCAGGGAAACTCGGCGAGGCTGGTGAGGCCTGCCAGCAAGGGAACCAGCTCCCCCAGCTTGCAGCCGAGTCGCTGGGCCTCGCGGATAAAGCCGACCCACTCCAGATCCTCGGCCCGGTAGACGCGATACTTGCCGAGCCGCCTGGGCTCGGGCAGCAACCCGAGCTGCTCGTAGAGACGGACAGCCTTGGGTGTGGTGCCCGCCAGCCGGGCAAATTCGCCGATATACATCTTGCTGCTCGCAAAGGTTGTTCGAATAGGGGCTCACTATAGGCCAGTGGCAGGGGGGAATGCATCCCTACGGGGCAGGGACGAGCAATCGGCGCAGGGGCGGGATATGGCCTGGTTGACCCGTAATGGGGCCATCACGGGGGTAGATGGGCTGGTGATAGCCACTCTAAGGGAAAGTGCGGTGATCTACGGAAAACTCATAAATCCAGCTTATGGTGCTCCCGGCGAGCCAGACATTCCCACAAGTCGGCCGATATGGGTTGCAAGGGGATCCTCCGAGTCTGAAGGATTGTGGCGAATATCTCTTTTTGTAGGTCTGATTAGCGAAGGGTAATCAGACGATCGCGGCAGAATGATCGTTGGGAGGGGCTTGATTATTATCCGGCCACCTGTGTGATGTTGTTATTCGCGACGGTTAGAATACGCTTCACTATTCAATCCTGCGGGGGGAATAGCATAAGCCAGACACCAGTTTTAGGCTGGTATCTGGTAATAACTATATTTTTGCATGCATATTAAATGTCGATCTCTAATTGACAGCTAGACCTTACCTTATTAATAAAAACCCCTAAGCTAGGAGACATTTCTTGATTGAACGTATTTTTCCAATCTTGCTCCCAGTTATCGCTTAAAGAAAACATCCTTTTATTGGTTTTAATATTTACAACTTTACTGCAAAGCCATGGTTGATTTAGCACTCTGGTATCTCTTAACGCTCTAGATACATTGTTTGAAAACTTTGGCTTATTAGATGGCGCCAGGTACTTGTTTATTACTAAGGTCATATCTGCACCTGTTGATGTAGGGACTCCCTTTACAGCCTGTATTATTATCGCCATGAAAATCAAAGGAATATACTCAGTGCCAACTAATGACAAAGTGCTTATGTTTTTAGGAACTATTGATAGGATTACTTTTTCTATGTTGACTATTTTTCCATCAATAACCTTGATCTCATCCCAAAGCACTTCGCTAGTTTTTCTCCACGCCGCAGCGGAGCCTTTTCTTTCTGGTATTTGCTCAATAATATCTCTGTCTTTCAAGCGGAGAAATACAGATTTCATTTTATTTTCACTTTTTATTCCTGTGATTTCTCGACCGATTCTATTAGTTATCTCCTCATGTTCTCGCAGATAGTCAATGACTAACTCCTCTGGTGAAGCAAGAGATTGGTGATATATAAATACTAGAACTGAATCTTCAGTCTCAACTATTTCAGGAGCTTTCAATCTTAATAGATTCATTGCTCTGAAAGCAGTATTCAATCCCTCTCCTACATCTTTATTCGGCGGCTCTGGAAATTTGTTTATTAATCTAACTAGAGTTGGATTTCTTGCGCTTTGAGTATCCAATATATTTTTTGTTGTAACATGCCCCGGTAATTTCCCTGGACTTTCAATTTCGACTCTATTATCAAAAATACGAATCTGAACATCAGCCGCAATGCTGTAATCCCTATGCAATACAGCATTGGTTATTATTTCATGTATTGTTTCATGTGGGTATGTAATCGAAACAAGACTCTTATCGCCTAACCGTTTAATATTTTCAATTATTTTCTTTGTCTTATCTACCGCTTGGTAAATTAAGCTATAGGCATCACCTTCAACTGTTAATGGGACTCCATCTAGAAACTCCCTGCCAATATCTTCTTCGCGAGTTTTATATCGCATTATTTTAATACTGCATCTTTTGGCTAAGTGTATGGCTGGTTCATCACAAAAAAGAAGTACTCCTACAACCTTAGCTTGCCCATCGCGCACAAGCTCCTGATTTTCTAAATACTTTATGGGTTCTGAATGCGGGATTATATTTATCATGAAATTAGTGATGGATTTACTTTCTTTTAATTTTCTTATATTAAGTTCTATCCATTCATCTTCGAAGGTAAATATACCTTTGTCAAACTTTAACTTAGCGATATCCTCATCTTTTTCTATCTTAATTTTCCCTGCATTTTGTCTTACAAAAATCTCCCCTTTTGTAGACTTAACAATGTGTTTAACCTTCTTTACGATAATGTGTAGAACATACCCTATTTTATCCTCACAGCTTAAATATTCAAATGTAAGGTGGTTTCCAAAAGGATGAGCATTGAAAAGGACATGAACAACATCATTTGCAGCCTCTTGATCAGCATAGCCATTCCATCGTCTTAATCCTGCTATAGAGTCCTCTTCGATACCAAGATATATATCCCCACCACCTGAGTTTGCAAAAGCAGATACAGTTTCAGATAGTTTTGCTGGTTTTATTTCTTTAGCCTTTACATCAGTAAGATAGCCTTCCTCGATATTTATGATGTTTTCCGCTTGGTTATCATCAATTTCAAATGTCTTAATCATCTTTTAATTAATCCTTTGGTTGAGTTATTTTTTAATCCATTATTTACGATCCCATTGCTAATGATGGAGAATCATTAATTAGTAAGTAATGACCACCGACTCTGCACTGCGCTTTGCCTCACCGTGATAAACCGCTTCGATATTATTGCCGTCCGGATCGAGCACAAAGGCGGCGTAGTAGCCGGGGTGATAATTGCGCTCGCCGGGGGCGCCGTTATCCTGGCCGCCGTGGGCGAGCGCCGCCTGGTAGAAGCGATCCACCATGGCCCTGTCTTGCGCTTGGAAGGCGAGATGGTGGCGGCCGGTCAATGCCCCCAGCGCCGCCGGGCTGTCGATGGCGGTGACAAACAGCTCGTCTGCCCAGAAGTAACCCTCACCCGCGCCCCCCATGGGAATATCGAGTGCGGCTAGAGTGGCTGTGTAAAAGCGCTCGCTGGCAGCAAGATCCTGCACCACCAGCTGAATGTGGTCGATCAGCCGACCCCGATGCAGCGTTTGCGTTTCCATGCACAGCCTCCACTCAGAAATTTTTGGACAAGAAACAGCTCTGTTTGCTGGCTACCGTTTTTGGGCAAGCTACCGCCCCTGAATGTCAGCTTCCAGTGTGCTGCTATTTAGCTGCGCTTGAGGGCTGGCGTGGCTCATGGGTGACTCCAACGAGGCATATATTGCCATTCGGGTATGTTAGCGGGGGGAGCGCTGAGGGGAAGGGCAGGGTGATGGATTTTCGGGCGGGCTCAAAGAATGAGTCGGTATGGCAAGGGATGCGTCGGCGATCCGGGTCTGCAAGAGGGGGCTATGCCCCCTCATTGGGCTCATGGGGCCGGTTGCCTTTTAGGCCAGCACCAGGGGTTGGCGGCTGTTATGGCAGCTCGTGAAGGGGAAGGGCTGTCCGCCCTTCCTTACGCCAGCGCCAGTTGCTGGCGGGCGCGCCACAGCCGCTCGTGGAAGAAGAAGACGACTGTGTTGATGGCAGGTTCGATCAGTGCCATCACGCCGCCGGTGAGCAGCTCGCCGCTCAGCAGGTAGGCGACGGCGAAGGCCACCGAGAAGTGCACCAGGGCGAAGCTGCTGGTCTTGGCCTGCAGGCTGTGATCGGGCTTGAGCTTGTGCCAGCCAAGGTCGTGGAAGTAGAAGGCGACGGTGTTGACGGCGGGCTCGATCAGGGCGATCAGGCTGGCGGTGAGCAGTTCGCCGGTCAGCAGATAAGCCACGGTGAAGGCGACACTGAAGTGCAGAATGGCGAAGCTGATGGTCTTTTTCATGATGGTGTCTCCTCTGGCGATGAAGGCAGTATCACCCAGAATCACATTAAATGAAAACCATTCTCATCTATCAGCTAAATAGAAAAAGCCTATCGACCGAGGTCGAAGCCACCAGATTGGGGACTTGCCTGGGGCCATGGCTGCGCTAGAGTGTGCCTTTTGCCATGAAAAAGGAGCTTTCATGACCATCAACTCCACCCTGTTTGGGCTGTTTATTCTGCTGCTGATGATCCTTGTCGGCGTCGTGGCCTGGCGACTGGCCCGGCGCAAGAGCCGTCACCCCGTGCTTGTCACCGTCCTGTGCGTGCTGCTCTGCCTGGTACCGCCCTTCGCCCTGCTGGCGCTGCTCATTCTGGCGCTCTGGCGAGATATGCCCGTCAGGGCCTGAGGCAAGCGGCGTCATCCCGGCAACGGCAGAGAGAGAAAAGCCCCTTTCGGGGCTTTGTCATGTTTGCGGTCGGTAAGGGGTTCAGTCGGCTGCCTTGTTGAGCCACTCCACCCTGTACTGGGCACCGGCGCCCTGGGCCAGCCTGGCGCACAGGGGTTTGAGGAAGGCTTCGATCTGCTCGTCCAGCATCCAGGGGGGGCTGACGATCAGCATGCCGGAGCCGTTCATGCCCCAATCGGCAGTCTGGCCGGCCACTTCGAGCTCAGCCACCAGGACGTTGCCGAAGTTTTCCCGCTTGATCGCCTTGAGCATGTCGCGGGACTTGTCCGCCTCCTGGCCGAGGATGGGATACCAGAGGGCGTAGATGCCGGTGGCCCAGCGCTTTTGCGCTTTTTTAAGGGTGTCGACCACGGCGAAGTAATCTTCTTTCAGCTCATAGGGAGGGTCGATGAGCACCAGGCCACGGCGCGGGGTGGGCGGCAGCAGGGCCACCAGCCCCTCGAAACCGTCGCGATGGTGGACGGCGACGCGGGGGTCGTACCCCATGTTGGCGCGAAGATCCTCCACCTCGTTGTTGTGCAGCTCCATCAGCGCCAGCTTGTCCTGATCGCGGGCGAGACGGCGCGACAGCTCCGGCGAACCCGGGTAGTAGTGCAGCTGACCATCGCTATTCATCTCTTCGATGACGCCAAGATAGGGGGCCATGGCGGACCATTGGGCCCGCTCGTCCCACAGGCGGCCGATGCCGTCGGCGTATTCCGCCTTCTTCTGGGACCAGTCACCGCGCAGGTCGTAGAGACCGCCGCCGGCATGGGTGTCCAGCACGATGAAGGGCTTCTCCTTCTTCTTGAGGGACTCGATGATCAGGGCCTGGACGGCGTGTTTCAGCACGTCGGCATGGTTGCCGGCGTGAAAGGCGTGGCGATAGCTCAGCATATTAGGTCTCTGAGGGGGCCCTGCTGGGCACCCAGTAACGATAGATAGTTCAACAGGTTGTGGCTCTTGCCACGAAACAGGGAGAGGCCGCGCAGGGTCTGCAGCAGGACCCCTTGTTGCAGCCGCTCCAGCTCCAGCTCGTGGGCCAGCATGGCCTGGTACTCCTCCTCGGCCAGCCGTGCCTTGGCTTGCTGGCGCAGGGTGCGCCAGGGGAGCAGCACGGCCTCGGTCTGGACCAGGGCCGGTTGCAGATCGGTGAGGTCGACCGGGATGCCGAGCAAGTCCAGATGATGCAGCAGGAGCGCCAGGTTGACGTTGCCCCCCTGGCTCTGCACCTCGAGCCAGTCCTGGCTGCGCTGGCCATAGACCTTGCCGCTCCAGTGCCAGAAGCCGAGCGGCGTCGGCAGCTCGTGCACGGCGACCCGCTCGCTTGCCATCAGCTGTTCGTCACGCAAAGAAGGCCTGCTCCATGGTTTCCAGCTCCTCAGAGAGGCTCATCCACTCCAGCTCCACCTCTTCCAGCTGCTCCTTGAGGGGGCCCTGGGACTTGAGCAGCTCGGAGAGCTTGCCCTTGGCGCTCTCTTCGTAGATGGCGGGATCGGCCAGCTGGCTCTCGATGTCGCCAAGCTTGCCCTGCAGCTTCTCCATGCTGGCCTCGAGTTTCTCCAGCTTCTGGCGCAGGGGCCGGGTCTGCTGGCGGAACTGGGCCTCGAGCCGCTTCTGATCCTTGCGTGCCACCGCCGAGTTGGCGGAGACGGGGCCGTCCACCGGCTTGGCGTTGGCCTCTTTCTCCTGCTCGCCGAGCCACTTGTGGTAGTCGTCCAGATCGCCGTCGAACGGCTCGACCCGGCCACCGTGGACCAGGTAGAAGTCATCCGTGGTGGTGCGCAGCAGGTGACGGTCGTGAGAGACCACCACCATGGCGCCCTCGAAGCCTTGCAGCGCCATGGTGAGGGCGTGGCGCATCTCCAGATCCAGGTGGTTGGTCGGTTCATCCAGCAGCAGCAGGTTCGGCTTTTGCCAGGTGATGAGGGCCAGCACCAGCCGCGCCTTCTCGCCGCCGGAGAAGGGGGCCACCTTGTCCAGCGCCTTGTCGCCGTGGAAGCCGAAGCTGCCGAGGTAGTTGCGCAGCTCCTGCTCGGACTTGTCCGGGGCGAGGCGAGCCAGGTGATCGAGGGGGGTGTCGTCCAGGCGCAGGGTTTCGAGCTGATGCTGGGCGAAGTAGCCGATGCTGACCCCGGCGCTTACCTCCAGCTTGCCGGAGAGCGGCGCATTGGAGCCCGACAGCATCTTGATGAAGGTGGACTTGCCGGCGCCGTTGCGACCCAGCAGGCCGATGCGCGAGCCCGGCACCAGGTTCATCTTTATCTTCTCCAGGATCACCTTGTCACCGTAACCGGCGCACAGGTTCTCCATGGCGATGAGGGGGGTCGGCAGGGCCGAGGGCTCGCGAAACTCGAAGCTGAACTCGGAGTCGGCGTGGGCGGGCAGGATCTTCTCCATCCGCTCCATGGCTTTCAACCGGCTCTGGGCCTGGCGCGCCTTGGAGGCCTTGTAGCGGAAGCGGTCCACATAGGCCTGCATGTGGGACATCTCCCGCTGCTGCTTCTCGTACATGGATTGCTGCTGGGCCAGCTGCTCGGCGCGCTGCAGTTCGAAGTCGGAGTAGCCGCCGGTATATTCGTTGAGCTTGCCGTTCTCGATGTGGATGATGCGGTTGATGACCGAATCGAGGAAGTCGCGGTCGTGCGAAATCAGCACCAGCGTGCCCTGATAGCCCTTGAGCCACTTCTCCAGCCAGATGACGGCGTCGAGATCCAGGTGGTTGGTCGGTTCATCGAGCAGCAGCAGATCGGAGCGGCACAGCAGGGCCTGGGCCAGGTTCAGGCGCATGCGCCAGCCACCGGAGAAGCTCCTTACCGGCGAGTCGAGCTGATCGCCACCAAAGCCCAGCCCGTGCAGCAGCTCGGCGGCGCGGGCACGGATGCTGTAGGCGCCTATGGTGTCGAGCCTGCCGTGCAGCTCGGCCACCAGGAGGCCATTGTCATCCATCTCGGCCTGGGCCAGCTGGGCTTCGAGGGCGCGGAACTCCTTGTCGCCATCGACCACGTACTCCAGCGCGGAGCAGTCCAGCGCCGGGGTCTCCTGGGCCACACCGGCAATCTGCCAGCCGGCGGGCAGGCTGAAGCTGCCGTTGTCGATGGCCAGCTCGCCCCGCACCAGCGCAAAGAAGGTGGACTTGCCACAGCCGTTCTTGCCCACCAGGCCCACCTTGTGGCCGGGGTGTATGGTGGCGGACGCGTTGTCCAGCAGCGTGCGGCCGCCGCGGATCAGTTCGATTTGACTGGCAACTATCATGGATGGATCTGCTTGGCTCAATGAAGGGGAGAAACTGGCGCGGATCTTACGTGAAATGACTCGGATTTGCACTTGAGGCAGGGGGACATGGCTGGCTGCGGCAAGAAAAACGTGCCATAACAGAGACATCTGTCAGGGGGCAGGAGGCTTCCATGTTGATTAAAGAGATCATGACGACCCGGGTTGCGACCGTTTCCATGGATGACAGGCTGAGTGTCATCAAGGCGATCTTCGAGCAGGCCCACTTTCGCCACCTGCTGGTGCTGGAAGATGACGTGCTGGTGGGAGTCATCTCGGACCGGGATCTGCTGCGCGCCCTCAGTCCCTATCTCGACACGGATGCCGAGATGAACCGCGACACCGAGACCCTCAACCGGCGAGCCCATCAGATCATGAGTCGCCACCCCATCACCATCTCTCCCGACTCGTCCTTGCCGGAAGCCGCGGCCATCATGCTGGAGCAGCATGTCTCCTGCCTGCCGGTACTGGAAAACGGCGCCCTGGTCGGCATCGTCAGCTGGAAAGACCTGCTTCGCGTCATGCGGGACTGGCAACCTGTCTGAGGCGTTCCTGGGAGCGACTGGATCCCGCTTCGCCAGGTTTTCATTGACTCTTCCTCGATACAAACGTCTGCCATGTAGATGTATGGCATTTCTGTTGTTCTGATATTTTCATTTTTGTGGTTTAAAATTCCACATTAACCTGTGTTTGTGACACTTAGTGTCGCTACAAACGGGATAAATAGAGTATTTCTAATTAATCGACCCCAGCTTCAGTTCCCATCAAGGTTCGCAGATCTACCCTAGGTCATCGGAAATGAACCCGATTCAAAATGACAACGACCGAGCACAGGTCTGGTTTACACCTCAGAGGAACGAACAATGAAAAAGACAGCATTGACGATGGCCATCTCCAGCCTGCTGCTGGCCGGTGGTGCACAAGCTTCTACCGTTTACAACCAGGATGGTACCAAGCTTGACATCGGTGGCCGTGTTCAAGGCATGTACTACGGTAGCGACAACGACGACGAGAGTGGCGATCAGAGCTACCTGCGTCTGCGCATCGGTGGTGAGACCCGCATCAACGAAGAGACCGTCGCCAACGGCTTCGTCGAGTACAACGTACCGACCAACAGCTCCGACAACGAGCTGCGTTATGCCTACGTTGGCATCAAGAACGATCGTTTCGGCGCCTTCAGCTACGGTCGTCAGGACGGTCTGATTGCCAAGGCCGTCAACGATTACACCGACGTTCTGCCGGAGTGGGGCGGAGATGGCCTGGGCAAGGGTACCGAAGTGTTCGGTACCGGTCGTACCAACGGCCTGGCTCAGTACCTCTACACCTTCGACGGCCTGGTGCTGGGTGCCCAGTTCACCGGTGAGAACGAAGCGCAGAACGAGAGCGCGTCCAGCTGGACCAGGGGCTCCGAAGAGGGTTACGCCCTGTCTGCCAACTACAACTTCGACATGGGCATCAGCCTGGGTCTGGCCTATAACCAGGCTGGCAAGACTGCCGATCAGGCTGCCAACGCCAACTTCGGTGGCAGCGAAGACGCCAAGCTGACCGCAGTCGGTATCAAGTACAACGCCAACAACCTGTACGCTGCCGCGACCTACGCCTACGGCGAAAATCACGTCTATGTGAACCAGGCTGGCAACGACGGTTATGCCTCCGAGAGCAACGGTTACGAAGCCGTGGTTCAGTACACTTGGGGTCAATGGAAGCCGTCCCTGGCGTATAACCGCCTGGACGTGAAAGATTCCGACCAGAACCTGGATGACACCCTGACCGAGTACGTGTCCATCGGTGCCTGGTACAACATCAACGACAACTTCGATGTCTACGTTGATTACAAGGCCAACCTGCTGAACAGCGACGGCACTGACGGGTACAACAAGTTTGGCCAGAACACCGACGACGTCGTTGGCGTGGCCATGCAGTACCACTTCTAAGTCGTTCCCTGACTGCCTACTGTATTTTTTGACCGGCCGCCTCGCGGCCGGTTTTTTTATGGGCGCAACACCAGACGTGCCCTTTCTCGGCCATCAGGCCAATCCCGGGTTCAGCATTCTCCTCTGCTGGTCGATAACTCTCTTTGTCGGGCCGATGGAGATGAGAGCTGCTGGCATGGGGCTGTGGGGTGAGGATCACGCCCCGCGGTCAAGATCCTATCTTTTCTCGACCCTTTTCATTATTTCTATAGAGACTTGCGTTGCTCCTGCCGGGGGAATGCGGGTCTGGTTGGCATGCTGGCGCCCCTCTGGCGGGGCGGCACTCGGAAAACGGACGTAAGGGCTTTATATGGCGAGCATATTGGATTCAGTGGATCAACGTACCCAGCTGGTAGGGGAGAATCGCCTGGAGTTGCTGATGTTCCGGTTGGGATCCCAGCAGCTGTTTGCGATCAACGTCTTCAAGGTGCGGGAGGTGGTGAAGCTGCCCCATCTCAACAAGATGCCGGGCTCCCATCACAACATCAGCGGGGTGGCGAACATCCGCGGCGTCTCCATTCCCGTCATCAACCTGCGCGGTGCCATCGGCATGCGTCCCATGGCGGTCGACAACGAATCCAACCTCATCATCACCGAATACAACCGCACCATTCAGGGATTCCTGGTGGGGCAGGTGGCCCACATCGTCAACATGACCTGGAAGGACATACTGCCGCCCCCCCGTTCGGCGGGTCGCGCCAACTACCTCACCGCCATCACCCGCATCCCGGAGGGCGGGGTCGACCAGATTGTCGAAATCATCGACGTGGAGAAGGTGCTGGCGGAGATCATCACCTATGACATCCGCATCTCGGCAGAAGTGCTGGACAAGGAGATCCTGCCCCAGATGCAGGGGCGCCGGGTGCTCATCGTCGATGACTCCAGCACGGCACGCAATCAGGTGCGCGAGACCCTCGCCCAGCTCGGCCTCGAGGTGATCGAGTGCCAGGATGGGCTGCAGGCGCTCAAGCTGCTCAAGGGGTGGTGCGATGCGGGCAAGAAGGTGACCGACGAGATCATGCTGATGATAACGGACGCCGAGATGCCGGAGATGGATGGCTACCGCCTGACCCACGAGGTGCGCAGCGATCCGCGCATGGCCGATCTCTTCATCACCCTCAATACCTCACTGAGCGGCAACTTCAACGAGGCCATGGTCAAGAAGGTGGGATGTGACCGCTTCATCTCCAAGTTCCAGCCTGATCTGCTGGTCGGGGTCACCCAGGAGCGGATGCGCCAGATCCTGGGGGTTTGAACCCGACTCAAGGGCTTATCGCCTCAAGCCAGCCCGATAACAGAACACCCGCCTTGGCGGGTGTTCTGTTTTGGCGGGCAGGGGGCCAATGCCGTCCCCCTGGGTCACTGGGTCAGCAGGGGCTCGATAAAGCGGGCGACCCGGTCGCGGATCTGGGGCTGCGCCGCCGCCGTGGGGTGGAGCCCATCGTTCATCATGAGTTCAGGGCTCAGCACAATATCATCGATAAAGAAGGGCATCAGCGGCAGGTCATTGGCCTGCGCCAGCTCCGGGAAGATCTGCTCGAACTGCTGCAGGTAGCGGGCGCCATAGTTGCGGGGCAGCTGGATCTGGGTCAGCACCGTCTTCGCCTGGCTGGCCTTGGCCAGCTCCACCATCTTGGTGAGGTTGGCCCGGGTGATGGCGGGGGCGAAGCCGCGCAGGCCATCGTTGCCACCCAGCTCGATCAGTACCCAGTCAGGCTTGTGCTCCTCGAGCAGGGCGGGCAGGCGAGCCAGCCCCCCCTGGGTGGTTTCACCACTGATGCTGGCGTTGATGAGCCTGTGCTCGCCACCCTGCTGCTGCCACTTCTCATTGAGCAGGGCAGGCCAGCTCTGTTCGGCCTGCATCTGGTAGCCGGCACTCAGGCTGTCCCCCAGTACCAGCAGGGTTTGCGCCTGGACCGATGAGATCCAGCAACACAGGCAACTCAAGACGAACAAGACACGGGTCATGCATTCAACTCCCAGGATCTATTGTCATTACAGGTTAAGGCAAACAGGAAACGCATCATGAGTTCAACGCCCATTATCACCGTCAGGGGGCTCGGCAAAACCGTTCGCCTCGGCCAGGAAAGTCTCACCATCCTTGAAGGGATCGATCTGCAAGTCAATACCGGCGAGACGCTGGCCCTGGTCGGCGCCTCCGGATCCGGCAAGTCCACCCTGCTCGGCCTGCTGGCCGGACTCGACCTGCCGAGCAGCGGCGAGATAGAGATCCTGGGCCAGTCCCTGACCCGGCTGGACGAGGAGGGGCGGGCCAGATTGCGTGCCGAGCAGGTGGGGTTCGTGTTCCAGTCCTTCCTGCTGCTGCCCACCCTGAGCGCCCTGGAGAACGTCATGCTGCCGGCCGAGCTGCGCGGCGAGACCGACTGTGAGCCCAGGGCCCGCGAGCTGCTCACCCAGGTCGGGCTGGCCGAGCGGCTGCACCACCTGCCGCCGCGCCTGTCCGGGGGGGAACAGCAGCGGGTCGCCATCGCCCGGGCCTTTATGACCCGCCCCAGCCTGCTGCTGGCGGACGAGCCGACCGGCAACCTCGACAGCAAGACGGGGGAGACGGTGATCGAGCTGCTGTTTCGTCTCAACCGCGAGCACAACACCACACTAGTGGTGGTGACCCACGATCATGAGCTGGCCCAGCGCTGCCAGCGGCAGCTGGTGATGGCGGCGGGACGGCTGGAGGCGGATGCGCCAGCATCCGAAGCCACCTTGGCTCCCCGTGTCAGGGAGCTGTCATGAGTCAATGGAAGAAACGGGAATCCAAGCTGCTGCGCCGGGAAGGATTCAACGGGGAGCTGTGGTTCTGGCTGGTGCTGGCGCCGGCGATGGGGAGCAAGTCATGAGTCAATGGAGACTGGGTTTCAAGCAGCTGCGGCGGGAAGGGTTCAGCGGGGAGCTGTGGTTCTGGCTTGTGCTGGCGCCGGCGATGGGGAGCAAGTCATGAGTCAATGGAGACTGGGTTTCAAGCTGCTGCGCCGGGAAGGATTCAGCGGGGAACTGCGCTGGTTCGTGCTGGCGCTGGCCCTGAGCGTGGCCTGCGTGCTGAGCGTGGCTCTGGTGGCGGATCGGCTGGATGCGGGGCTCAAGGCCTCGGGCCGCGACTTCATCGGGGCGGATCGGGTGCTGCGCTCCGCCACCCCGGCGCCCGAGGCCTGGCTCGCCCAGGCGAAGCTGGAGGGGCTCCTCGTCCAGACCACGGTCAGCTTCAACAGCATGCTGTTTCATGGCGACGGCCTGCAGCTGGCGTCCATTCGCGCCGTGCCGAGCGATTTCCCCTTCTATGGCAAGCTGGAGCTGATGCCCCAGCGTGCCCCTGCGCCCGGCGAGATCTGGCTCTCCGCCCGGGTGATGCAGTTGCTCGGTGCCAAACTCGGGGACGAGCTGGAGGTCGGCAACACCAGATTGACGGTGGCGGGGGAGCTGGGTCAGGAGCCGGATCAGGGCTTCAGCCCCTTCCAGATGGCGCCAAGGGCGCTGATCCACAGCGCCGATATCGAGGCGACCGGCGCCCTCTTGCCGGGCAGCCGCCAGCAGTGGCGCTATCTCATCAAGGGGCCCCGGGAGGGGGTCGCCCGCTATGAGCGCTGGCTCAAGCCCAAGCTGACGGCGGGGCAGAAGCTGATCAAGCCCGACGATCAAGGTTCCCAGGTCGGCAAGTCCCTGGCCAATGCCGAGCGCTTCTTCCGCCTGGCGTCCCTGGCCGGCGTGCTGCTGGGGGCCCTGGCCATGGGCATAGCGGTGCGCCACTTCGCCGAGCGCCAGACCAACATGGTGGCGCTGCTCAAGACGCTGGGGGCGTCGCGGCGTACCCTCTGGCAGCTGATGGGGACGCTCCTCGCCTCCCTGACCCTGATAGGTGCCATGATCGGCCTGGTGGCGGGGAGCGCCATGCAGTGGCTGACGCTGCAACTGCTGGGGGATCTGCTGCCAGCTGATCTGCCGCCGCCCTCCTGGCGCCCCTTTGCTCTGGGTCTGGCGGTCGCCTTCTTCATCACCCTGCTGCTGGCCTTCATCCCCTTCCTGCGCCTGCTCAAGGTGCCGCCGCTGCGGGTGCTGCGCCGGGAGCTGGAGGCGGGCATTCCCCCCTGGCTGACGGTGCCCGTGGGGCTGCTCGGTCTGTTCGCCCTGGTCTGGGGCTTTACCGCCGATGTCAGGCTGGCGCTTGGTCTCATCGGGGGCATGGGGCTGCTGATGGTGCTGCTGGCGCTGCTGGCCTCCGGGCTGCTGCGACTCGGTGGTCGGCTCAAGGGGCCCCATGCCCTGCGTCTGGCCATCAGTCACCTCTCCCGCGAGCGCGGCAGCGGCCTGTTCCAGCTGGCGGGCTTTGCCCTGGCGCTCATGCTGTTCGGGCTCTTGTGGGCGGCGCGGGTCGATCTGCTGGATGATTTTTCCGCCCGTCTGCCCGCGGATGCCCCCAACCGCTTCCTGGTCAATGTGGCCGACGGGGAGCGCGACGGCATACTGGCGGATCTGCACAAGGCCGGGGCCATCACCTCGGACTTCTACCCCATGGTGCGCGGGCGTCTGACCCGGATCGCCGGTCAGGCGGTGGGTGAGGATGCGGCCCGGGAAGGGGTGAACCGCGAGCTCAACTTCACCACCACGGCGACCCTGCCTCCCGACAACCAGGTCACCTCGGGCCAGTGGCTCGGCGGCAAGGGAGAGGTTTCCGTCGACGAGGTGCTGGCGGGCCAGCTCGGCATCGCCCTGGGGGACGCCCTCAGCTTCACCATAGAGGGACGCAGCTTCGAGGCCAGGGTGACCAGCCTGAGGTCCATCAAGTGGGACAACATGCGGCCGAACTTCTACATGATCTTCTCGCCGGACGTGCTGGCCCCCTTCTCCCAGACCTGGCTTGGCAGCTATCGCCTGCCGCCTGAGGGGCGCAGCGCCGAGGTGGAGCTCATCCGTCGCCACCCCACGGTGAGCCTCATCGACGTGGAGGATCTGATAGGGCGGCTGACCCTGGTCTCGGATCAGGTGAGCCGGGCGCTGGGGCTGATGCTGGGGCTGGTGACGGTGGCCGCCCTGCTGGTGCTGCTGACCCAGACCCAGGCCAGCATGGCCCATCGGCGTCGGGAGCTGCTATTGATGCGCACCCTGGGGGCGGGCAGCAAACTGCTGGAGAAGATGCTGCGCTGGGAGCTGGTGGCGAGCGGCGCCCTGGCGGGGCTCTGCGCCGCCATGGTGGTGGAGCTCTGCTCCTTTGGCCTGCAGTGGTGGTGGTTCGATGGCCAGTGGCAGTTCCACTGGGCCATCTGGGCTGGCCTGCCCTTGCTGGGGGCCCTGCTGGTGACCCTGGCCGGTCAGGGCATGCGCCGTCAGCTGCTGGCAGGCACCCTGAGCGACCGGCTAAGAGGCCTGGGGCAGGGGCTGCTCTGACGGCCGCTGGCGAGGTGCCAATAGTAACAATCCCGACCCAGGTCGGGATTTTTCATGGTGGTTTCAGCGCGGGGGCTGCAGCAGGTTGCCGAGTGCCTCGGGGAGGGCCGGATAGGTGAAGTGGAACCCCGCCTCCTGCAGGCGTGCGGGCAGGATCTGCTGGCCGGTGAGCAGCAGATCCGCTGCCTCGCCCATCAGCAGCCGAAGCACCCGGGCTGGCACGAAGAAGAGGTGCGGGCGATGCAGCGTGCTGGCCAGGGTCTGGCTGAACTGGCGATTGCTGACCGGCTGCGGGGCCGTGCCATTGAAGATCCCCTCGCACTCGTCGTGCTCGAGGAGAAACAGCATGGCCCGCACCAGATCCTGCACGTGGATCCAGCTCATCATCTGGGTGCCCGGGCCCATGGGGCCACCGAGCCCCAGGCGATAGGGGGGCAGCATCCTGGGCAGGGCGCCCCCATCGGTGCCAAGTACCAGGCCGATGCGCACTATGCAGACCCGGGTCTGGGGGCTGCGAGCCTGCAGGGCCAGCTGCTCCCATCGCTGGCAGAGGCGGTGGGTGAACTCGTCGTGGGGATGGTGGCAGCGCTCGTCCAGGGGCTCATCCCCCTGGCGGCCATACCAGCCGATGGCGGAGGCGCTCAGCAGCAATCTGGGGGGCGTGCTGGAGAGCTTGACGAGATCCACCAGTTGCTCGGTCAGCAGCCAGCGGCTGTTGCACAGCAACTGCTTGCGGGATTCGCTCCAGCGGCCACTGGCGATGGGCTCCCCGGCCAGGTTGATGACGATGTCCACGTCGTTGAGGTGATCCAGCCGGTCCAGGTTGTCCAGCAGAGTGACGTCGTGACCGAGCAGCTCATAGGCCCGGCTACCCTGGCGGGTCAGCACCACCACCTCGTGCGCCACCTTGAGGTGTGCCACCAGGCGGCGGCCGATAAAGCCCGTTCCCCCCGTGATCAGTATCTTCATGTGCTGCCTCCCTGATGGCTGTTGGCTCTACTCTAGAGGCTGGGCACTGGATGGACAAGCTCCTGTTTTTATGAGCATTATAAATTCATGATGGGGCCGCCTCGCGTGCCTTTCACCAGGGTGCTGGCGCTGGCCCAAGGCATGGGAGCTGAATGGGGAGGGGGACTTGCCTCCCAGAGCGGGTGCCATCTGGATTTCACCCGAGCGCATCATCATTGCTTGCCAAGCGGGCAGCAGCGGGTAAACTCGCCTGCTTTTTCGCCGTGACCATGAGGACGGTTATGCCATTTCGTCGTTTAAGGGTGCGTCAATTCTATGTCCGGCTGGCCTGTGCCCTGCTGGCGGGTCTGCTGCCCATGGTGCTGGGGCTCGCCGTCATCACCTGGCAGACCGCCGCCGGAGTGCAGCAGGATGCGGTGGAGCGGCTGCAACATGCCAGGCTGATGTTCGACCGCACCCTGGACAACGCCCAGCTGGCGGCATCGGCCCTTGCCGGCAGTCTGAACAAGCCCTGCCTCGAGGTGGTTCAGGGGCTGCGGGATCAGGTGGCGACGGTGCCGGATGTGCGCAGCGTCAACCTGGCAGAGGGTACGACCATCTACTGCACCTCACTCTATGGCCCGGTCAGCGGGGAGATCCAGCTGGGCGACTACGTGGGTGGCAAGCTGGATCTCATGAAGGGCAACCCCGTCACTCCGAATCGCCCCCTCATCGTCTACCGGGAGGAGATGGGCAGGTTCAGCGTGCTGGTGGGGATAGACGGCTACTACCTGCTCAACATTCTGGACATGCTGAGCCGCAACTCCCCCCTCGGGCTGGTGGTCGGCGAGGAGATGCTGCTGCGGGACAGCCAGCTCACCGACCGCCTCATCCCGTCGGACAGTCCGGGCTACCTGGAGGAGGCCTCCGGCAAGTATCCGTTCAAGGTGGTGACCAGGGTATCGGTCGATGAATACAGGGCCCACATCTGGGACTACTCCAAGGTCGGCATCATAGTCTACCCCCTGCTGAGCGTGCTGTTCGGGGTGGGGATCTTCTGGCTGATGGGGCGATCGACCTCCCCGACCCAGGAGCTGAAGCGGGCGCTGGATCAGCAGGAGTTCATCCCCTATCTGCAGCCCGTGGTGACGGGGAAGGATGCACACTGGAGCGGCTGCGAGGTGCTGATGCGCTGGCAGCATCCCCGTCAGGGGATGATCTCGCCGGATCGCTTCATTCCGCTGGCGGAAGACAGCGGCCTCATCGTCCCCATGACCCGGCTGCTGATGGCCCAGGTGCGGGAGACCTTTGCCCCCCTGGCGGATCAGTTGCCCAGGGGATTCCACTTCGGTTTCAACATCAGCGCCAGCCACTGCAAGGATCTGAGCCTGCTGGACGACTGCCGGGACTTTATCGACGCCTTCCGGCACAACCCCATCAAGCTAGTGTTGGAGCTGACCGAGCGGGAGCTCATCGTGGCGGACGAGACGACAGACCGGCTGTTTGCCGAACTGCATCAGCTCGGCGTCTTCATCGCCATCGACGACTTCGGTACTGGCCACTCCAGCCTGACCTATCTGCAGGCCTTCCAGGTGGACTTCCTCAAGATCGACAAGAGCTTCGTCGGCATGATTGGCTCGGATGCGCTCTCCAGCCACATCGTCGAGAACGTCATCGATCTGGCGACCCGGCTCGGTCTGCTGCTGGTGGCGGAAGGGGTGGAGAACCAGGTGCAGGCCGATTACCTGAGGGAGCGCCAGGTGGATTTCCAGCAGGGCTACTTCTATGGCAGGCCCATGCCGATGACGGCCTTTGCCAGCCTGCTGCCCACCCAGCAGCCCCCGTCAGCCTGAGGGGCAGCGCCAAGGGGCTCGGTGCCCATGGCTTGCCCGCCTGCTGTTCGCCTGCTGACAAGGGCTGAGAGCGAGGCATAAAAAAACCAGCGACCCGGGTCGCGGGGTTTTTTTGATACCCCGGGGGGGGAGGGGGTGGGGGGGGGGGGGGGGGGG
>NZ_JASATR010000030.1:0-37196 GCF_038440395.1 Aeromonas sp. OTU364
CGGGAGCCAAGGCGCTGGCACACCCAGCGCCTTTTCTTTATCATTCCCCATCATTTTCGAATTCAAGATGCATCGCCATGGCAAAAGCCCTCTCTCTGATGCTTGCCCAGTTAAATCTGACGGTAGGCGCCATCGAAGATAACTGTGACAAGGTGCTGGCTGCCGCCGCAGAGGCCGACCAGCAAGGTGCCGATCTGCTGGTCTGCTCCGAGCTGGCGCTGACCGGCTATCCCCCTGAAGATCTGCTGCTGCGCAGCGATCTGATGATACGGGTGGAGGCGGCCCTGGCGCGTGTCGCGGCCTGGCAGGGTCGTTGCGCCATTCTGGTGGGACACCCCTGGCGTGAAGGAGACTCGCTCTACAATGCAGCCTCTCTCTATGAGCAGGGCAAACTCATCGCCCGTTACTTCAAGCAGGATCTGCCCAACTACGGGGTGTTCGACGAGAAGCGTTACTTCACCGCGGCGAGCGATACCTGTGTGGTGTCGTTCCGTGGCCACCAGCTGGGCTTGCTCATCTGTGAAGATCTGTGGCAACCGGGCCCGGCACTCGCGGCAAAGGCGGCCGGTGCCGAGCTGCTGCTCACCATCAATGCCTCCCCATACGATCAGGAGAAACCCTGGATCCGCCGCGAGCTGATGGCCGAGCGTTGCGAGCAGACTGGCTTGCCGCTGGTTTACCTCAATCAGGTCTGTGGTCAGGACGAACTGATCTTCGATGGTTGCTCCAAGGTGTTCAACGGCCAGAGCGAGCTGACCCACAAGCTGGCCCCGTTTGCCGAAGAGCTGGCGCTGGTGCGCTTTGTCGACGGCCAGCCGTTGAAAGAGCGGGAACCGTCTGCGCCGCTGGAGCCCCTGGCCGAGACCTATCAGGCGCTGGTGCTGGCGGTGCATGACTATGTGACCAAGAACGGCTTCCAGGGAGCCGTGCTGGGCCTCTCCGGCGGCATCGACTCCGCCCTGACGCTCGCCATCGCGGCCGATGCCATAGGTGCGGACAAGGTGCAGGCGGTGATGATGCCGTTCCGCTACACCGCCCAGATGAGCGTGGAAGATGCCAAGGAACAGGCCGAGCGGATGGGGGTCGAGTTCAACATCATCTCCATCGAGCCCATGTTTGAAGGCTTCATGACCCAGCTGGCGCCGCTGTTTGAAGGGACTGCCCGGGATACCACCGAAGAGAACCTGCAGGCTCGCTGCCGTGGCGTGCTCTTGATGGCGCTCTCCAACAAGCGTCGCCGTATCGTATTGACCACCGGCAACAAGAGCGAGATGGCAGTCGGCTATGCCACCCTGTACGGTGACATGGCGGGCGGCTTCGACGTGCTGAAAGATGTGCCCAAGACCCTGGTCTTCAAGCTGTGCGAATATCGCAACTCGGTCGACTACGTGATCCCGCAGCGGGTCATCGATCGTCCCCCTTCGGCAGAGCTGGCCCCGGATCAGGTGGATCAGGACAGCCTGCCTCCCTACGACATTCTGGACGCCATCCTCAAGCGCTATGTGGAAGAAGACGCCTCGGTCGCCGACATGGTGGCGGAGGGCTTCGAAGAAGCCGTGGTGCGCAAGGTGATCCGTCTGGTGGATCTCAACGAGTACAAGCGCCGTCAGGCTGCCGTCGGGCCCCGCATCACGGCTCGCAACTTTGGTAAGGATCGCCGCTACCCCATCACGTCCGGGTTCGGCAAACAGAACTGGTAAGGAGTCACCATGAAGAAGATTGAAGCCATCATCAAACCGTTCAAGCTGGACGATGTGCGCGAAGCCCTGGCCGAGATCGGCATCAACGGCATGACTGTATCAGAAGTCAAAGGCTTCGGACGCCAGAAGGGCCACACAGAGCTCTACCGCGGTGCCGAGTACATGGTCGACTTCCTGCCCAAGGTAAAGGTTGAGCTGGTGGTGCAGGACGAAGAGCTGGACGCCTGTCTGGAAGCGATCCAGAACACCGCCCGCACCGGCAAGATAGGTGACGGCAAGATCTTCGTCTGCGAGGTGGAACGCGTGATCCGCATCCGTACCGGCGAAGAGAACGAAGACGCGATTTGATGTGATGGATGTGCCTCGACACGACCAAGCGTACGAAGATGCTGCCCCCTTGATGTCAGGGATGCGTCTCGTGGTGGCGGCAGGCCTGCTGATGGCGCTGACTGCTTGCAGTAGCCGGCCACCGGCCCAGCCGGAGAACCTGTGCCAGATCTTTCGGGAAAAGCCGGAGTGGCACAAGGCGGCACTCGAGATGAACGAGAAGTGGGGGACCCCGGTGCATGTGGTGATGGCCATGATGTATCAGGAGTCCTCCTTCGTGCACGATGCCCAGCCGCCGATGCAATACTTCCTCTTCATCCCGACCGGGCGCGCCAGCTCTGCCTATGGCTACGCCCAGGTCAAGGATGAGACCTGGGACGATTACCAGCGCGAGACCGGCAACGGCTGGAGCGATCGCGACGACTTCGCCGACGCCATCGATTTCATGGGCTGGTACACTAACAAGGCGCAGCGGCTCAATGGCACCTCCAAGTGGGATGCCTATGGCCAGTATCTCAACTATCACGAAGGCTGGGGTGGCTACCGGCGTGGCAGCTACCGCAGCAAGGGGTGGCTGATGAAGGTCTCCCGCAAGGTGGAGGCCCGTGCCCAACGCTACGGCGCCCAGTATCGACAATGCAAGGATCGGCTCCCCAGCGGGGGCTGGTTCTCGTAACCAATCAGGAGTCAGAAATGCCGTTATTGGACAGTTTTACCGTCGACCATACCCGCATGGCAGCCCCGGCAGTCCGGGTGGCGAAGACCATGCAGACCCCGAACAAGGACACCATTACCGTGTTCGATCTGCGCTTCTGCGTGCCGAACCAGGAGATCCTCTCCGAGCGCGGCATCCACACGCTGGAGCACCTCTTTGCCGGTTTCATGCGTGATCACCTGAACGGCAATGGGGTCGAAATCATCGACATCTCCCCCATGGGTTGCCGTACCGGCTTCTACATGAGCCTGATCGGTGCCCCGGACGAGGCCCGCGTGGGCGCGGCCTGGCAGGCGGCCATGAGCGATGTGCTGACCGTGCAGGAGCAGGGCAAGATCCCCGAGCTGAACGAATACCAGTGTGGTACCTACAGCATGCACTCCCTGGAAGAGGCCCATGCCATCGCCCGCCACGTGCTGGAGCGCGGCATCGGCGTCAACCACAACGATGAGCTGGCGCTGCCGGAAGAGAAGCTGAAAAGCCTCTGAGCCAACAGCGGAAAAATGAAGAAGGCCGGTCTGTGACCGGCCTTTTTTTGTGTCTGACGGGCTCAGGAGGGGAGCGGCATCACCCGGTTGCGACCCAGCTCCTTGGCCTTGTAGAGCAGCTTGTCGGTGCGCTCTATCAGGGCGTCCGCCGTCTCCTGGCCATTGTATTCCCCCACACCGAAGGAGGCGGTGATGTGATCGATGCGGCGGCCCGATTTGCGATCCAGCAGCGACATCCGCTCTATGACCCGGCGCAGGCTCTCCGCCATCTGGCGGGTCAGCGCCAGAGCCCGGCCCGGCACCAGCAGGGCAAACTCCTCCCCCCCTAGCCGATAGGCGGTGATCCCTTCCTTGCTGACTTCCCGCAGCCGTTTGCCGACGATGCGCAGCACCTGATCCCCCAGCAGGTGGCCATATTCGTCGTTGAAGTTCTTGAAACGATCGATGTCGGTCATGATCAACGAGAAGGGTTGCTTGTTGCGGATCAGGCTGTCCAGCTCCAGATCGAAGGCGCGACGGTTGAGCAGGGCGGTGAGAGCGTCCTCGGTGGCCATCTTGCGCGTCTCGTTCAGCGCCGCCTTGAGCTCCTTGATCTCCTTCTCGGCGCTGCTGAGCTGGTTGCGAAAGTGCAGGGTGGACATGCGCACATCCCGGGACTCGCGCACCAGCTCCCGCAAGATGGCCATGGTGTCGTCCAGGCTCAGTCCCTCGTCATCGATGAGGCTCAATTTGTCGAAGCTCTTGTCGAGCATCGCCTGGAACTGGCCGGTGTCGACCAGCGCATCCTGCATGGAGTGGCCGAGCTCGTTGGCCATGGCGACCAGATTGAGCTTCATCGTCTCCATCTGCTGTTCGTCCTGGCTGGCCAGATGCTGGTGATAGAGACGCTCGCAGGTGGTGAGGGAGAAGGTGCCCTGCAGTTTTATGGCGTGATCGACGGCATGGTTCAGCTCGGGCATGGCGCCGGAGACGTAGTTGTACCAAAGATGGTAATTGTTCGGGGTGGTGGGGATTTGATACTTGATCATCAGGGGGACCGCCTGCTTCAAATAGGCGGCCGATTGGGCGAACGAGTCCTTGCTCATGAGTTCCGAGTCTCACATACCTGCAAACTGTGCCCAGTATGACAGAGAGATTGGGCAAAAGGCAGTCGATGGATGCCATTAGCTCCCCCCTTCGATATAATGTCTGCGTTACTACCTACCCTAAGGCCTGCTTATGTCTCAAAAAGATCCTTTCCTCCAACGCGAGGCCGAAAAATACGATAACCCCATCGCCAGCCGCGAGATGCTGCTGGAACTCATCAAGGGCCATGAAAAACCCATGTCCCGGGAAGAGTTGGCCAAGGTCCTCAAGCTGACCGAAGAAGAGCCGCTGGAAGCCTTGCGCCGCCGTCTGCGCGCCATGGAGCGTGATGGACAGCTCGTGTTCACCAGGAACCAATGTTACGCCCTGCCGGATCGCCTGAATCTGGTGAAAGGCTATGTGCTCGGCCACAAAGATGGATTCGGTTTTCTGCGCCCCGAGGGTGGTGGATCGGATCTCTTCCTGAACAACCGCGAGATGCAGCGGCTGATGCACGGTGACTACGTGCTGGTGCAGCCGACCGAGATTGACCGCAAGGGTCGTCAGGAAGCGCGTCTGGTGCGCCTGCTCAAGGCCCGCGAGGCGGACATCGTCGGCCGCTACTTCGTCGAGAACGGCGTCGGCTTCGTGGTGCCGGATGACAGCCGCATCGGCCAGGACATCATCATCCCGGACGGTGAGAACAAGGGGGCCCGCCAGAGCCAGGTGGTGGTCGTTCGCATCACCCAGCGCGCCACCGCCCGTATCAATGCGGTCGGTACAGTGCTGGAGGTGCTGGGCGAGAACATGGCGCCGGGCATGGAAATTGAAATTGCCCTGCGTACTCACGGCATCCCCCATACCTGGCCGGAGGAGGTGACCAAGGAGGTCGCCGGTCTGGGCGAGCAGGTGCCGGAGAAGGCCAAAGAGGGTCGCATCGATCTGCGCGCCCTGCCGCTGGTCACCATAGACGGGGAAGATGCCCGCGACTTCGATGACGCCGTCTTCTGCGAAGCCAAACGCGGCGGCGGCTGGCGCCTGTGGGTGGCCATCGCGGACGTCTCCGCCTATGTGAAGCCGGGGACGGCGCTGGATGCCGAAGCCTATCAGCGCGGCAACTCCGTCTACTTCCCCGAGTTCGTGGTGCCCATGCTGCCGGAGGTGCTCTCCAACGGTTTGTGCTCCCTGAACCCGCAGGTTGACCGCCTCTGCATGGTGTGCGAGATGACCATCTCCGCCGCTGGCCGCATGTCCGGTTACAAGTTCTACGAAGCGGTGATGAACTCCCACGCCCGCATGACCTACAGCAAGGTGGCGGCGATCCTGGATGGCGAGCCCAAGCTGCGTCAGCAGTACGAGCCGCTGGTGGGTCACATCGAGGAGCTCAACAACCTCTACAAGGCGCTCAAGCACGCCCGTCACCAGCGTGGTGCAGTGGAGTTCGAGAGCGAGGAGACCCGCTTCATCTTCAACGCCCAGCGCAAAATAGACCAGATAGTGCCGCTGGTGCGCAACGACGCCCACAAGATCATCGAAGAGTGCATGATCCAGGCGAACGTGGCGGCCGCCCGCTACATCGAGAAGAACGAAGCCTCAGCCCTGTTCCGGGTGCACGACCGTCCGGGCGAAGAGCGTCTGACCGGGTTCCGCGACTTCCTGGCCGAACTGGGTCTGGAGCTCAAGGGGGGCCTCGAGCCCGAGCCGAAGGACTTCGCCGAGCTGGCCGCCAAGTTTGAAGGGCGCCCGGATGCGGAGCTGCTCTCCACCATGCTGCTGCGCTCCATGCGTCAGGCCATCTATCAGGCCGACAACATAGGTCACTTCGGTCTGGCGCTGAAGTCCTACGCCCACTTCACCTCGCCGATCCGTCGCTATCCCGACCTCATCCTGCACCGTGCCATCAAGTACCAGACGGCCAAGGAGCAGCAGGGCAACCTGCGCCACAAGTGGACGCCGAGCGGTGGTTACCACTACCAGCTGGAAGAAGTGGATCCCATGGGCGAGCACTGCTCCATGACAGAGCGCCGTGCCGACGATGCGACCCGCGACGTGGCCGACTGGCTCAAGTGCGAGTACATGCTGGATCACGTGGGTGACGACTTCGACGGCGTCATCGCCAGCGTCACCGGCTTTGGCTTCTTCGTCCGCCTGGCGGATATCCACATCGACGGTCTGGTGCACGTCAGCACCCTCACCAACGACTACTACCAGTTTGATCCCCTGCACATGCAGCTGATCGGCGAGAACTTCCGCCGTCGCTACCGTCTGGGTGACAAGGTGCGGGTCAAGGTGATGGGGGTGAACCTGGACGATCGCAAGATCGACTTCGTGATGGTGGAAGAGCCGCTCCAGGCCACCGGCAAGAACGCCAAGGAGATGGCGCGCAAGCAGGCCGAGATCAAGAAAGAGAAGGCCAAGAGCGCCCAGCGCCACGAGAAACGCAAAGAGGGCAAGGATCACGGCAAATCCGACAAGGGTGGCCGCGCCAAGCCCAGCAACAGACGACCGAGCAAAAACGCTCGCGACAAGGCCAAGAGCACTAAATGAGTACAGAACTGATCTACGGCATTCACGCTGTATCCGCGCTGCTTGAGCGCACCCCGGAGCGTTTCATCGAAGTGTGGGCCCTCAAGGGCCGCGATGACGACCGGCTGCAACCCTTGCTGACCGAGCTGGAATCCCTCGGCATCAAGGTGCAGAGCGTGAACCGCAAGACGCTCGATGACAAGGCGGAGGGCAACAATCACCAGGGCATCATGGCCAAGGTGATAGAGGCGCCCAAGCTGGCCGAGCACGACCTGGCCAGCCTGCTGGACGGCCTGGCGGTGCAAGAGACCGCCCCCTTCCTGCTGGTGCTGGACGGGGTAACCGATCCGCACAACCTCGGTGCCTGCCTGCGCAGCGCCGATGCGGCCGGGGTCCATGCGGTGATAGTGCCGCGGGACAAGGCCACCGGCCTGACCTCCATAGTGCGTAAGGTCGCCTGTGGCGCCGCCGAAGTGGTGCCGCTCATTCAGGTCACCAACCTGGCGCGCACCCTGCGCGAGCTGCAGGAGCGCGGCGTCTGGATAGTCGGCACCGCCGGCGAGGCGGACCACGACCTCTATCAGGCCAAGCTGACCGGCCCCATGGCGCTGGTGATGGGCGCCGAGGGCAAGGGGATGCGTCGCCTGACCCGCGAACATTGCGACGAGCTGGTGAGCATACCGATGGCGGGGGCGGTATCCAGCCTCAACGTCTCGGTGGCGAGCGGCGTCTGCCTGTTCGAAGCCGTGCGTCAGCGCCGCAGCTGACGCCGTGATGATGGACAGACCTCCCTTTTTCCGGGACAGGGTCACAGATGAGCAGGAGGCCAGGCGCCTCCTCTCTTTTGCCCGGCCGCTGACCCTGGCCCCTAAATCTTGCCTCTGGCACGCCGGTGACAGTCCGGATCTGCTGATCAGGGTGGAGCAGGGGTTGCTGCGGGCCAGGGTGGTGCTGGCGGATGGGCGGGAGTACATCAAGGAGTTCTACTGGGAGGGGGACGAGTTTCTCGACTTCCATCACCTGCTCAGTGGCGAACCCGCCCGCTACAGCGTGGAGGCGCTGGAGCCCTGCCGGTTGCAGCTGTTCCAGCTGGCCGACCTGCGCCAGCTTTCCTGCTGGTCCGCCTGGTATCAACACCTGCTGGAAGTGCAGCTGCGCATCAAGGAAGAAAAAGAGCTGCTGCTGTTGACCGAGAGCCCCCAGGCCCGCTATCAGCACTTTCTGGACTGCTTTTCCGCGCTGGATGTCAGGGTGCCGGATCACCAGATCGCCGCCTATCTCGGCATCAGTCCCATCAGTCTTAGTCGCATTCGCAAGCGGTTGAAAGCGCTTAACAAGGAGTAGTGTTGCCGATGCGCGATGAGGGGCTGTGTTGCCACCAGATTTCAAACCTTTCATACAGTGCGTCTCGGCATCACGCCTGCCAGTCAGCCTGAGCCGCATTCGCAAACGGCTTAAAAGTCTTAACAAAGGTTAATGCCGCCTTGGCTGCGCTCACCTATGCTGGCAGGCCGAATTGATAAGGAGTCGCCGATGAACTGGATCCTGAAACCCTGGTCTGCACTGACCACGGACGAATTGTACGAGTTGCTGGCACTGCGGGCCGAGGTGTTCGTGGTGGAGCAGAGCTGCCCCTTCCAGGATCTGGATGGGGTGGATCGCCGGGACGGTGTGCTGCACCTGCTCGGTTATGAAGGCGATCATCTGGCCGCCTATGCCCGCATCATGGCCCCCGGCATCGGCGACGACAGTGGCGCCGCCATCGGCCGGGTGGTCACCTCCCCCCAGTCGAGAGGGGGCGGTCTGGGCCACAGCTTGCTCGATGAGGCGGTGACCGCCTGCACGGCCCGCTGGCCTACGCACAGCATCTGGCTCGGTGCCCAGGCTCACCTGCAGGGCTTCTACGGCCAGCACGGCTTCACGCCGGAAGGGGAGGGTTATCTCGAAGACGACATCCCTCACATGGGGATGCGCAAAGCCCCCTGAGTCGATGGCAAGTCCAGGGAGCCTTCATGAGCTGGCTCCCACATTGCTGCGACGCAAACGGGTATGATTTCGTCCCCTTGTTGATTGGAACCCCGTCGTGACCCTCCCCATCTTCGCGGCCATCTTGCTGGCCGCCTTGCTGCACGCCCTGTGGAATGCGCTGGCCAAGCGCCAGGCCGAGGGGCGTGTCAGCGTGTTGCTGGTCTCCCTCTGCTCCGGCCTCTTCTCCCTGCCTTTCCTGCCGCTGGTGGGGTGGCCTGCCCCGGTCGAGTATCCCTGGTTGGCACTCTCCATCCTGTTGCACTGCGGATATTGCCTCTTTCTCGGCCGGGCCTACCGTTTGGGGGAGTTTGGCCAGATCTATCCGCTGGCCCGTGGCAGCGCGCCCCTGGTGACCCTGCTGCTCGGCGCCCTGCTGCTGGGGGAGGTGCCCGGTGTCGTGGCTGTGGCGGGAGCCATGGTGCTGGTGGGCGGAGTCTTGCTGATGGCCTGGCGCGGCGGCATCCGGCTGGCGCCTGCGGCCCTGTGCGCCGTGCTGATCACGGCGCTGTTTACCGCCGCCTATACCCTGTCTGACGGGGTCGGGGCCCGCTCGGCGGGGGAGCCGATACGCTATACCCTCTGGCTCTTTACCCTGACGGCCCTGATGATGCCGCTGCTGATGAGATGGCAGAGCCGCACCGCCTTGCGCAGCCTGACCCGGGCCGAGTGGTATTCGGGCGCCCTGGGCGGCGCCCTCTCGCTGCTTGCCTATGGGATCGTCATCTGGGCCATGACCCTGGCCCCCATCGGGCTGGTGGCGGCGCTGCGCGAGAGCAGCGTGCTGTTTGCCGTGCTGCTCTCCTGGCTCTGGCTGGGGGAGCGGCTGGGGCGGGTCAGGCTGATGGCGGCCCTGGTGATCCTCTGCGGCATATTGTTGATCCGGCTTGGCTGATGGGGAGAAGCCGGATCTGTCGTCGACTCAGGGGGTGACTTCGGAGAGCAGGCTGAACCCCTCCTCTGCAGCGTCGAGCCGCACCCTGACCTGACCCAGCTCCGCCAGAGTGCCGGCATGGGTGCCGCCGCAGGGGATGGTCAGCTCTTTTCCCTCGAGCGTGCAGTGCCAGTAGCGGGAGTCGATGATGGCCTCGCCTGCTCGCGAGCGGCGGATCTCGCCCCCCGCAGCCAGCCAGTCGGCGAGTTGCCGGTTGACCGTTTCTTCTATCAGCGCCAGATCCGCCAGCAGCGCCTCGCCGTTGACCCCCTTCTTGCGCAGGCTCTTGCCGATGCGGTAGTGCTCCCGGGAGCCCAGGGGCTCGACCCGCGAGCTCTGGATGGCGAGGCGGTCGAAGTCGGGCTGATCCAGTGCATCGCGCTCGCTCACCTCCTTGCGCCAGTAAGGGACGAGTGCCCGGTTGAGGGCCAGCGCCACCAGATGGCAGCCGCTGTGGCCCAGACTCAGGGCGTGGCGAGCCTCGGCGTCCACCCTCAGTTCCACCTGGGTGCCGATAGCATGCTGATGGGAGCCTGCGAGGGGATGCACCACCACGAAGGTCCAGCCTTCGGCGCCCCGCTTGACCGGAATATCCTGATCCACGAACAACCTGCCTTCCGGGCTGATGGCCCCCATCCGGCAGGGGCCCACGGCCGCCTCGCCGCCATCCCAGCGCACAGTGCCCACATCTCCCGGTTGATCGGGCCAGAGGTGGCTCTGGGGGTGGAAGGGGGTGAGGTCGGTGACCAGCAGGCTGGGTTGCCCCTGCTCGCAATAGACGACGCTGGCCTGTTCCTGATGATGGCCCAGCACGAAGCTGACTCGGGTATGTTCCATGGCAAGGCTTCCGCAACGAGAAATGGAGAAGAGAAAGCGGCAGCATACGCCAAAGCGGGGGCCGGCTCATTAACCTCTGTTAACGAGCCGGCCCGAAGATGGCGGAGTGAGCACTAGATCATGGTGACCAGCAGATAGGCGTTGAGGCCGATCACCAGCGCGACGATGACGCGACCTGTTGCCTGGGTCAGTGGATGGTTGCGATGCTCCCCCATCAGGGCGCGATCGCCGGTCAGGATCAGCAGCGGAATGAGTGCGAGGGCTATGCCAAAACTCAGAATGACCTGGCTCAGCACCAGGATCTCCGTGGTGTTGAGTCCCATGGCGATCACCACGAAGGCGGGGGCCATGGTGATGGCCCGGCGCAGCCAGAGCGGTATGGTGAAGCGCACGAAGCCCTGCATCACCACCTGGCCTGCCAGGGTCCCGACCACGGTGGAGGAGATGCCGGACGCGACCAGGGACAGCCCGAACAGGGTGGCGGCAGCCTGACCCAGCAAGGGGGTGAGCGTCTGGTAGGCTGTTTCAAGCTCCGCCACCTGCTGGTGGCCCGCGTCGTGGAAGGCTGCAGCGGCCATGGCCATCATGGCCAGGTTGACGAAGCCGGCTATGGTCATGGCGATGGCCACATCGACCCGAGTGCTGTGCAGCCGCTGGGAAAGGGTTCCCTGATCCTGGGTGTGCTGGGTCAGTGCCGAGTGGAGGTAGATGACGTGAGGCATGACTGTCGCCCCCAGCACGCCGGCGGCGAGATAGACGGCATCGCCGTTGGGCAGGCCGGGGAAGAGGGCGCCTTCCAGCAGGCTCGGCAGATGGGGACGAGAGAAGATCAGCTCGACTATGTAGGCGGCGGCCACGAACAGCAGCAGACCGCCCACCACGAACTCCAGCGGCTTCTGGCCGCGGGATTGCAGCATGAGAATGCCCCAGGTGACCACGGCCGTGATGCAGGCCCCTTCCAGCAGTGTCACCCCGAACAGCAGCTTGAAGCCCACGGCCGCACCGATGAACTCGGCGAGATCCGTGGCCATGGCGATGATCTCCGCCTGCACCCAATAGGCCCAGACTGCCGGTTTGGGTAATTTGTCCCGGATATGCTCCGCCAGATTCTTGCCGGTGACTATGCCGAGCTTGGCGGAGAGGGTCTGTACCACCATGGCCATCAGGTTGGCCCAGACCACCACCCACAGCAGTTGATAACCAAAGGTGGAGCCGGCCTGGATGTTGGTGGCGAAGTTGCCCGGATCTATGTAGCCGATGGCGGCGATGAAGGCGGGGCCAAGCAGGCTCAGCTTGAATTTGCGGGCCGGGATGGCCGTGGTCAATGCGGGTTGCATGGTGTCACCCTCCATAAGAGCATGGAGATAGAATAGATCTAAATGATAATTGTTATCAATTGAAGTTTTGCATCAGGTTCATCGACAAAAACATCTGCCGACGCCAGTTGCAGTGGGAGAGGCGATTTCGTACAATACGCCGCCCTAGAAAGCAGCGTCTAAACACCACTATGTTCCTTGCCTCCGAGGTCTGGCTGCACCTGGGCGGAGGCTGAATTAATCCGTAAGGAGCTAAAATGCGTCATTACGAAATCGTCTTCATGGTTCATCCGGACCAGAGCGAGCAAGTACCTGGCATGATCGAGCGTTACACCGGCGCTATCACCACCGCTGGTGGCACCATTCATCGCCTGGAAGATTGGGGCCGTCGTCAACTGGCTTACCCGATCGACAAGCTGCACAAGGCTCACTATGTTCTGATGAACGTAGAAGCTGAGCAGGCCGTTATCGACGAACTGGAAACCAACTTCCGCTTCAACGATGCCGTTATCCGCAACATGATCATGCGCACCAAGCACGCCGTGACTGAAGTTTCTCCGATGGCCAAGGCCAAGGAAGAGCGCTTCACCCGTCGTGACGACGAGCGCCGCGAAGATGCTGTTGAAGCGTCTTCCGAAGAGTAATTCTTAGATCACCGCATTAGAGGATAAAGGCCATGGCACGTTATTTCCGTCGTCGTAAGTTCTGCCGCTTCACCGCCGAGAACGTTACCGAGATCGACTACAAAGATATCGTTACTCTGAAAAACTACGTCACTGAATCTGGCAAGATCGTACCGAGCCGTATCACCGGTACCCGCGCCAAGTATCAGCGTCAGCTGGCACGCGCCATCAAGCGTGCTCGTTACCTGGCTCTGCTGCCGTACACCGATCTGCACAACAAGTAAGAATCGGTCCGGCACTTAAGCCTAACTCAACTTTTATAGAGGAAAGGTAATGCAAGTTATCCTGCTCGACAAAATCGCCAAACTGGGCGGTCTGGGTGATCAAGTCGCTGTTAAAGCTGGCTACGCCCGTAACTATCTGATCCCGCAAGGCAAAGCCGTTATGGCTACCAAGGCCAACATCGAGACCTTCGATGCTCGCCGTGCTGAACTGGAAGCCAAGCTGGCTGCCGGTAAAGCTGCCGCTGAAGAGCGCGCTGCCAAGCTGGGTGAACTGGCTGCCGTTGTCATCGCCTCCAAGTCTGGCGACGAAGGCAAGCTGTTCGGTTCCATCGGTACCCGTGACGTGGCTGAAGCCATCACTGCTGCCGGCGTCGCCGTTGCCAAGAGCGAAGTCCGTATGGGCAACGTTCTGCGTAACACCGGCGAGTACGAAGTTGTTGTTCAGCTGCACGCTGACGTCAAGGCAACCGTACAGATCCAGGTTGTTGCTCTGTAATAGCGATTCGCTTTGCAGAAAAAACCCGCGCACATGCGCGGGTTTTTTTCTTTTTGAATCAAGAGGGGATCCAGGGGTAAAGTGAGGTTCTGTTCCTCTGTAGGAGAATCTGTATGGCAGCCTGGGTCGAAGGTCATGTACTCGAGCGCATCGAGTGGACGCCCACCCTGTTTTCCCTGCGCATAGCGGCGGAGCTCGCCCCCTACAAGGCGGGGCAATTTACCAAGCTGGCCCTGCAACGGGGCGAGCAGCGGATCCAGCGCGCGTATTCCTTCGTCAATCCCCCCTCAGCCCCCTATCACGAATTCTATCTGGTGGAGATCCCGGATGGCGAACTGACTCCCTCTCTCGGTGCCTTGCAACCTGGGGATACCTTGCTGGTTCAGTCCCAGGCCACGGGGTTCCTGACCCTGGACGAACTCCCGCCGGGACGGGATCTCTGGCTGCTCTCCACCGGCACGGCCATAGGCCCTTTCCTCGCCATGCTGGCGGAGGGGGAGGCCTTCGAGCGTTTCGAGAATCTGGTGCTGGTGCACGGGGTGCGCAAGGGGGAGGAGCTCACCTATCAGGGCCTGATCACCAGCCTGGTCGAGCAGTATGGGCCCCGTTTTCACTACGTGCCCTTCGTCAGCCGCGAGCCCTGGCCCGGTGCGCTGGCAGGCCGGATCCCGGCGGCCATCGCCAGCGGCGAGCTGCAGGCCAGGGTCGGGCTCCCCTTCTCGGCCGAGCACAGCCAGGTCATGATCTGCGGCAATCCCGCCATGGTGAAGGAGACGCAGCTAACCCTGCTGGATCTCGGTCTTGCCAAGAACCTGCGCCGGGCCCCCGGCAACATCAGCATGGAAAACTACTGGTAGACGCCAGCAGGGGACGGTCAGCGACCTATCTTGTCACCGTCGTGCTTGCCAGAACCCTCGGCGCAGGCGCTGTCGCCCGGTGGCGACCGTCTGATGCCCTGTGCTTCCTGGTGGGCACCGGGATCCTGGGCGGCGCCGCGTCGGGCAAGAGGGGCTTCAAATGCTGCGCCGCTGTTCAATAGCCGGGCGAGCAGATGGGAGACGGTGTTGCGCATGATGGCCTCGATGACGGCTGGAGGAGAGGCAGTCTATCGTCGCCAGCCTTAACCGGGGCGGAACGGCACCTTGGCATCATTGCGTGGAACTGGTGAGAAATGAGCGGCGAACGTTTGTGAAATGGCCTGGTTCATGCTTTTTTGCCAAGGGTATCAAGGTGTTCCATTGAGCCTTGGCTGGTAGGATGGCAGTCGCCGGTACTCGTGAGCCGAGCGTAGAATATGGCGGCCACTGCCTGCACCTGCGACCGCATTCAGGGGCCGGAGCCCCCGAACCATCACTTTTTGTTGCCTTTCCCGTTACCTTTTTCTTTGTTCTTCCCGTTATCGTTGCTGTCCCAGCCGCTCTTGTCGTGGCCCTTGCCCGGGTTGTTGCCGCTGTGGATGCTGCGGTTGTAGTGGTCGCGATACTTGCCATCCATGTCGTCGCAGTTGAGTTTGATACTGCTGCTGCGGGTGCTGATATCCAGGCAGTTGTCCTGCCACCAGTCGTACTCCTTGTCGTCCCAATCCAGGCTGATTTGGCCCCGGTCGGTGGAGATCTTGACGTCGTCATTGTTCTTGGAAGGAGGCGCAGCAAAGGCGACGCCGTGGGCAATGAACAGAGAGAGCAGCAGGGCGCTGCGGTTGATCATGGTATTGCGCTTGGGGTGTGTCATATCAGAGAGGCTCCTGTCGTGACTGGTCACTGTTCCGGGCTGGCCGGGATTTGGTTGGTGCTGGGGGGTTGGTTGCGAGGCGTCTCATCATCCAGGTTGAGCTTCGTGCCCTTGCAATCGGGCGAGGTCTCCTCACCGACCCCCAGATCGAGACAGCCGGTCTGCGACCAGTCAAATTGCGTGTCATTCCAGTCCAGTTTGAAGGTGAGCGCGTCAACGGAGAAAGTTTGATCCCCCTGCTCCTGAGCCTGGACCGATGAGGTGGCGGTGCCGGCAACCAGAAGAAGGGAGAGCAGCAGCGTAGTCGTTCTGTTCATGATGGCCTCGGATAATGGCAATAGGGAGTCAGTGTAGCGCGCCGGGCTGAACCCGGGCACAACGAAAACATGCCCTGCAAGTCTGAGGTCGATTGTAGCGGTTTTCTGCTGCCGATTTGTCCGTTTTGGTCGCACTATGGACAGCTGGTTATCCATATGAAGGAATTCAGGTATTTGCCCTTCTCTCCGACCGCCCGGTGACTATAATCGGCAGCCAACTTTTCCTGCACGGCACTCCCTCTTCATCATGACCACACAGGCTCCTGCC
Organism: Aeromonas sp. OTU364; assembly: GCF_038440395.1. Taxonomy (NCBI): domain Bacteria; kingdom Pseudomonadati; phylum Pseudomonadota; class Gammaproteobacteria; order Aeromonadales; family Aeromonadaceae; genus Aeromonas; species Aeromonas sp. OTU364. Next base: position 15,653 of record NZ_JASATR010000030.1, read on the forward strand.
GCATTGCGCTATCCCAAGGGCTGGTTCGCACTGACCACGGTGTACAGTTTTACCGGGTTGGCCATTCTGGCCTCCATCGTCTTCTCCCTGCTGCTGTTTCTCTCCATCGACGACAACCCGCTGATGAAGTGGCTGTTTGGCGGCCTGGCCATCATCTTCGAGCTGGGCAAGTTCTATGTCTGGTATGAATACGGCGAGTGCAAGGCGAGGCGGGATCTCGGCGGAGCCTTCTGGTCGCTGCTGTTTTACAGCGTGCTGGCCGCCATCTCCATAGGTGGCAGCATAGGCGGCATCAACAGCGCCACCAATACCATCCTGAGCCAGCAGGCGCGCCACGAGCGGGAGATCGCCCGCTTCGACGAGCAGATCGCCAGCATAGAGCGGCAGATCCAGCTCAACGAGGAGGCGGCGCGCAAGTACATAGAGATGGCGCGGATCTCCAGCGGCGTGAGCGGGTTGCAGCAGGCCAACACCCGGCTCAGGTTGAAGCAGGATGAGCTGCGCCAGGAGCGTGACGCCAAGCCTGTCAATGAGCAGTCCTCCATGTTGGGGCTGATGAGCAGCCTGGCGGACGGGGTGGGCATGAGCATCAGCCAGGTGCAGTTCCTGCTGGTCTGCTTCCTGTCCGTGTTGCTGGATGCGTTCGGCGCCTTTTTCGTCAGCCTGATCGGCGAGGAGAACCGCTTCCGCCGTCAATGGCAGTGGCTGCGGGCGCGAGAGCAGGCCGAGGCGCGCGAGAGCGAGTCAGCTGCCGCCGCGCCCATGGTGGTGAGCAGACCCGAGCCCGCACCGGCCGTGGTGGCCCAGGTGCGCGGTGCGCTGATGAGTGGTGAGCTCAAGTGCAGCAAGCGCAAGGTGGCCGAGGCTCTCTCCCTCTCGCTGGAAGAGGTGGACAGGGTGTTCCAGCATCTGATGGCCGAGGGAGTGCTGGGGCAGGGCAGCAACCGCCACTACCACCTCAGTGCGCAGGCGGGTTGAGATCCGGGCCACCTCAGGGTGGCCTTTTTGTTGCCGCAGGGGGCGTCAGTGGGTGAGCACCATCATCAGGCTGAAGAAGGCGGCCAGTCCCCCACCTATGCCGATGATCCAGTAAAACCCCTTGGCACCCTGCTTGAGCGGAATGCGGAAGTAGAGCAGAAATGCCCACCACCCCAGGGCCAGCAACAGAGGAATAAGAAACATTCGAGCCATGGTGTCCTCGCTGTTATTCTGTTGATCCTTGATCAATCAACAGGATGGATTGTGCAATGACGCAGCTACAGATTACCGCATTCGGCGACCCCTCGGTACTCAAGCTCAACCCCTCCCTCGACAAGGTGCCCGCCGAGGGGGAAGTCCGGGTGCGCATCTGCTTTGCGGGGGTCAACCCCATCGATGCCAAGACCCGGGCCGGCCTCGGCTGGGCGGCGGCCCAGAACAAGGACAAGCTGCCCTGGACCCCGGGCTATGACGTCTCCGGCGTGGTGGAGAAGGTCGGCCCCAATGTCACCACCCTGGTGGAAGGGGATGCGGTGTGCGGCATGGTCGGCTTTCCCCTGACGGCCGGTGGCTATGCGGAATCTGTGGTGGTACGCGAAGACGAGCTGGTCAAGCTCGACGGGGTCAGTCTCAAGCAGGGGGCTGCGCTGCCCCTGGCGGGCCTCACCGCCTGGCAGGGACTGTTCGAACACGGTGCCCTCAAGGGCGGACAGCGGGTGCTGATCCTGGCGGGTGCCGGTGGCGTGGGCCATCTGGCGGTGCAGTTTGCCGCCGCCTACGGGACCCAGGTCGTGGTCACGGCCGGGCCTGACAACCACAGCTTCCTGCACGGGCTGGGCGCCAGCCAGATGGTGGATTACCACGACGCCGACTGGCCTTCACAGGTGGTGGCGGCTGGCGGCCCGGTGGATCTGGTGCTGGATCTGGTGGGGGGCGAGAGCGGCAAGGCGGCACTGGCCTGCGTCAAACCGGGTGGCCGCCTGGTGACTGTGCCCACCATCACGGCCCAGCAGATCAAGGAGGCGGGGGCCGAGGCGGGCATAGAGGTGCTCGGCATGCTGGTTCACCCCGATCAAAAACAGCTGACCCAGGTGCTGATGCTGCTGCGTCAGGGGGATGTGCATATCACCATCTCCGGTGAATATGCGTTGGCGGAAGGGGCGCTGGCCCATGGCGCCATCGAGGGCGGCCATGTGCGGGGCAAGCTGCTGCTGCGCATGCCTGCCGCCGACGGCCAGCCCGGATGAACGACATTGCCGAGATGGGGCTGGGCTGGCTGTTTCTGAGCGCCTTCACCTCAGCCACCCTGCTGCCCGGCAGCTCGGAAGTGCTGCTGGGGGCCATGACCACCCGGGGAGAGTGGAGCATGGCCTGCCTGCTGCTGTGGGCGACGCTGGGCAACACCCTGGGCTCCATGACCACCTGGTGGCTGGGCCGGCTCGCCACATTGAAGAAAAAACCGGAAGATTTTCAAGGCCGTGGGGAACAAAAGGCGCTCGCCTGGCTCAAACAACATGGTCACTGGTGCCTGCTGCTCGCCTGGACGCCAGTGATCGGCGATGGCCTCTGCCTGCTGGCCGGTTGGCTTCGCTTCTCCTTCTGGCGCTCTCTCATCCTGATCGGGCTCGGCAAATTGTTTCGTTATGCCCTGGTGTTTCTGCTGGCCAGCCAGATCTTCTAGCCCATTCTTGTCACTCACGAGGTAACCGTGAACAAACTCATTCCATTAAGCATTCTCCTGGGGTTTTCCCTGCCCGTGCTGGCAGCGCCCACCCTGGTGTCCGAGCAGGTCAAGCAGGAAGGCAAGCTCGGCATTCCCTATCAGATGTACAGGCTGGACAACGGCCTGACCGTGATCCTGGCGCCGGACAAGTCTGATCCCCTGGTGCACCTGGATGTCACCTATCACGTGGGGTCGTCGCGCGAGACGGTCGGCAAGTCGGGGTTTGCCCACTTCTTCGAGCACATGATGTTCCAGGGCTCCAAGCACGTCGGCGATCAGGAGCACATGCGGATCATCAACGAGGCCGGTGGCGAGATGAACGGCACCACCAACAAGGACAGGACCAACTATTTCGAGACGGTACCGGCCAATCAGCTGGAGAAGGTGCTCTGGCTGGAGGCGGATCGCATGGGCTTCCTGCTCGATGCGGTGAGCCAGAAGAAGTTCGAGATCCAGCGCGCCACCGTCAAGAACGAGCGGGCCCAGCGCATCGACAACCGGCCCTACGGCCTGCTGAGCGAGAAGGTGGGGGAGGCGCTCTATCCGCGCACCCATCCCTACTCCTGGCAGCCCATCGGCTATGTGGAGGATCTGGACAGGGTCGATGTGAACGACCTCAAGCAGTTCTTCCTGCGCTGGTATGGCCCGAACAACGCCACTCTCACCCTGGGGGGCGACTTCGACACCCAGCAGGCGCTGGCCTGGATTGAGCAGTACTTCGGCCCCATCCCCCGTGGCCCCGAGGTGGCCGAACCGACGCCCCAGCCTGCGACCCTGCCCGAGACCCGCTATGTGACGCTGGAAGACAAGGTGCACCTGCCGCTGCTCTATATCAGCTACCCGACCGTGTCCCTTGGGGATCCGCAGGAGCCGGCGCTGGACATCTTTGCCGACGTGCTCGGCGGCTCCGCCAGCTCCATGCTCTATCAGTCCCTGGTCAAGACCGGCAAGGCCATCGAGGTGGGGGCCTCCCACTCCTGCGAAGAGCTGGCCTGTACCCTGGCGGTCTATGCCTATCCGAACCCGGCGGTGGATGGCAGCCTCAAGACCCTCAAGGGGGAAGTGGACAAGGTAATCGGCGAGTTTGCCGGTCGCGGCATCAAGCCAGAGGATCTGGAGAAGGCCATCAGCAGCTATCGCGCCTCGGCCATCTGGGGGCTGGACAGCGTGTCCGGCAAGGTGAGCCAGCTCGCCATGGGGCAGGTGCTGGCCCAGGATCCCAACTATGTGTTCAAGAACCTGGATGCCATAGGTCAGGTGAACGCCCAGCAGGTCAAGGCGGCCTACGACAAGTTCATTGCGAACAAGCCGGCCGTGGTGCTGAGCGTGGTGCCCAAGGGCAAGACCCTGTGGCAGGCGGCTACGCCCAACTTCACCCCGGCCAAGCGCGAGTTGCCGGATTACAGCCAGCATGGGGAGCCGCTGGCCCTGCGCCCGGTCAAGGACAGCTTCGATCGCGGCGTGCAGCCCAGGACGGCGGAGGCGGTCAGCGTCAAGGTGCCGGCCATCTGGCACGGCAAGCTGGACAAGGGTATCGAGATCATCGGCACCCGGAGTGACGAGATCCCGGCCGTCTCCATCATGATTGCCCTGCCAGGCGGCATCCGGGCCGAGGGCAAGGGCGAGCTGGGGCTGGCCAGCCTCACCGCTGCCATGCTGGGGCAGGGGACGGCGCGCCTCTCCGAGGCCGAGCTCAGCGACGAGCTGCAAAAGCTCGGTGCCAGCATCAGCGTCTCGACCGCCCAGTACAACAACCTCATCACCATCAGCAGCCTGACCGACAAGCTGCCCCAGACGCTGGCGCTGGTGCGCGAGGTGCTGCTGCAACCCGGCTTGCGGGAGGCGGACTTCGAGCGGCTCAAGGCGCAGATGCTGCAAGGCATGAAGCAGAGCGAGCAGCAGCCCGAGTGGTTGGCGGGGCAGGCGTTCCGTGAGCTGGTGTACGGCAAGCAGAACCGCCTCGGCCAGCCGACCGACGGGGTGCTGACCGACGTCGAGAAGCTGACCCTGGCAGATGTGAAGCGCTTCTATCACGCCTACTACAACCCGACCAACGCCAAGGTGGTGGTGACCGGGGATGTGACCCAGCAGCAGGTCGAACGGCAGCTCGGCTTCCTCACCCAGTGGCAGGGGGCGGCTCCGATCCTGGGGGATCTCAAGCTCAAGGGGGAGCAGGCCAAGCCGGGCATCTATCTGGTGGACAAGCCGGGGGCGCCCCAGTCGGTGATCCGCATCGGCCGCCGTGCCATGCCGTTTGACACCACGGGGGATTACTTCGTCGCCAACCTGATGAACTTCAACCTGGGGGGCAACTTCAACAGCCGTATCAACCTCAACCTGCGGGAAGACAAGGGCTACACCTATGGTGCCAGCTCGGGCTTCCAGGCGAACCGCGAGGCCGGCGTGTTCGCCACCGGCGCCAACGTGCGCACCGATGCCACCGCGGATGCCATCCGTCAGTTCCTCAAGGAGATGGATGGCTACCGCGGGAGCGGACCCACCCCGGTGGAGCTGGCCTACATGCGCAGCGCCGTCTCCCAGCAGGATGCCCTCTCCTACGAGACGCTGGGCCAGAAGGCGGGCTTCCTGCTGCAGATGATCATGTACGACCTGAAGCCGGACTATGTGCAGGCCCAGAGCCAGCTGATCAAAACGGTGTCGCCCGAGACGCTAAAAGCCAGTGCGGCACGCTGGCTGGACCCGGCCGACATGGTGATTGTGGTGGTGGGGGACAAGCAAAAGCTTGAAAAACCCTTGAGCGAGCTTCATCTTCCCATCTATCCGCTGCAACTGCCCTGAGGGGCGTTGCAAAAAAATGAGCGCCGCCCCAGGTGGGGCGGCCATACATGAGCCGTGAATATGACTACTACTAGCTTGTCGCTCACCGAGTTGCTGGCTGCGCTGGGTACCCCGGATCGGGTGACCGCCCTCAAGGGGATCCGGCGCGGGATCGAACGTGAATGTCTGCGCATCACCCCAGAAGGGACCCTGGCCCAGACCGACCACCCCAGAGGCCTGGGGTCGGCCCTGACCCATGCCAACATCACCACCGACTACTCCGAGAGCCTGCTGGAGTTCATCACCCCGGCGACCGACTCCATCGAGAGCCTGATCGAGCAGCTTGGCGACATCCATCGCCACGCCATTCATCACCTGGGGGATGAGCGGATCTGGCCGCTCTCCATGCCCTGCTTCGTCGGTGACGAGGAGAGCATCCGCCTGGCCCAGTACGGCAGCTCCAACATAGGCCGGATGAAGACCCTCTATCGCCAGGGCTTGAAGAACCGCTACGGCAGCCTGATGCAGGTGATCGCCGGGGTGCACTTCAACTTCTCCATGCCGGACAGCTTCTGGTGCGAGTGGCAGGACCTGGTGGGCGAGGGGTGCTGCAGCCAGCGCTTCATCTCCGACAAGTACATGGGGCTTATTCGCAACGTCTACCGCTTCGGCTGGCTGGTGCCCTACCTGTTCGGTGCCTCCCCGGCCATCTGCGACTCCTTCCTCAAGGGACGCAAGAGCAGCCTGCCGTTCCAGAAGATTGGCAAGGGGACCCTCTATCTGCCCTATGCCACCGCCCTGCGCCTGTCCGATCTCGGTTATACCAACAGCGCCCAGGCGGGGCTCAAGATCAGCCACGACAACCTGCCGGCCTATGTCAGCAGTTTGCGCCGCGCCATCAACACCCATGATCCCGAGTTTGCCAAGATAGGGGTCAAGGTGAACGGCGAGTACCGCCAGCTCAACGACAACGTGCTGCAGCTGGAGAACGAGCTGTATGCCCCTATCCGGCCCAAGCGCACCCCCCGCAGCGGCGAGAAGCCCTCGGATGCGCTGGAGCAGCGCGGCATCGAGTACATCGAGCTGCGCACCGTGGACGTCAATCCCTTCACGCCGTTCGGCATCGAGGTGGATCAGATCCGCTTCTTCGATCTGTTCCTGGTCTGGTGCCTGCTGCGCCCGTCTCCCGTGCTGGGTGACGAGGAGATTGCCCGCAACCGTCGCAACCAGAACAAGGTGGTGCTGGAAGGGCGCCGCCCCGGTCTCGAGCTTGAAGACGAGCAGGGCAATGCCATCGGCCTCAAGGAGTACGGGCTCAAGCTGTTCGACGAGCTGGCCCAGGTCGCCGAGCTGCTGGATCGCTGCTGTGGTCGCAACCGCTACCGCGAGACCCTGGCCATGCACCGCGAGAAGCTGCTCAACCCCGAGCTGACCTACTCCGCCCGCCTGCTCAAGCAGTTGCTGGAAAGCGGCCAGGACAACGGCTGCTTCGGCGACGCCCTGGCGAGCCGTTACCGGGAAGAGATGCTGAGCGGTGAGCTGCAGTACTGGGATGAGGCCTACTTCGCCGGCGAGGCGCGGGACTCCCTGGCCAAGCAGCGGGAGCGGGAGCGCAGTGACAGCCTCTCCTTCGATGACTTCCTCGCCGACTATTTCGGCACCCGGCAGACCAGCTGAGGACCTGCCCCTGATGACGAGAGCCGCTCCCTTGAGCGGCTTTTTGATGGGCGTAGAGGTGGGATCTGGCCCGCTGCAGGCATAAAAAAACGGCCCCGAAGGGCCGTCTGCAAGGAGTGACGCGTCATCAGAGGATGAGACCGCCGAAGAAGAAGCCCAGCGCCACTGCCATGGCGATGGTGGCCACGCCCGGGATGAAGAAGGGGTGGTTGAACACCGCCTTGCCAATCCGGGTGGAGCCGGTGTCGTCCATCTCGACCGCCGCCAGCAGGGTCGGGTAGGTCGGCAGCACGAACAGGGCGCTCACGGCGGCGAAGGAGGCGATGGCCGCCAGCGGGCTGACGCCCAGGGCCAGCGCGGCCGGCATCAGTGCCTTGGTGGTGGCACCCTGGGAGTAGAGCAGCATGGAGGAGAAGAACAGCACCACGGCCAGCAGCCAGCTGTACTGGCTCAGCAGATCGCCGGCGAACGCCTGGATCTCGACCATGTTGCCCTTCACGAAGACGTTGCCGAGCCAGGCCACACCCAGTACGCAGATACAGGCGGACATACCGGACTTGAAGGTGGGCATGTTGGTGATCTGGGCGGCGTCCAGCTTGCAGAACAGCACCATCAGGGTGGCGGCGGAGAGCATGATGCCCATGATGGCGCCATCGCGGGGGATGGGCGGGCTGCTGATCAGGCCCACGTTGCCGGAGATGGCGGTGGCATAGGCCATGACGGCGACGATGGCGACGATGAAGATGCCGACGGAGAGCTTGGCGTAAGGCTTGAGTTCCACCTTGCTGGTGCCGCGCAGCTTGATCAGGCCCTTGGCCTTGCGCTCCAGATAGACTTCATCCTGCTCCAGCGGCTTGCCCAGCATGTTGGCCACGAAGGCACCCAGCAGACAGGCGATGAAGCTGGACGGGATGCAGATGGCCAGCAGGGTCAGGTAGTCGACACCGAGGGGCTCCAGCATGCCGGAGAAGGCAACCACGGCCGCCGAGATGGGGGAGGCGGTGATGGCGATCTGGGAGGCAACGACCGCGATGGAGAGCGGACGGGACGGGCGAATACCCTGCTCCTTGGCCACTTCGGCGATCACCGGCAGGGTGGAGAAGGCGGTGTGACCTGTCCCGGCCAGCATGGTCATCAGGTAGGTGACGACAGGGGCGGCGAAGGTGATGTGCTTGGGATTCTTGCGCAGTGCCTTCTCGGCCAGGTGCACCAGGTAGTCCATCCCGCCGGCGAGCTGCATGCAGGCGATGGCGCAGATGACGGACGCGATGATCATGATCACGTCCCAGGGCAGGTAGGTCACCAGCTGATCGCTCGGGATGGGCATGCCCAGACCCCAGGTCAGCACCAGCACCCCCAGACCACCGGCAAAGCCGATGCCGATGCTGCCTATCCGGGCCCCCAGATAGATAGCGGCGAGCACCACAAGTAACTCGATTCCAATCATAGCGAACACTCCATTTTCCAGTTTTTTTAGGTTTTATTAGGCAGAAAGCCAATTCCCGACGGGACTAGCAGGAGGCCGCTCGGGAACTGACTCTATGGGGCCGGGATATACCCGGCCCAGGATTCCGTTTATACGGTGGCTTCGCGGGTGTAACGCTTGGCCTTGTATTGCGGATTCATCAGGTTCTCGATGGAGAGGATCTCGTCCAGCTGCTCGGCGGTCAGCAGGCCGCGCTCAAGCACGACTTCGCGGACGTTCTTGCCGGTCTGGGCACAGATCTTGCCGACGATGTCACCTTCGTGGTGGCCGATGAAGGGGTTCAGGTAGGTCACGATGCCGATGGAGTTCAGCACGTGGTTCATGCAGATGTCCGGGTTGGCGGTGATGCCTTCCACGCACTTCTCGCGCAGGGAGATGCAGGCTTTTTCCATCAGGCTCAGGGATTCGAACATGGCCTGACCAATCACCGGCTCCATGACGTTCAGCTGCAGCTGACCGGCTTCGGCGGCGAAGGTGATGGTGACGTCGTTACCGAATACCTTGAAGCAGGACTGGTTGACCACTTCCGGGATGACCGGGTTGACCTTGGCCGGCATGATGGAAGAGCCCGCCTGCATTTCCGGCAGGTTGATCTCTTTGAGCGCGGTACGGGGGCCCGAGGAGAGCAGACGCAGGTCGTTGCAGATCTTGGACATTTTCATGGCCAGACGCTTGATGGCGCCGTGCAGCATCACATAGGCGCCGCAGTCGGAGGTCGCTTCGATGAGATCCTCTGCCGGCACATAGGCACGACCGGTGATCTCGGCCAGACGCTTGATGGCCAGGGCGGAGTACTCGGGCGGGGTGTTCAGGCCGGTACCTATGGCGGTGGCGCCCAGGTTCACTTCCAGCAGCAGCTCCTGGCAACGCTTGATGGACTTGATCTCTTCGCGCAGGGTGACGGCGAAGGCATGGAACTCCTGACCCAGGGTCATGGGGACTGCGTCCTGCAGCTGGGTACGACCCATCTTCAGAATGCTCTTGAACTCGGCAGCCTTGGCATCGAAGGCAGCGATCAGTGCTTCCAGGGCATGCAGGGTGGTGTCGGTGCTGTTGACCACGGCCACGCGGAAACCTGTGGGGTAGGCGTCGTTGGTGGACTGGCACTTGTTGACGTGATCGTTGGGGTTGATGACGTCGTAACGGCCCTTCTCCAGACCCATCAACTCGAGGGCGATGTTGGCCAGCACTTCGTTGGTGTTCATGTTGACGGAGGTACCGGCGCCGCCCTGATAGACATCGACCGGGAACTGGTCGAAGCATTTGCCGGTGTTCAGCATCAGGTCACAGGCTTCGATGATCTTGTCAGCGATCTCGGGACGTATGGTGCCCAGCTCACCGTTGGCCAGTGCGGCGGCCTTCTTGGTCAGCACCATGCCACGGACAAATTCGGGAACGTCAGAAATCTTCTGAGTGCTGATCTTGAAGTTCTCGACGGCGCGCAGGGTGTGCACACCGTAATAGAGATCGTTGGAAACTTCTTTGGTGCCCAGCAGGTCTTCTTCAATGCGGACGTTCTTGATGTCGCTCATTGTAATGCCTCAGAAATCAGATAAATGGAAACGATCCTCACCGAGTGGTCGCGACTTCCTTACGCACATTTCATCCTGAAGCACCACACATCGGGTGGGGCAGTGGGGAGCCGATGGCTCCCTGTGCAATGACTGGGATAGATCTTACCTCAATTGAGGTATCTGATATTAGACTTGGATCACTAAATTTGAGGCAACCCCAAATATCTTGTGGTCATTAAACAGATATTGCAATTGAGCGATTAACTTTGACAGAACAATCACTTCAATCACAGTTGGGCGACCAAATATTTCTCCCGAATCCGAGTTGTCTGACGCCGCGGACTTGAAAAACCGGCATGGCTCCCCATTTTAGTGACAAGAGACCTGCGCGATGGCGAGCTGGCATGGGCCATACTCCGCTCACTGCGTGATGGCAGGTTCATTTATTCACCGCACTGAGGTTGCTATGGGCAAGTTGTTACTGTTGTTGGTTGGCCTGGTATTGCTGGAGCTCACCGTGATGATAGAGGTGGGCTCGGTGATAGGCGCCTTGCCGACCGTGGGCCTGCTGGTACTGACCGCGGTGCTGGGCTCTTCCCTGGTGCGCAGCGAAGGGATCAAGACCCTGTTCAGTGCCCAGCAGAAGATGCAGCAGGGCGAGATGCCGGGCCGCGAGGTGATGGGTGGCATGATGCTGGCGCTGGCCGGTCTGCTGCTGATCATTCCGGGATTCGTGACCGACTTCTTCGGCATCCTGCTGCTGCAGCCCTGGCTGCGCAACAGGCTGGCCGACAAGCTGGTGGGCAGCAGTCAGTTCAGGATGCAGATGGGGGGCTTCCAGGCACAGCAACCACCGTTCGGGGTGCGCCCTGGCGAGGGGCAGCCGGATCAGGCCAAGGGTGGCGGAACCACGATTGAAGGGGAATTTGAACGCAAAGAGTGAGTGAACGGAATCGGCCGCCATATCGGGGGCCTCGCCGTCAGGGGTGGACCTGATGGCAGAGCCCCTCAAACCTGCGGTGGGCATAGCCCCAGGCCAGCAGTCCCGCCGTCAGGTTTGCCAGCAATATCCCCAGATAGATCCCCTGCTCTCCCCCCAGTTTTGCCCCCAGCCAGGCCCCTGGCAGCAAGAAGACGAACAGCCGCATGCCGTTGAAGACGAATGATACCGTCGAGGCTCTGACCCCATTGAGGGCCGAGGCCAGCAACATCACCATGCCCTGAAAACCGTAGCCGATGGGCACCAGATGCAGGTAGAGCACGATGAGGCGCACGACTTGCGGGTGATCGCTGAACAGGTTGGCGATGAGGGGGGCCAGCAGCCAGACGAGGCCGTAGATGGCGAGCTGGAACAGCAGGGCGAACCGCATGCAGAGCAGCAGGGCGGCCCTGGCTCTCGCCGGATTGCCCGCTCCGCAGTTCTGCGAGACGAAGGGGGCCAGCACGGAAGAGAGCGCCATCATCACGATCAGCAGCAGCGCCTCTACCCTGGAGGCGGCGCCGTAGGCGGCGACCACCTCGGTACCCAGGCCGGCGAAGATGACCATCAGCACGGCATTGGCCAGCGGGTTGAGCATGTTGGTAAACGATGCGGGCACGGCCACCTGCAGCAGGGCGCGCCAGTGGGCCAGCAGCCGCGGGCGAGGGGAGAGGCGCCATGACAGCAGTTGCTCCCGCTTGCGCAGTATGTGCAGGCTGACCAGCATGGCCATCAGCCAGGAGAGGGAGGTGGCGATGGCGGCGCCGCGGATGCCCCACTCGGGAAAAGGGCCGGGCCCGAAGATGAGCAGGGGATCCAGTATCCCGTTGACCAGGCCGGCCACCCCCATCACCAGGCTGGGGGTCTTGGTATCCCCCGTGGTCCGGATGGCGGCATTGCCGACCATGGGGATGACCAGCATGGGCACGGTCAGATACCAGATCAGCATGTAGTCGTGGATGAGGGAAATGAGCTCGGCACTGGCCCCCAGCAGGGTAAAGAGGGGCTCTATGGTCAGCGCCCCCAGCACGGCGAGCAGGGTCACCAGGATGACGGCCAGGAACAGGCAGTCGGTGGTGATGCGGGCGGCCTCGTCGTGACGGCCCTGGCCCAGGGCATGGCCGAGCAGGGCACACAGTCCCGCTCCCAGCCCCATGGTGAGGGAGGTGACCACGAAGGTGACCGGGAAGGTGAAACTGATGGCGGCGAGCGCCTCCGTGCCCAGCATGCCGATAAAGAAGGTATCGACCAGGTTGAAGGCAAGGATGGCAACGATGCCGAGGATCATGGGCCCCGTCATGCGCAGCAGCACTGGCGTCATGGGGGCGGTCAGCATGGGGTTGGGTCGGCTCAAGGCAGGGTCTCTATGTGCTCTGGGCCGAAATGCTGGCCGCGTCCATCCGCCTTCCTAATTGGGGGTGGGTGATCCATCGAAGATACTCATAGTACGTGAAAATATTTTTTTTGTATTTGCCCTTGAAGGGCTACCCATATTGCCCCAGATCAGGGGCATAACAAATTTGGCCGACTGCGGCCATTCCTCAAGCAACACAGAGACTCATTTTGGGAGAGTTATCGATGAAAATTCGTCCACTGCACGACCGCGTCATCATCAAGCGCATCGAAGCTGAAGCCAAATCCGCTGGCGGCATCGTCTTGACTGGCACTGCGGCCCAGAAGTCCACCCGTGGTGAAGTTCTTGCCGTGGGGACTGGCCGAATTCTGGACAATGGCGATGTCAAAGCCCTCGCCGTCAAGGTGGGTGACAAGGTGATCTTCAACGAAGGCTACGGCGTGAAGACCGAGAAGCTGGATGGCCAGGACGTGCTGATCCTGTCCGAGACCGACATCCTGGCGATTGTCGAAGAGTAATCACCTCCCCCCTTTTTCCCGAATTGATTTAAGGACTGAAGAACATGGCAGCTAAAGAAGTTAAGTTTGGCAACGAAGCCCGCATCAAGATGCTGGAAGGCGTCAACATCCTGGCCGACGCCGTCAAGGTGACTCTGGGCCCGAAAGGCCGCAACGTGGTACTGGACAAGTCCTTCGGTGCCCCGACCATCACCAAGGATGGCGTCTCCGTTGCCCGCGAGATCGAGCTGGAAGACAAGTTCCAGAACATGGGCGCCCAGATGGTCAAGGAAGTCGCTTCCAAGGCCAACGACGCCGCCGGTGACGGTACCACCACTGCGACCGTACTGGCGCAAGCCATCGTCAACGAAGGCCTGAAGGCCGTCGCCGCCGGCATGAACCCCATGGATCTGAAGCGCGGTATCGACAAGGCCGTCGTGGCCGCCGTCGCCGAGCTGCAGGCCCTGTCCCAGCCCTGCGCCGACAACAACGCCATCGCCCAGGTCGGCACCATCTCCGCCAACTCCGACGAGAAAGTGGGTGCACTGATCGCCGAGGCCATGGACAAGGTCGGCCGTGACGGCGTGATCACGGTGGAAGACGGTCAGGGTCTGGAAGACGAGCTGGCCGTGGTAGAAGGCATGCAGTTCGACCGTGGCTACCTCTCCCCCTACTTCATCAACAAGCCGGAAACCGGCTCCGTCGAGCTGGATGACCCCTTCATCCTGCTGGTGGACAAGAAAATCTCCAACATCCGCGAAATGCTGCCGGTGCTGGAAGGCGTGGCCAAGGCGGGCAAACCGCTGATCATCGTGGCCGAAGACGTGGAAGGTGAAGCGCTGGCGACCCTGGTGGTCAACACCATGCGCGGCATCGTGAAAGTCGCCGCCGTCAAGGCACCGGGCTTCGGTGACCGTCGCAAGGCCATGCTGCAGGATATCGCCATCCTGACCGGCGGTACCGTGATCTCCGAAGAGGTGGGCATGGAGCTGGAAAAAGCGACCCTGGAAGATCTGGGCCGTGCCAAGCGCATCGTCATCACCAAAGAGAACACCACCATCATCGATGGCGTGGGTGATGCCGCCCTGATCGAGAGCCGCGTGGCTCAGATCCGTCAGCAGATCGAAGATACCTCTTCCGATTACGACCGTGAGAAGCTGCAAGAGCGCGTGGCCAAGCTGGCCGGCGGTGTTGCCGTCATCAAGGTTGGCGCTGCCACCGAAGTCGAGATGAAAGAGAAGAAAGCCCGTGTTGACGATGCCCTGCACGCCACTCGCGCTGCCGTAGAAGAAGGCGTGGTTGCCGGTGGTGGTGTGGCGCTGGTGCGCGTGGCCGCCAAGCTGGCCTCCCTGCGTGGTGACAACGAAGACCAGAACGTGGGTATCAAGGTCGCCCTGCGCGCCATGGAAGCTCCGCTGCGTCAGATCGTCATCAACGCTGGCGAAGAAGCCTCCGTCATTGCCAACGCCGTGAAGAACGGTGAGGGTAACTTCGGCTACAACGCCTACACCGAGCAGTACGGTGACATGCTGGCCATGGGCATCCTGGATCCGACCAAGGTGACCCGTTCTGCCCTGCAGTTCGCCTCTTCCATCGCCGGCCTGATGATCACCACAGAGTGCATGATCTCCGAGCTGCCGAAGAAAGATACCCCTGCCATGCCTGATATGGGTGGCATGGGCGGTATGGGTATGATGTAATTCCGTCATAGTCATCAAACGGCTCGCTTTTGCGGGCCGTTTTTTTTAGTGCTACTAAGCTGAAGCTGTTGATAGTGAAATGATCTGAGGTGAGCATGCGAACATTAGGTTTGATCCCGTTACTGTTTTCCCTTGTCGTTCCCACCATGGCATTGGCCGCTCCCGAGGGGCCGGTGATCCTCAAGGTGACGGGGAATCTGGATCCCGCCAACCCCGCTGATGGTGAGGTTGATTTCGACATGGCCATGATCCAGGCCCTGCCACAGCATGAGATAGTGACGAGCAATCCCTGGGTGGATAAACCGCACAAATACGTGGGGCCCAGGCTGGCGGACGTGCTGACGGCGGTGAAGGCCAACGGCAAGAGCATCACGCTCACCGCCTTGAATAGTTTCCAGATCCGGATCAACTGGGATAAGGTCAGGCAATACGATCCCATCCTGGCCTGGCAGGATGATGGGGTGACCATGCGGGTACGTGACAAGGGGCCGCTCTGGTTTATTCTGCCGCTGGATCAGCATCCCGAACTCAAGCGATCCGAGTTCACCGACATGATGATCTGGCAACTGAGCGCAATCGATATTCAGCAGTAAAGACGGTGACTTGCGGGAGCATTGGGTGAAAACGAAGACCAGGGCCTGGCCCTTACTCGGCGTTCTTTATCTATCCATTCTGATATTCACGGGTAGCACGCTCTATTGCCTGGTGCAGATACAGAATGCGACCCGGGTGATGGAGAAGTACACCTATGACGTCTCCTGGGCCTTGATGCAGTTGCAGCTCGAGCTGGGGCGCTTTCTCAATGCCGTCGAGATTTACCACTACGGCGGCATCGACCATGAAACCCTGCTGCTGCGTTACGACATTCTCTGGAGCCGTACTCCCATACTGCTGAGCGGCCAGCTGCGCAAGAGCCTGTCGGACAATCCGAAGACGCTGCGACTGGTCCAGCTGACCGAGAGCAATATCCGCAAGCTGGAGCCGGAGCTGACCAGGCTGAAGCCGGGGATGCCGGACTACCAGCAGATCATGATGACCCTTGCGCCCTTGCAAGAGCCGCTCTCCTATTCCCTCGCCTCCATGATGCAGAAGAACATCAACGTCTATTCGGGCAATGACAAGCGCTTCGGCCAGCTGCGCGATGCGCTGTTGTTCATGGTGTTGGGGCTGGTGATCTCGGTGATCCTGCTCAGCGGCCTGCTGGTGCGCGAAGCCAGGCGCCATTTCAGAACGGCCCGGGTCGATCCGCTGACCGGCCTGGCCAACAGGTTGGCCTTGCTGGAGAAGATGGAGTCCTATGTCAGCCGTGATACTCCCTTTGGTCTGGTACTGATCGACATCAACGACTTTCGGGACATCAACAGCAAGTTCGGCTACAGCACAGGGGACATACTGCTGCAGGAGCTGGCGAAGCGGCTGCGTGCCCTGTGTGAAAACGGCGAGTGGGTGGCGCGTCTCGGAGGCGATCAACTCGCCATGCTGCAACGGGACAGCAGCGACCTGCGCCAGGTCAGGGAGCTGGTGGCGAGGGTTCTCCACGCCATCAAGCAAGACATCATCATCGACAGCTACCCCTTCCGGCTGGAGGTGGGCATAGGCATCGCCTTCTTCCCCACAGACAGCAACCAGACCCAGGAGCTGCTGAGCCGGGCGGAGCAGGCGCTCTTCCACAGCCGCAAGACCCATGTGCCCTATGTCATCTATGACAGCTCCCTGCTCAACGAAACCGCCAGGCGCAAGCACCTCGCCTCCGACATGGTGATGGCCCTTGAACACAATGCCCTGGAGCTCTATTACCAACCCATAGTCAACCTGGAGAGCGGTCGCTGCGAGGCGGTGGAGGCGCTGCTGAGGTGGCGTCATCCCGAGCTTGGCTTCATCCCGCCCAACGAGGTGATCCAGGTGGCGGAAGAGTTCCAGCTTGCCGAGAAGCTGGGGAGCTGGGTGCTGAACACGGCGTGCGAGCAGCTCCACCAGTGGCAGCACCTGGGCTTGGTCGATCTGCAGATGTGCGTCAACATCTCCCCTGGCATGTATCAGCGCAACCTGTTGAAGCTGGTGGCCAAGGCGTTGATGGAACACCATATTCCCGCTTCCTGCCTGGTACTGGAGGTGACGGAAGACACCACAATGCGCGAGGTGAAGAACTCGCTGCAGCTGATGCAGGATCTCAGTCAGCAGGGGATTCACCTGGCGTTGGATGACTTCGGAACCGGTTACTCCTCTCTCAGCTATCTGCAGAAGCTGCCGGTGAGCAAGGTGAAGATAGACAGATCCTTCATCCAGGGCATAGACACCTCCATCGAGGCGGCCGAGCTGGTGGCCAACATCTGCCGCATGGGCTCCATGCTGGGCAAGAAACTGGTGTGTGAAGGCATCGAGACCCAGGGGCAGCTCGACGTGCTGCGCTCATTGACCGACATCCATCTCTATGGACAAGGCTATCTATTCAGCCGCCCGGAGCAGGCGTCCAAGGCCTATCAGACCCTGCTGGAGATGGAGGAGCGCTGGCTGGCACGGCGTGCACCGGACAAGGCATACCTGCTCTGAACGATATGGCTCATGTCTCGCGGGCCCCGGCCGATAGTCTCTTGGCAGGAGGTACACAATGGATATTTCTAGCTCTGCAAATGCGTCGTTTGGTTCTGCTCTGATGGTGGCCAGCCTGGCCAAGAAGCAGCAGACCCAGGAGGGCGAATCGGCTTTGAAACTGCTGGCAACGGCAGCTCAGTCCGCTCCGGCGGCGCCGACATCGGCCAGCGCTTCCCTCGGAAGCAGGATCGATATTCGCGTCTGACCTGAACGAAAAAGCCCCCATCTTTCGATGGGGGCTTTCTTTTTTATGGGGTTTTATCTGACGGCTTCACTGCTCGGTACAATGCTCAGACCGGGAAGGGGGCCGGGGCCTCGAAGGTCATCCGCTCGCCGCTGCGGGGGTGGCTGATGGTCAGCATGGCCGCATGCAGGTAGAGATGAGGGGCTGCCGCCAGCGCATCCAGATGGGCATAGAGGTTGTCACCCAGAATGGGGTGCCCCAGCTCCAGCATGTGGACGCGCAGCTGGTGCGAGCGACCCGTGATGGGGGTCAGCTTGATCAGGCTGTTGCCGTTCTCCACCTTCAGTTTTTCCCACAGGGTCAGGGCGTGACGCCCCTCCTCATGATCCACCTTCTGTTTCGGGCGGTTGGGCCAGTCGACGCAGAGCGGCAGGTCGACCTGACCCGAGTCCGCCTCCGGCTCGCCCCACACCCAGGCGAGGTAGTGCTTCTCGGTCTCCCGCTCGCGAAATTGCCGGCTCAGCTCCCGATGGGAATTGGGATTGAGGGGAATGACAATGACGCCAGTGGTGGACATGTCGAGGCGATGAGCCGCCGCCGCCTTGGGGTGCTGCTGCTTCACCCGATGCAGGACGCTGTCTTCATTCTCGGGGCCGCGCCCGGGGACGCTCAGCAGGCCAGTGGGCTTGTTGACCACCATGATGTCCTTGTCCTTAAACAGGATATCGAGCCAGGGTTCCAGGGGCGGTGAGTATTCAAACATAAATGTCTCGCATCAGAAGGTGGGGGCAAGCCCCCATCAGTTATGGGTAACCACGATAAAGCGGCATTGGGTATCCAGTTTGAGCTGGGTCTGGCCGCTGACGGTCGGTACCTTGTCAGTTATGGGTGACCACGATAAAGCGGATGGCATCCAGCTTGAGTTGGGTCTGATCAATCAGGTGGTGCAATTCTGCCTGCAGATTGCGTAGATAATCCAGTTCGCTGTCGCGCACGTTCGGGTTGACTGCCTTGAGCGCTTCCAGACGATCCAGATCCTGCTGCAGGGTCTGCGCCATCTGGGCACGGGCCTTGTCGACAATCCCGGCTTTCAGCTCTTCGGCAATCGGTTGAGCCTGGCCAATCAGACCGTGGATCACCGGCTGCGACGCGGTGACCAGCTTGCTGCCGAGGTGGCGGTTGACCGGAGTCAGTTGGCGGTTGAAGGCATCGAACGCCACTTTCTCACCCAGATTCTGGCCGTTCTTGTCCATCAGCAGACGGATCGGCGTCGGTGGCATGAAACGGTAGAGCTGGGGATGGGCCGCAGACTCGGCAACGAAGATCAGCTCCAGCAGGATGGAGCCGATGGGCAGCGCCTTGTTCTTGAGCAGTGCGACCGAGGTGGCACCGATCTCGGAGCCGAGGATCAGGTCGATGCCGCCGCGCATCATGGGGTGATCCCAGGAGAGCAGCGCCATGTCATCCCGCGACAGGGCGGTGTTGCGATCGAAGGTGATGGTCATGCCGTCTTGCGGCAGGCCCGGGAAGCTGGAGACCAGCATGTGATCCCCCGGGGTCAGCACCAGCGCGTTTTCGCCACGATCATCCTGGTTGACGCCGATCTCATCGAACATCTTGAGGGCGAAGGAGATCATGCCGGTGTCGTCATCTTCGGCGGCCAGCTTGTCGACCAGCTGCTGGGCGGCGGCGCCACCGCTGGAGTGGATCTCCAGCAGGCGATCGCGACCCTGTTCCAGTCGGGCCTTGAGCGGCTCGTGCAGTTCGCGGGTCTTGATCAGTAGGGCGTCGAGAGTCGCCTGATCGCCGGTGTTGGCGGCCAGCAGCTCGAACAGTTCATCGCGCACCGCTTCGAATACCGGGCGAGCGGTCGGGCAGGTCTGCTCGAACGCGTCCAGACCATCGTGATACCAGAGCTGCAGGGCGCGCTGGGAGGTGCCCTCCAGATAGGGTACGTGGATCTCGACGGTATTCTGCTGACCGATACGATCCAGTCGACCGATCCGCTGTTCCAGCAGATCCGGATTGAGCGGTAGATCGAACAGCACCAGATGACTGGCAAACTGGAAGTTGCGACCTTCTGAGCCGATCTCGGAGCAGAGCAGCACCTGGGCGCCACCCTCTTGCTGGGCGAAATAGGCGGAAGCCTTGTCCCGCTCGAGGATCGACATCCCTTCGTGGAACACGGCACCACGGATCCCTTCACGGGTACGCAGCGCCTCTTCCAGCGCGATGGCGGTGGCCGCTTCGGAGCAGATCACCAGCACCTTCTGCTGGCGGGCAGAAAGCAGCAGCTCCAGCAACCACTCGACGCGCGGGTCGAACTGGGTCCAGGTGGCGTTGTCGCCTTCGAACTGCTGGAAGATCTTCTCGGGATAGAGGTAGCGCAGGGCACGGGTCTGCAGATCGCCGCCGTTGCCACCCATCATGCCCATCACCTTGATGGCAGTCTTGTACTGCTCCGGCAGCGGCATGGGGTAGACGTTGAGGTGACGCTCGGGGAAGCCCTGAATATTGGCGCGGCTGTTGCGGAACAGCACCCGGCCGGTGCCATGCTGATCCAGCAGCTTGGCGACCGCCTGCTGGCGGGCAGCAGCATCGCTCAAGTCCAGCCCTTCCAGCTGGCTGGCGAGGATCTGCCTGGCTTCATCGCTCAGGGTCTCGCCATCCAGCAGCTCCTGCGCGGCGCTGGCGACCTGACCATAGGCCTGCTCCTCGGCGAGGAAGGCCTCATAGTCGTAGAAACGCTCCGGGTCGAGCAGGCGCAGACGGGCAAAGTGGCTCTGATGGCCCAGCTGATCCGGGGTGGCGGTCAGCAGCAGCACGCCAGGCACTTGTTCGGCCAGCGCTTCCACCATTTCATAGGCGCGGCTCGGCGCCTCTTCGCTCCACTCCAGGTGGTGCGCCTCGTCGACAACCAGCAGATCCCACTCGGCTTCCAGCACCTGTTCGAAGCGACGACGCTTCTTGCGCAGGAAGTCGAGGCTGCAGATCACCAGCTGTTCGGTCTCGAAGGGGTTCTCCGCATCGGCGAACGCCTCGATGCAGCGCTCCTCGTCAAACAGGGAGAAATGCAGATTGAAGCGGCGCAGCATCTCGACCAGCCACTGGTGCTGGAGAGTCTCGGGCAGCAGGATCAGCACCCGATGGGCGCGGCCGGAGAGCAGCTGCTGATGGATGATCATGCCCGCTTCTATGGTCTTGCCCAGACCCACTTCGTCCGCCAGCAGTACGCGCGGGGCGTAGCGATGACCCACTTCATGGGCGATATAGAGCTGGTGCGGGATCAGGCTGACCCGGCCACCGGCCAGACCGCGAGTCGGGTTACGGCGGCGCTGGTGCTGGTTGATCAGCGCCTCGTAGCGCAGGGTGAAGCGGGACATCCGGTCGATCTGGCCGGCGAACAGGCGATCCTGCGGCTTGTTGAACTTGATAAAGTTGTTGAGAAACACTTCCTTGAGGGCAACGGGCTCATCATTGTCGGTGCGAACACCCACATATATAAGCAGGCCGTCTTTCTCCTGCACTTCTTCGACCGTCATGGTCCAGTCTTCGTGACTGGCAATCTGATCGCCCACATTGAAGCTGACCCGGGTGACCGGCGCCTCTTCTTTGGCATACATGCGGTTTTCACCGGTAGCCGGAAACAACAGGGTAACCATGCGTCCTTCAACAGCAACGACAGTCCCCAACCCCAGATCCGTCTCTGTATCACTAATCCAACGCTGGCCAAGTGCAAAAGGCATTAAACTCTCCAAAGCCCAAGAGTGTGAGAATCGCAAAGGGGCGCTATGTTACCCGAAGGCCGGATCCCGATCACCATGGTTATGGCGTTCGGGAAAAGCAATTCGATACAACCTTGATCTACCGACACCCTTGACCCCGCCAGGGGTAGAAAGTGCCTGCATACGGAACCCTGATTGAGCATTTAAACATCATCCTGGTTGATTGGTGAGCGGTTGAGCCGGAAATGAGAATTTTATGCGAAATCACCCTTGCCAATCCGAGCTGGCTCCCTATAATGCGCCTCCATCGACAGGGCAAGCGGCAACGCAGAAAGCCAAGTCGATAACCTCGAAAAG
>NZ_JASATR010000031.1:0-31536 GCF_038440395.1 Aeromonas sp. OTU364
ACCCAAAAAAACCCCCCCCCCCCCCGGGCCCCCCCCCCCCCCCCCGGGGCCCGAGTATTAAATGGGCCACCAGGGGCCATTGAAGAAGCTGGTCAGCCACCCCTGTTCCTGGGTGTTGGCCAGATCGCCGGTGCCGCCGTAATGGATGCGCGCATTGGCGACCCGCTGGGACGAGACGCTGTTCTCCGAACTCACGTCCTCCGGGCGCACCAGGCCGGTGATGCGAATGTATTCGTTGCCGTTGTTGAGCATGATCCACTTCTCGCCGCGCACCAGCAGGTTGCCGTTCGGCAATACCTTGACCACGCTGACCGAGATGTTGCCCTGCAGGCTGTTGCTCTGATCCGCCTTGGCCTGGCCCTTGAACGCACTGCTCTGGCCGATGGAGGCCGACAAGTCATAGGGGCTCGCCGTCACCGGCACCCCGCCCAGGGTGACGGGCTCCAGCTCCATCTTGTTGTCCTTGCCGCTCTGGGTATTGGCCTTCTTCGACGCCGAGGTCGACTCCGCCAGCTCTATGGTGATGATGTCACCCACTCGATGGGCCTTGATGTCCGAGTAGATGCCGTTGACCTGCTCGGGCTGGAAGATGGCCCCGGTCGGGCGCACCGACACCGGCTCCGACTCGCCATACACGGGGGCAAATTCGGGGTCGTCGGGTCTGGCGGTATTGGGGGTGCTGGTACAGCCTGCCAGTGTCAGCAGGCCCAGCATCCATAGGGCTTTCATCATGGATCTCCTTTCATCAGGTCCGCTGGGTCAGGAAGGACATCATGGAGTCTACTGCCGAGATGACCTTGGAGTTCATCTCGTAGACCCGCTGGGCCTGGATCAGGTTCACCAGCTCCTCGGTCACGTTGACGTTGGAGGTCTCCAGCATGCCCTGCTTGATCACCCCCAGTCCGTCCGCACCTGCCGTCCCCTGGATGGGGGCGCCACTCGACTGGGTCTCGAGGAACAAGTTCTCCCCCATGGGTTGCAGGCCGGTCGGATTGACGAAGTCGGTGGTGTTGATCTGGCCCACCACCTGGGACTGGCCATCCCCCTTGAGCTGGACGGAGACCTGGCCATCCTCCCCCACGGTCACGCTCTGGGCGTTCTCGGGGATCTGGATCTCCGGCTGCAGCGGGTAGCCGTTGCCCGGGGTGACTATGGTGCCCTCGTCATTGAGGGTGAACTGGCCGTTGCGGGTGTAGGCCGCGCTGCCGTCCGGCAGCTGGATCTCGAAGTAGCCGCGGCCGCTTATCATCAAGTCCAGGGAGTTGTCCGTGGTCTGGACGTTGCCCTGGCTGTGGTTTTTCTGGGTGGCGACCACCTTGGCCCCCGCCCCCAGCATCAGGCCGGAGGGCAGCTCGGTATCCGCCGAGGAGCGGCCACCTGGCTGGTTGATGTTCTGATAGAGCAGATCCTCGAAGATGGCGCGGGCCTTCTTGTAGCCTACGGTGCTGGCGTTCGCCAGGTTGTTCGAGGTGACCGAAATGTTGGTCTGCTGGGCATCGAGGCCGGTCTTGCTGATCCAGAGTGCAGGATTCATTTAATGCTCCTTGATTAGCTGATACGCAGCAGCTGGGTTTGGGCCTCGTCATTCTCCTCGGCGGTCTTCATGATCTTGACCTGAGTTTCGAACTGACGTTGCAAACGAATAAGGTTGGTCATCTCGTCGACCACGTTGACGTTGCTCCCCTCGAGGGAGCCAGCCAGCAGGCCGACCTCGGCAGAGGCGGCTTCCTTCTGGCCATCCTTGCGGCGAAACAGGCCATCCTGCCCCTTCTCCACCGCATCGCTGGGAGGGTTGACCAGCTTGATGCGCTGGAAATCCTCCGGCAGGTTGGCGGCGGCCCCCTCGGGACGGCCGCTGATGGTGCCATCCCGGTTGATCTCGATCTTCTCCATGGGCAGGGGCAGCACTATGGGCTGGCCTGCGTCATCCACCACGTTGAGCCCGGTGGAGGTCTGCAGATTGCCGGTGGCATTGAGCTGCAGGTTGCCCATGCGGGTATAGGCCTCTGCCCCATTGGGATCCTGCACCGCAATCCAGCCCGGGCCGTCGACGGCGACGTCAAGATCCCGTCCCGTGGTCTGCAGCAGACCGTGCTGCAGGTTCTGACCCGGCCGCTCCGTCATGGCGAACACCCGGGACGGCAGCCCTTCGCCAAACGCCTGCATGCTGCGCGCCTGCTCGAAGTCAGACTTGAAGCCGATGGTGTTGGCGTTGGCCAGGTTGTTGCCACGCACAGCCAGACTGTTCATGTTCTCCTTGGCCCCGGACATGGCGATATAAAGCAGGTGATCCATGGGATCCTCCGTCAAACAGATGACTCTCGCAGGACAACTGCAAATTGAGTGCCAAGAGATATGGGAAGGGTGAAACAGCGGAGGAAAAAGCGCCGCATCGGAAACGACAAGGGGCGCATGAGCGCCCCTTGTCACCGCGAAAAGACTTAGCGGATCTGCAGTATGTTCTGCTGCAGTGAGCTGTTCACTTCCAGGGAGCGGGAGTTCGCCTGGAAGTTGCGCTGGGCGGTGATGAGGTCCACCAGCTCTGTGGTCAAGTCCACGTTGGACTGCTCCAGGGCCGACGACTTGATGGAGCCGAAGGTACCGGAGTTCGGGGTGCCCGGCAGGGCATCACCGGAGAGCAGGGACTGGCGCCAGGAGGTGTCCCCCACCTGGGTCAGCCCCTGGGAGTTGGCGAACTTGGCCATGGCCACCATGGCCACCTTGACGGTGGTGGCGTTGCTGTAGGTCGCCGAGACTATGCCGTCCGCCCCGATCTCGACCTTGGTCAGCCGGCCGACGGTGGAGCCATCCTGGGTCAATTTGTTGACCTCGAACGGCGAGGCGTACTGGGTCACGGTGCCGAGCTTGAGCTCGATCTCCTGGGTGCCATCGGCGCCATTGGTGATGATACCGGCGCCCGGAGTGCCCAGCGGCTCGGTCTTGATGATGGCCGGCGTGGTGGGGGTCTGCATCTTGCCGGAGGCATCGAAGGTGACGCGGGCGCTCAGGGGGGCCTGGCTGACACCTGTGGCCATGGTAGTGGCAGTACCGCCCACGACGTCGATGGGCTTGTCCCCTTCATACATGTACATGCGCCAGGCCGTCGGGCTCGCAGGCTGGGTCAGGTTCGCGGGATCCGCCTCCTTGACGAAGTACTGGGTGATGGTGTGCGGCTCCCCCAGGGAGTCGTAGACCACCACAGAGGTGGAAGAGGAGTAGGTGCTCGAATCCTTGGGATCGAACTTGGAGGCATCGGCGGCGCCATTGCCCGCCGCCAGCGGCGAGGCGGTGGACGGCAGGTTGAAGCTGGCCTCTATCTTGGAGGTCTGGACCGGCTCGCCGGCCCTGTCCGGGATCTGGATGGGCTTGGTGGCGTTGATGCTCACCGCCTTGGGGGTGCCGTCGGCGTTGATCTCGTACCCCTGCAGGTAACCGCCGGAGTTGCTGACCATGTAGCTGCTTTCGTTGAGCTTGAAGGCGCCGGAGCGGGTGTAGCTGCGATCCAGGTTGGTCAGGCCATCGGAAGTCACGAAGAAACCGTTGCCCTGGATGGCGAGATCCAGCGCGTTGTTGGTGAATTGCAGCGCCCCCTGGTGGAACTGCTGCGCCACCGCCCCCGTCGCCACCCCGTTGCCGACCTGGGTCTTGGCGTTGACGAAGATGGAGTTGGCGTAGACGTCGGCGAACTCGGCGCGGGACTCCTTGAAGCCGGTGGTGTTGACGTTGGCAATGTTGTTCGCGGTGACGTTCAGGTCTTTTTGAGCCGCATTGATGCCGCTGAGGGCATTGTTGAATGACATGTCTTTCTCCTTAGATCACTGCGTTAGGGGTCGAGGTCGGCGTCGTGATCGACTTGCCGGTCGTCCCGCCAATTTCCAATACATCGGTCAGATAGATGCCGCCCAGTCCCTTGAGCTTGAGGGTGCTGGGGTTGGTGCTGGTACCCAGCGTGACGCTCTCCACCTTGGCATAGGTCAGTGCCGGCACGCTCTCGGACTTGCCATTGACAGTGGCGTGCGCCTCTATCGAATACTTCCCGCTCTTGGCGGCATTGCCCGACTTGTCCAGGCCATCCCACTCGAAGGCCACGTTCCCCTTCTGATCCCCTTCGATGGAGAACTCCTTGATCACCTGACCGCTTTCGTCCTTCACCGTCACCTTGACGTTGCTGCCACCGTCCCCGGTGGCGATGACGCCGGAGAGGGTGCTCCCCTTCTCCAGATAACCAGTGTTGGAGGGAATGAGCACGTTCTGGCCCACCAGGGCCGAGGCCTGCAGCGCCTGGCTGGAAGTCATCAGGCTGTTGAGGCTCTCCATCTGGGTGGAGAGGCTGCTGATCCCCTGGGACGTCGACATCGAGGTCATCTGGGAGAGCATCTGGGCGTTGTCCACCGGCTTGAACGGATCCTGGTAGGAGAGCTGCATGGTCAGCAGCTTCAGGAAGGACTCCTGATCCAGCTCCTTCTTCTGGGTCGTGGTGTTGGTGGTATTGGTCTGGGCGGACGACGTCCGGTTGACCCCCAGCAGGCTGTCATAGGTATCTGCCACTTAGGATTCCCCCTCTGTCCGGGTTTGCCGGGCGCCGTACGGGTCGAACCCATGGTCGCGGCCATGCAGGCCGTCACTGATCACTGTCATCCGGGTTCACCTCTATCAGGACTTGCCGAGGCCGAGCGTCTGCTGCAGCATCTTCTTCGCCGCATCCGCCACCTGGACGTTGGTCTGGTAACTGCGCGACGCCGCTATCATGTCCGCCATCTCCTCCACCATGTTGACGTTGGGCTTGAAGATGAAGCCATCCTTGTCCGCCATGGGGTGGTTCGGGTTGTACTCCTTGAGCAGCGGCGCATCGCTCTCGACTATGCCCTTCACATCCACCCCCACCGAGGCCTGCTTGTCCGACATGGCCTGATCCAGCTGGGCGGCAAAGACTGGCCGCCTGGCATGGTAAGTTTTTTCCACGCTGGAGCTGACGCTGTCGGCGTTGGCCATGTTGCTGGCCACCGTATTGAGACGGACGGACTGCGCGCTCATGGCAGAGCCTGCAATGTCAAAGACCTTGAACAAACTCATTACTGATCTCCTTTCAACGCCTTGAGCAGGCCGCTTATCTTGCCATTCATGAATTCGAGGGAGGCCTGGTACTCGAGGCTGTTGCGCAGGAACTCGCTGCGCTCCTGCTGCACATCCACCGTATTGCCGTCACCTGTATCCGGTTGCAGGGGGTTGCGATACTGGGTCGACCCGGGGGCATCCATCTGCAAAGCGAAATGCTTCTCGCTGGTGGTGGACAGCCCGAACCCTTGCTGGCTCTGGGCATCCTGCAACGCCTGGGAGAAGTTGATGTCACGGGCCTTGAAGCCCGGCGTATCCGCGTTGGCGATGTTGCTCGATAGCACCTCCGCACGCTTGGCGCGAACGCTCAGCGTGTACTGGTGAACACCGAATGCCTTGTCGAATGAAATTGCCATAGCGCACCTCCTGCTTCACGAATGTTTAGCAAGAGGTGTGCCAAAGAGGGACGAGGGGGGAGTTATTTGACCTTGTAGACGATGCCGGGGTTGCAGCGGATCATCTCGAACTTGTCGGTGAGGCCCGCCAGGGACTCCGAGGCCCCCAGCATCAGATAGCCGCCAGGATTGAGGCTGCTGGCAAACTGGTTGAGGATCTTGGACTTCACCTCTGGCGCAAAGTAGATGAGCACGTTGCGACAGAAGATGATGTCAAACTTGCCGAGCAGGCTGTAGCTCTCCAGCAGGTTCAGGGGCCGGAAGCTGGTCAATTTTCTGACACGCTCCGATACCCGCATCTTGTTGTCGCCGCAGGGCTCAAAGAACAGCCGCTTGCGCTCGGGTGACAGGCCGCGAGCCAGTGCCAGGCTGTCGTAGACCCCCTCCTTGCACTGGTTGAGCATGGTGCTGGAGATGTCGGTCCCCACTATCTGCACCCCGCCCGGCAAGGTGCCGGGGCGTTTGACCTGCTGCTCCAGCGCCGTCATGGCGATGGAGTAAGGCTCCTGCCCGGAGGAGGAGGCCGCAGACCAGATCTTGATGGGACGACCACTCTTGCCGAGCTCGGGGAAGATCTTGTCACTCAGCAGCTGGAACGGGTAGGTATCGCGAAACCACAGGGTTTCATTGGTGGTCATGGCATCGACCACGGCCATCTTGAGCTCCCGCTCGCGCACGTTCATCGCCCGGGTCACCAGTTCAGACAGACTCTCGATACCAAACTGAGTCATCAAGGGCGACAGACGGCTCTTGACCAGATACTGTTTGTTGTCACCCAGCACTATGCCGCTCTGCTGCGCCAGAAAATTGCTGAATTGCCTGTATAAGTCGTCCGAAAGTGTCTTCATGCAGTTGTTCTTCTTTATTAGAGGGCGCCTTGTACGGCCTTGGCCAACTCATCAGGCTGGAATTTGGCAATGAAGTTGTTCGCACCAACTTTCTGCACCATGGCCTGATTGAACACCCCACTGAGGGATGTGTGCAGGATAACATGCAAATCCTTGAGGTTGGGATTGTTGCGGATCTCGGCGGTGAAGGTGTAGCCATCCATCTCCGGCATCTCGATGTCGGAGATGACCAGGGCAATCTGATCGAGGATGGGGCCCTGCTTGGCCATCTCCAGCAACATGTTGAGGGCCTCCCGTCCATCCTTGGCCAGCACGCACTGCACCCCGATGGCCTCCAGCGCCCGCTGTACCTGCTTGCGCGCCACCGAAGAGTCGTCGGCGACCAGCACGGGACGGCCGTGGGGGTTGCGCTCCACGCTGGCTTCCACCAGCTCGGCACTCACCTCGGTGGAGACCGGCGAGATCTCGTTGAGAATGCGCTCCACGTCCAGGATCTCCACCAGCTCGCCATCCACCTCGGTCACCGCCGTCATGTAGTTGATGCGACCGGCGCCCTTGGGGGGCGGCAGGATGGACTCCCAGTTCATGTTGATGATGCGCTCGACCGAATGGACCAGGAACCCCTGAACGGATCTGTTGTACTCGGAGATGATGATGAAGCACTTGGAGATGTCCTGGATGGGGCGCTTGCCCATCGCCATGCTGAGATCGATCACCGAGATGGTCTGACCACGAATGTGCGCCACACCGCGAATGCAGGAGTTGAGCTTGGGCATGACGGTCAAGGGAGGGCACTGCAGCACCTCACGTACCTTGAATACGTTGATGCCAAATCTTTGACGTCCGTTGAGACGAAACAGCAGCAGCTCCAACCGGTTTTGTCCCACCAGCTGGGTCCGTTGGTTGACCGAGTCCAGAATACTCGCCATAAACACTCCCTAAAAAACGCTTGG
Organism: Aeromonas sp. OTU364; assembly: GCF_038440395.1. NCBI lineage: Bacteria > Pseudomonadati > Pseudomonadota > Gammaproteobacteria > Aeromonadales > Aeromonadaceae > Aeromonas > Aeromonas sp. OTU364. The sequence continues at coordinate 7,312 of NZ_JASATR010000031.1, forward strand.
CACTGATCGTGCATGTTGTATGTGCATGCACATTGGCTTGCATCAGACTATCGATGTCTCGACAACCGAAATCTGCAGCAAGCATAGTTAACTGCGATGGTGTACGTGAACAACTTATCGACCGGTAAGCAAAAATGATTAATAGACTTTTCCTCATCTTACTGCCGTTTTGCAGCCTCTCTCACGCCATGGCATCCGAGGTGACCGACTATCTGCAGGAGCAGGCACAGACATTCGTCCTCGACCAGCTGGATGTCCCCCTCGACGCCCAGGCCGAGGTGACCGCCGGTACCATAGATGAGCGCCTCCCCCTGAACCACTGCGAAGAGGGGCTGACTATCTCCCTCCCGGCCAAGATGGAGATCCGCCGCAACACCACCGTCTACCTCAAGTGCGAGGGAGACAAACCCTGGGATCTCTACCTCCCGGTGCGGGTCAGCATCCAGAAACCCTATGTCACCGTCGCGGTCCCCGTGGCCAAGGGGGACATACTGAGCGAATCCATGCTGACCCTGGCCTACCAGGATCAGACCCTGATCCGCGGTGACTATCTCACCGACCCGGCCTCCCTCATCGGGGTGCGCAGCAAGCGTGAACTCAAACCGGGCCAGCCAATCAGGCTCACCCAGGTCTGCGTGGTCTGCAAGGGGGACCAGGTCACCCTGAGTGCGGAAAACAGCAGCATGCAGATCAAAACCATGGCCCGAGCCTTGCAAGATGGCAGCTTCGGAGACATGATCAGGCTCGTCAACATTCGTTCGGGCAGAGCGGTGCAGGGCCAGGTGAGTGCCGTCGGCTCTGTGGTGGTCACATTCTGACTGTTTTATTAATGCAGCAATTTTTTTCTAAAGTTCTGACCGCCGTCACCGATAAACAGGTAAGCGAACAGCAAAGCAGACGAAGGTAAACCGTATGGCTATCAACAATATCAACAACTTGGCAAACAGCCGGTTGCAAAACAGTGGGACCAGTCAGGGTGTAGCCACCAAGTCCGCGACCTCTGCCGAGAACAATCGTGCGGCGACCGTCAAGACCGACTCTGTCTCCTTGACCAGTGAGGCGCAGCAATTGCAACAGATGCAGAAGACCCTCAACACCGCCTCCACCGGTAACGAGAGCCGCGTCGAAAGCCTGAAGAAGGCCGTGGCCAGTGGGGAATACAAGGTCAACAGCGAAGCCGTGGCCAGGAAGATGTTCAGCTTCGAAGCGGATCTGGACAAACGGCTGGGATGATGGAACTGCCTTCGCTGCTGCACGCCCAGGACGACAACCTCTCCCAGATGCAAGGTTTGCTGGCAGAGGAGTTTGACCTGCTCAAGGCACACCGGGCCCTGGCCTTGCCGGCGCTGGCCGAACGCAAGCAGCAACTGCTTGAGGCCATCGAGACCCTAGACAAGACATTGGCCGAGCTGCCCGATCTGCAGCAACAACTCGGCGCCTTCCCGGACCAGGTGCAGGCCCTGCAAGCCAAGCTGGAAGCCTGTCAGGAGCAGAACAACCTCAACGGTCGGCTGCTCGAGCTCAGCATCATCTCCAATCGCCGCCTGGCGAGCTTTCTCAGCAAGTTGCGAGACAGCAACTCCTTGACCTATGACGCCAAGGGCAATACCCGCTCCGGCACCCGCTCCCTGGGTATCAAGGCCTAATCCTCTCTCCTTCCTTCTCTTGATGCCAGGCCGTCAGAGCACCAGTTCCATCAGCCTTGCCCCGTCGTGGCAGGCATGAATGCTCATGACGCCATCTTCATACCGGCCATAGCTGGCCGCCCATTCTCCCCTCGGAAAACAGATGGATCCCGGGTTCACCAGCACCAGTTCCCCTTCTTGCCGCGCTTCTCGTCGTAATACGGGCAGGTGGGTATGGCCGCTGATGAAGAGGCTGCCCGCCGGCAAGGGCACCGCCTCGGGATCATAGAGATGACCATGGCTGACGAACCAGCGCCGCCCGTCCACCAGCAACTGGTTGTAGGGGGCCGTGATGGGGAAGTGCAGCAGCATCTGATCCACCTCGGAATCGCAGTTGCCCCGCACCGCCATGATCCGGGGGGCCAGCTGGTTGAGCCGCGCCGCCACGGCGGCAGGCTCATAACCCGCCGGCACCGGATTTCGCGGGCCGTGGTTGAGCAGATCCCCCAGCAACAGATAGTGATCCGGCTGCCAGGGGGCAAGCTGCGCCAGCACCTGCTCCAGAGCAGGCAGGCTGCCGTGCAGATCGGAAATGATGGCTATCTTCATCGCACACTCCTCATGGCTGGCTGAAGTAGAGATCCTTGGTGGCGATGGCCCCCTTCAGGTTGCTGCTCGGCAGGCCGCGCAGGGCGGGGTCCACCAGCCTCATCTGGTTGTAGTGATAGACGGGGATGACGGGCATCTCCTCCATCAGCAGTTGCTCGGCCTTGCGGTAGAGCCCGGTTCGGGCGGCACCATCCAGAGAGTCAGCGGCCTGTTGCAACAGGCCGTCGAAGGCCGGGTTGCAGTAGCCGCTCTCGTTCTGGGGATCCTGACAGCGGAAACTGCCCAGCATGGACGAGGGCTCGACATAGTCACCAAACAAGAAGGAGCGGGCCAGCATGAAGTCGCCGCTGTCCTTGGCCACCTGATAAGCATTCCACTCCATGTTGTTGAGGGTGACCTCCACCCCCAGCGGCTTCCACATGGCCGCGACCGCCAGGGCCAGCTTCTTGTGATTCTCCGAGGTGTTGTAGGTCAGCGTCAGCTTGAGGGGGTGGGCGCTGTTGTAGCCCGCCTCCGTCAGCAGGGCAGCGGCCCTGGCCAGACGGGTCGGCATGTCCTCCAGGGCCAGCGCCGAACCCAGCTCTTCGTAATCCGGCATGCCGGGCAGCAGGGACCAGGCCGGCCGCTCCCCCTGACCGCTCACCTTCTCGGTCAGCAGGCGGCGATCCATGGCCATGGAGAGCGCCTGACGCACCCGCACATCCTGCAGTTCGGGACGGCGCAGGTTGAAGGTATAGAGGTAGGTCCCCAGCAGCGGCAGGCCCCAGATCCGCTCCGGGGTCTCTTCCATGGTCTTCTGGTAGTACTCCAGCGCCACCTTGTTGGTGAGCTGGATCTCTCCCGCCTCGTAGCGCAGCCGCTCCGCGTGCTGGGAAGCCAGGGGCAGATAGGTCACCCGCTGGATCCGGGTGTGGGCATCATCCCAGTACTGGGGGTTGCGCTCGGCTTCGATGCGCTCGTTCGGCACCCAGTTCACCAGCCGGTAGGGGCCGTTGCTGACCAGCTTGCCAGGCTGGGTCCACTGCTTGCCAAACTGGGTGATGGCCCGCTCGTTGACCGGCACGAAGGGGCGCTGGCTGATGAGCTGCAGGAAGTAGGGCACGGGCCGCTCCAGGGTCACCTTGAGGATCTGATCGCTCTCGGCCTCCACCCCCAGGGCATCGAGATCGAGGGCACCGGCATAGATGGACTGAGCATTGTTGATGCCGGTCGCCAGCAAGAGACCGGCGGAGGGCGAGGCCTGCGCCGGGCTCAGCAGACGCCGCCAGGCGTAGACGAAATCCCGGGCGGTGAGTGGCTCGCCGTTGGACCACTTGAGCTGCGGGCGCAGGAAGAAGCGCCACACCAGGCCATCCTCGCGCGTCTCCCAGCGCTGGGCCTGGGCCGGCACTATCCTGCCCTGCCCATCCTCGCTGACCAGCCCCTCGAACAAGTCCACCAGCACCACCTCCCCCGGGAAACCGGAGCGGATCTGGGCAGGGTCGAGGGACTCGGGTTCGGCGCCGTTGCCCTTGACCAGGGTCTGTCTGTCAGAGAGCGCAGGCTGCTGCACCACTGTGGTCGCCTGCAACGGCGGCGCCAGCATCAGTCCGAGCAGCATGGGAGAGAGCCAGCGACGGGCTGGCCGGGCGGCGAAACGGTAAAGCATGAGATCAACCTCGTTCAATTCACTTTATTTCAAGAAGGGGGAAGGCCGGCGGCGCGCCTTAAAACGAATGCATGATGCCGCGCTTGTTATCCCCGAAGACGCCCCGTATTGTATCGGGCTTGCCCGGCAGATGGAGTCTTTCGGGCTATTTTTTTCAGGGGATTTTTCCCAACTGTCAGCCACGGGTGTGCAAGACCGCCTGACGGCCCCCTCGACTCGCCTCGCATGAAGGTCAGTCAGGCCGCCATGGCGCTCGATGCAGGCATCAGCCCGGCTGATTTCTACCGGTTCAGGGGTCTTTATGGGGTATGAGTGGCTGGCGCTGGCTGCCGCCAGTTTATGGGCCGTCGCAGCCCTGATTTCCGTCAAACCGGCACGCCATCTGGGGGCCTTTGCCTACAGCCGCTGGCGGATGTTTCTGGTCAGCCTGATGCTGGCCAGCGTCAGCCTGGTCACGGGGGGCTGGCAGACCCTCACCGAGAGCGCCCTGCCACTGCTGGCGTTGTCGGGGCTCATCGGCATCTTCATCGGTGACACCGCACTATTTGCCTGCATGAACCGGCTGGGGCCCAGGCGCAGCGGCTTGTTGTTCTCCTGCCACGCGCTCTTCTCCGCCCTGCTCGGGCTCTGGCTGTTTGGCGAACAACTCGGTGGCTGGCGTCTGATGGGGGCCTTGCTGGTACTGGCCGGGGTCATGCTCGCCATCCTGTTCGGCCGCCGTGGCAACCCGCAGCAGGCGCAACAGCACAACGAGTGGGAACAGGTGCGCGGCCACCTCGCCGTCGGCATCGCGCTCGGCCTGACCGCGGCCCTGTGTCAGAGCCTGGGAGCCATCATCGCCAAGCCGGTGATGATGGCTGGCAACGTGGACGCGGTGAGCGCCTCCGGCATCCGCATGGGGAGCGCCCTGCTGGCGCACTGTGCCCTGCGGGTGCTGAGGGTGCCCCTGGCCATGCCGCACAACCCCATCAATCGCCAGGTGCTTGGCATGATAGGCATCAACGGCTTCCTGGCGATGGCCCTGGGGATGACGCTCATCCTGGTGGCTCTGCGCCAGGGGGACGTGGGCATGGTGGCCATCCTCTCCTCCACCACCCCGGTCATACTGCTGCCCCTGCTGTGGTGGCACTCGGGGGTGCGCCCTGCCCTGCCCGCTTGGGCCGGCGCCCTGCTGGCCACCCTGGGCACGGCCTTGGTACTGGGAGCGGGGTCAGTCGGGGGTTGATGCTGGGCTTCGCTCAGCGCCAACCTGCGCCCAATCATCGAGCTCATCCGAATACGCTTCGCTATTCGAACCTACAAAATGCAATTGGTTCTGTCGGTTCGATTAGCCGCGTCGCGGCGCAATCGGACGCGGTAACCTCATTGCGAACGTTCGCCGTCGGATGGCGTGATTAAAACTGGGCCACTTCCTCGGCAGTCAGCTCCCGGTATTCCCCCGGTGCCAGCTCGTCGTCCAGGCCGAGCGCCCCGATCCGCTCCCGATGCAGCCCTATCACCTTGTTGCCGATGGCGGCAAACATCCGCTTCACCTGGTGGTACTTGCCCTCGTGAATGGTCAACCTGGCCTCGCACTCCCCCAGGATCTCCAGCTGGGCGGGACGGGTCTTGTCGGTCTCGTTGCGCAGGTAGACGCCATCTTCAAACAGCGAGATGGCATCCTCGCTCACGGGGTCGGCCAGCCAGACATGATAGGTCTTGGCACACTCGTGGCGCGGCGAGGTGATGCGGTGGGACCACTTGCCATCGTCGGTGATCAGCACCAGGCCTGTGGTGTCGAGATCGAGCCGGCCCACCACGTGCAGCTTGCCCATGGCGGGCTCATCCAGCAGGTGGAACACGGTGGCGTGATCGGGATCCTCGTTGGAGCAGACGTAGCCTTCCGGCTTGTGCAGCATGAAGTAGCGATTCTGCTGATTCAGGGTCAAGGTCACGCCATCAAACTCGATCAGGCTCTGCTCATTGATGTGGAAGGCGGGCTGCTTGACCAGGATACCGTCCACCATCACCTCCCCCTGACGGATCAGCTTGCCCGCCTGGGAACGGGTCAAATCGGAGCAATCGCAAAGAAATTTATCGAGCCGCATGCACAAAACCTCGGAATCCAACGTTATCAAGGGGCGTCATTATATAGGCCGGCCCCCACAACGCCAGCACTAAGGGAGAAGTTAGACAGATGGCGCCTGACGCCATGATGTGCCAGTGATAGACTGCCGACAGAGCGCCGACAACACGCATAATAATAATCCCAGGAAGCCACCATGAAGCCGACTCAGCCTCATCCCGTCATCCCCGTCAACCAGTTGCAACCTGGCATGTACGTGTTAGCCATCGCCAGCCAGACCGGCGCCATGGAAATCGCCCAGACGGGGCTGGTGACCAACCGTCAGCAGGTGGATGCGCTGATCCGCCGCGGCGTGCTGACGGTGCGGGTGGATCTCGCCCGCAGCAAACTGCCCGGGATCGAGCAGGTCGTCTCCCCGAGCCCGGCCCAAAGCGCCGGCTCGGCGCGTCCCGCAGGCAGTGGCGAAGGGCGCGAGCTCAAGATCCGCCGCCTCTATCAGGAGGCGCGCGAGCTGCAGGGCAAGTTCATTCGCCACCTCAAGGCCGGGGAACCCATCGACATCACCCCGCTGGCGGCGGTCGCCGAGGAGATGGTGGACACCATGTTCACCCATGGCGACGCCATGCTCTGTCTGGCGCGGATCCGGGCCAAGGATGCCTACCTGATGGAACACTCCATGAACGTGGCCATACTGCTCGCCAACTTCGGCCGTTATCTCGGGCTTGAGCGCAGCGTGCTCAAGGAGCTGACCCTGGGCGGCCTGCTCCACGACGTGGGCAAGATCATGACCCCGGACGAGGTGCTCAACAAGCCGGGCAAGCTGACCGACGAGGAGTTTGGCGTGATGCGCCAGCACGTGGTGCACAGCTACGACATCCTCAGCAATACCGCCGGCATCACCCCCACCATGCTGGAGGTGGCCGCCAACCACCACGAGCGCCTCGATGGCACCGGCTATCCGCAGCGGCTCAAGGGGGATCAGCTCTCCCTCTATACCCGCATGAGCGGCATCGTCGATGTCTACGATGCGGTGACGGCAGACAGGGTCTACAAGCAGGGGATGCAGCCGACCCAGGCGTTTCGCATCCTGCTCAAAGGCATCAACCAGCACTTTGATGCCGAGCTGGTCACCAAGTTCATCAAGTGCATGGGGGTCTATCCGGTGGGCACCCTGGTGCAGCTCTCCAACCAGCGGCTGGCGGTCGTGATGCAGCGCAACGAACAGCAGCCGCTCAAGCCGCTGGTCAAGGTGATCTATCACGCCACCCAGCGCCACTACCTCGAGGTGCAGTGGCTGGATCTCGCCAGAAATGGGGGGCAGGAGAGCATAGAGAGCACGGTCGATCCCAAGGAGTTTGGCATCAACCTGGCCAACTTCGTCTAGCGAACCTGGGACTCCGGTGCCTGCTCGCGGCAATAGCGGAGGAGGAACTCCTCATCCAGCGGGGAGAGATCGAAGCGGACGCAGGCCTCTTCGATGGCCCGGATGTCGTGTTCATGGTGTTCGCTGAGCCAGCGTACGGCACGGCGCAGATCCTCACCATGGGGCAGCAGGGTATGGTCGCTCATGGGATACCTCCGGTAGACAGCAAGGCGGCCAGCGAAGGTGGCCACCTCTTTCAAGTCTAGTCGGTCAATCCCCATCACCCGCGCCTCTTCACCCTCCCCCCTCTATCACTGCAATCAGCGGCCGAAGGCGCGCTGCCAATCCTGATCAAACTTCACCAGCGCCGCATCCACCGCAGGCACGTTCAGCAGCTGCTCCGCCACATCGAGCGGCAAGGTGATGGACTGGCAACCGGCCAGCAGGCAGTCAAGGGCCTGACGGGGAGTGCGAAATGACGCCGCCAGCACTTTGCTGTTCGGTGCATGCAGCTCAAGCAGCTGTTGCAGCTCCTGCACGGTGGCGATGCCATCGCCCCCCTGGGCATCCAGCCGGTTCACATAGGGAGCGACATATTCTGCGCCCGCCACCGCCGCCAGCCAGCCTTGCAACGGGGTATAGACAGCGGTACCCAGGGTCGGCACACCGTTGGCGGTCAGGCTCTTGATGGCCGCCAGCCCCTCTGCGCATACCGGGATCTTGATCACCAGATCCGGGTCCAGCTCACGCAGGGCAAATGCCTCGCGCACCATCTCGGTTTCGGTTTTGGCCATCACCTGGGCAAACAGTCGAGCCTTGGGTCCCAGCACGTCGCGCAGGGCGGGCAGCAGCTCGCAGAGCGGCAATCCCCCGGCGGCAGTAATGGAAGGGTTGGTGGTGACTCCGGCCAACGGCAGGATCCGTGACCAGCGACGCACTGCCGCCACATCGGCGGTATCGAGATACAGCTCCATCTCTAACTCCTTAACGGGATGTTCAATATGTCGCCATTCTAGCGATAAAACATCTGCAAATTACTTGATCGAAATCAAATCAACCTTCGAATGAAAGCAAATAGAATAAAAAAACAAAAGGAGGCGGTATGATTTTCGACCTGCAACGATATTCAACTCACGATGGCCCCGGCATTCGGACCCTGGTATTTCTCAAGGGGTGTTCGCTGGCCTGTCTGTGGTGTCAAAACCCGGAGAGCCGCTCTCCCAAGCCGGACATCTTATTCGACCGGCGCCAATGCATTGAGGGATGCCAGCTCTGCAGCCAGACCTGTCCGGCAATCTTGCGTGACAGCGAGGGGATCCAGCTCAGCCGTTCAGCCCTCAAGGCCGAAGATATGGAACGGCTGCGCGGTCTCTGCCCGAGCGAAGCGCTGCAGGTGTGCGGTCGGGATGAAACCCTGGATACCCTGATGGACACCATACTGCGGGATCGCCCCTTCTTCGAGCGCAGCGGCGGTGGCGTCACCCTCTCCGGTGGCGAGCCGTTTATGCAGCCCGACTTTGCCGCCGCCCTGCTGGCCCGCTGCAAGGCACAAGGGCTGCACACCGCGGTCGAGAGCTGCCTGCATGTGCCCTGGCACCAGATTGAGCCAAGCCTCCCCTCACTGGATCTGGTGCTGGCGGATCTCAAACACGTGGATAAAGAGCGTTTCTTTAACTGGACCCGCGGCAAGGTGGAGCTGCCCATCGCGAACCTCAAACGCCTCGCCGAGCGCGGCGTGCCGATGCAGATCCGGGTGCCGCTCATTCCCGGCTTCAATGCCGACCGCGAATCGATCGAAGCCATCACCGACACCGCCGCCAGCCTCGGCACTGTGCAAGAGATCCACTTCCTCCCCTACCACACCCTGGGGGTGGGCAAATATGCCCTGCTGGATCTGCCCTATCAGGCGCCGGACACACCACTCGACGACCCCGATTTACTCCACTTTGCCCACGCATACGCCCAACGTCAGGGGCTGACCCCTGTGACCAGAGGATAAGATCATGACCCAGCTCGACCTCAATACCCTCAGCCCGCGGATCCGCGCCCACAAAGAGAGCCTGATCCACATCGTTCAGCCACCGGTCTGCACCGAGCGAGCCCGCCACTACACCGAGGCCTATCAGGCTCATCTCGCCCGCCCGCTGCCGGTGCGTCGCGCCCTGGCGCTGGCTCATCACCTCAAGGAACGCACCATCTGGATCAAGCACGACGAGCTTATCGTCGGCAATCAGGCCAGTCAGGTACGGGCGGCGCCGCTGTTTCCCGAATACACGGTGAGCTGGATTGAGAAGGAAATAGACGAGCTGGCAGACAGACCCGGTGCCGGCTTTGCGGTCAGCGAAACCGACAAGGCGATCATCCATGCCCTAACCCCCTTCTGGCGTGGCCAGACGGTGCAGGATCGCTGCTTCGGCCTCTTTACCGACGAGCAGAAAGCGCTGCTGGAGAGCGGCATCATCAAGGCCGAGGGCAACATGACCTCGGGGGATGCCCACCTCGCGGTCAACTACGAGGAGCTGCTCACGCTAGGGCTCGATGGCTTCAAGGCCAAGGTGGCCGAGCGGCGCAGTCGGCTGGATCTGGCGGATTGGGCCGATCTGCAGCGCGAGCAGTTCCTGCACGCCGTCGCCATCACCCTGGAGGCGGTCAGCGATCATATCGGGCGCTACGCCACCCTTGCCCGCGAGATGGCCGTGCAGGAGTCGCGCCCGGAGCGCCAAAGCGAGCTTGAGACCATGGCGCTCAACTGCGCCCACATCGCCCACCAGCCCCCCGAGACCTTCTGGCAGGCGCTGCAGCTCTGCTACTTTATCCAGCTCATTCTGCAGATCGAATCCAACGGCCACTCGGTATCGTTTGGCCGGATGGATCAGTACCTCTACCCCTGGTATCACCGCGAGGTGGAGCTGTCGGAATCCCTGCCTCGGACGCGCGCCATCGAGCTGCTGCAAGGGTGCTGGCTCAAACTGCTGGAGGTGAACAAGATCCGATCCGGCACCCACTCCAAGGCCTCCGCTGGCAGCCCGCTCTACCAGAACGTCACCATCGGTGGCCAGAACTGGCGCGATGGTGCGGCCCATGACGCAGTCAACGGCCTCTCCTACGCGATTCTGGAGTCCTGCGGCCAGCTGCGCTCGACCCAGCCCAACCTCTCGGTGCGCTACCACGCGGGGATGAGCGAGGATTTCCTCGACGCCTGCATTCAGGTGATCCGCTGCGGCTTTGGCATGCCCGCCTTCAACAACGACGAGGTGGTGATCCCCGAGTTCATCAAGCTCGGGGTAAGCGTGGAGGATGCCCACCACTACGCCGCCATCGGTTGCATCGAGACCGCCGTGCCCGGCAAGTGGGGCTACCGCTGCACCGGCATGAGCTTTATCAACTTTGCCCGCATCCTGCTGGCCTCCCTCGATGGCGGCCGCGATGCCACCACAGGCAAGGTCTTCCTGCCCCAGCCCCAGTCGCTGCGAGACGGGAGCTTTGGCAACTTTGACGAGGTGATGGCCCGCTGGGATGAGCAGGTGCGCTACTTCACCCGCAAATCCATCGAAATCGACTGCGTGGTCGACAGCGTGCTGGAGGCGCAGGCCCATGACATCCTCTGCAGCACTTTGGTAGATGACTGCATCGAGCGCGGCAAGACCATCAAGGAGGGGGGCGCCGTCTATGACTGGGTCTCCGGTCTGCAGGTGGGGATCGCCAACTTGGGCAACAGTCTGGCTGCCCTGAAGAAACTGGTGTTCGAACAGGGTGCGGTGGATCAGCACGAGCTGGCCGCCGCCCTGGAGCAAGACTTTGCCGGGCTGGCGGGGGAGCAGCTACGTCAGCGCCTCACCAACGCAGCCCCCAAATATGGCAACGATCTGGACGAGGTAGATATGCTGCTGGTGCAGGCTTACCAGAGCTACATCGACGAGCTCAAGGGGCTGCACAACACCCGCTTCGGGCGCGGCCCCATCGGCGGTACCTACTATGCCGGCACCTCCTCCATCTCCGCCAACGTACCCTTTGGTGCCGCCACCATGGCCACCCCGGATGGTCGCCGTGCCCGCACGCCGCTGGCGGAAGGGGCCAGCCCCTCCTCGGGGTCGGATCGTCTCGGCCCGACGGCGGTGTTCAACTCCATCGGCAAGCTGCCCACGGCGGCCATCCTCGGCGGGGTGCTGCTCAACCAGAAGCTGAGTCCGGCCAGCCTTGAGAACGAGCGGGACAAAACCAAGCTGATGAGCCTGCTGCGCACCTTCTTCGAGGTGCACAAGGGGTGGCATGTGCAGTACAACATCGTCTCGCGCGAAACCCTGCTGGCGGCCAAGGCCAATCCGGATCAGTACCGGGATCTGGTGGTGCGGGTGGCCGGCTATTCGGCCTTCTTCACCGCCTTATCCCCGGATGCGCAAGATGATATCATCGCCCGCACCGAGCACAGTCTCTGACGGGGCGCGTCCCATGGCGCCCGTGACGTCATATGATTGGCAAGCCACCCCACGGGTGGCTTGCCGCTATCCACCACCTTGCATGCGAGCGCACCATGAATCCACGCCACCAACTGATCCTCACCCTGGTCCATCAGGCCCGCAAGATGAGCGTGGCCGAGCTGTCACGGCACACAGGGGTGTCAGAGGTGACGGTGCGCAACGACCTCACCGCGCTGGAGAAACAGGGGCTGCTCAGACGGGTACACGGCTCGGCCATGGCGCTGGAGACCGATGACCCGGATGCCCGGATGAACATCAACTACCTGCTCAAGGAGCGCCTCGCCGAGCGGGCCGCCCAGCTGGTGGAAGATGGCGAGACTGTCTTTATCGAAGGGGGCAGCGCCAACGCCATGCTGGCGCGCCACCTTGCCCTGCACAAGCGGGTCACCATCATCACCATCAGCAGCTATATCGCCCATCTGCTCAAGGACACCCCGGCCCAGGTGGTGCTGCTCGGCGGCCTGTTCCAGCATCAGAGCGAAAGCGTGGTGGGGCCGCTGACGCGCCTCTGTATCGAGCAGGTGCACTTCTCCAAGGCCTTCATCGGGGTCGACGGTTTTCACCCCGAGGTGGGCTTTACCGGCCGCGACATGATGCGGGCCGACGTGGTCAACAGCGTGCTGGCCAAGGGGGTGACCAATGTGGTCATCACCGACAGCAGCAAATTTGGCGCCATCCACCCCAGCCAGCTGGGTGCCCCGGGCCAGATCGGCGTGCTGGTCACCGACGATGCGCTGCCCGCCCCCATGCGCGCCGCCATCGCAGCCCGCGGCATAACCCTGCACTGCGTCACCGCCTGAACCTGTCATTGCGGCTTGCCGCCTGGACCCGCCCCACCCTCCCCCGCTTGCGACTTGACGCCAGCCACCCTGTCGAGGGTATGCTCGTTTCCTTCCGGCGCCATCTGATGGCCCTGCCTCTCACACAAGGACGCTGTATGCAAGCCAAGGACAAGTGTCTGGCCGCCCTGGTCATTCTCTGCTGGGGACTCAACTTCGTGGCGATCAAATGGGGGCTGGAGGGCATACCGCCGCTGCTGCTGGGGGCGCTGCGCTTCGTCGGCGTTGTCTTCCCCGCCATCTTGCTGGTGCCCAGGCCCGCCATGCCCTGGCGCTGGCTGCTGGCCTATGGCGGCGCGATCAGCCTGGGGCAGTTCGCCTTCCTGTTCTGCGCCATGAAGTTCGGCATGCCGGCGGGCATGGCCTCCCTGGTGCTGCAATCCCAGGTGGTGTTCACCCTGCTGTTCGCCATGATCTGGCTGGGGGAGCGCTGGCAGCCTCACCACTGGGTAGCGCTGCCGCTGGCGGGGGCCGGCCTCTATCTCATCGCCACCCATGGCGAAGGCAACCTGACCCTGCTCGGCTTCGTGCTGACCCTGTGCGCCGCCGCCTGCTGGGGCCTTGGCAACGTCATCAATCGCCAGATTGGGCTGCGTTACCAGACCGCACTGCCGAGCCTTATCGCCTGGGGCGGCCTGGTGCCCATACTGCCCTTCTTCGCGCTCTCCTGGTTGTTCGAGGGGCCCGATGTCATTGCCACCAGCCTGCTCAACTTCAGCTGGCAGGGGCTCTTGTGCGTGCTCTATCTCTCGCTGGTCGCCACCTGGCTTGGCTACGGCCTCTGGGGACGGCTGCTGATGCGCTATCCGGTGGCCCAGGTGGCGCCACTCTCCCTGCTGGTGCCCTGCGTCGGCATGGTGGCGGCCGCCCTGCTCCTCGATGAGCACCCCACGTCCCTGCAGTGGCTGGGATCCGGCCTGGTGCTGCTCGGCTTCGTGGTCCATCTGCTGGGCGGAAAAATGAGGCTGTTCAAGGCACAAGCCGAGCATTGACCTCGATGGGGAAACTTCCCATGATGAGACAGGCCCTCACGGGCCCCACCGCTTGACCCGGCAGGACGCCAACCATCAGGAGAGCAAGGACATGCTGCACAGTTCACCCTCGGTCATCCCCGCTTTGCCCCGTGTCATGCGGGCCGCAGCCATGATGCTCCCCCTCTGCTGGAGCGCCTTCGGCTGGAGCGCCACCCTGCCGGCAGATCTCAAGTGGGAGAGCAACGACACAGACCCCGTCTATGCCGATCCAGAGGCCAAACGGGGCGGCACCTTCCGTGACTTCATGTCGAGCTTCCCGCTCACCTTGCGCAAGTACGGGCCCGACTCCAACGGCGGCTTCGCCGGTTACGTCCGCGAAACCAATCTGCCCCTGCTCGCCACCCATCCGGTGACCGGCAATCCCATTCCCATGCTGGCCAGCGCATGGGCCTTCGGCGCCGATCACAAGACCCTCTATTTTCGCCTCAACCCCAAGGCGCGCTGGTCGGACGGCCAGCCCGTCACCGCCGATGATTGGCTCTTTACCCTCAAGATGATGCGCAGCAAGGAGATCAATGATCCCTGGTACAACAACTACTACAGCACCCAGATAAGCGAGGTGACCAGGTTCGACGATCACACCCTCGCCATCACCAGCGGCACCGAGAAGAGCCGGGAGGATTTGCTGGAATCCCTGCCGTTCAGCCCGGAGCCGAGCCATGCCATCAAGCTCACGGCCAACTGGGTCAAGGAGTACAACTGGAAGGTGCTGCCGGTCACCGGCGCCTACCAGATTGGCGAACTGAAGAAGGGCAAGTCGGTCACCTTCAACCGGGTCAAGGATTGGTGGGGTGACGGGGAGCGCTACTTCCAGCACCGCTTCAACCCGGACCGGATAGAGATCAAGGTGCTCAGGGATCAGAACATCGCCTGGCAGCACTTCCTGCGCGGCGATCTCGACACCTTCCCGCTGGTCATGCCCAACTGGTGGCACGACAAGAGCAAGACAGCGGAGTTCGAGAAGGGCTATATCGAGCGGCTCTGGTTCTACAACCAGACCCCGCAGTCCCCCATGGGGCTTTACCTCAACACCGCAGACCCGCTGCTCAAGGATATCAATGTGCGGCTCGGCATCCAGTACGCCCTCGCCCTCGACAAGATGATCGCCACCCTGCTGCGGGGGGACTACCAGCGCCTCAACAGCTACGGCTCGGGCCAGGGGGCCTTCACCAACACCGACATCAAGGCACGCCCCTTCGATCCCAGGCTCGCACGGGACTACTTCGCCAAGGCGGGCTTCACCAAGACGGGGCCGGATGGCATCTTGCAAAACGACAAGGGCCAGCCCCTCTCCCTCAGCATCACCTACACCACGGCCGAGCATGCCCAGCGCCTGACCCTGCTGCGGGAAGAGGCGAAGAAGGCGGGCCTCAATCTGGAGCTGAACCTGATGGATGCCTCCGCCGGCTTCAAATCCATGCTGGAGAAGAAGCACCAGAGCGCCTGGATGGCCTGGAGCAGTGGCCGCTATCCGGCCTACTGGGAGCACTTCCACAAGGTCAACGCCAACAAGCCCCAGACCAACAACATCATGAACCTCGATGACGACGCCATCTCGGCTCTGGTGGAGCAATACGACAAGGCGTTCGACTTCGGCAAGAAGGCCGAGCTCTCACGGCAGATCCAGCAGCGGCTCTATGAACTGGCCAGCTTCGTCCCCGCCTATCAGGTCCCCTATACCCGGGCAGGTGCCTGGCGCTGGATAAAACTGCCCAAGACGCCGGCAACGCCCCAGAGCGATCTGCTCTACTGGCCCCTGGATGGCGCCAACTCGGGCTACAGCTTCGGCGGCCTGCTCTGGATTGACGAAGAGCTGAAAGCGGAGACGAAAGCCGCCATCAAACAGGGCAAGACCTTCCCTCCCGTCACCCTGATCGACACCCGCTATCAACAGCCCTGAGCTCTCTCCACGCTCTGGCTCGGCGAAACAAAAGACCCCGCACTGTGGCGGGGTCTTTTTTGTGGCAGCAGCGCCTGGACGGGACTTAGCCGCGCTTGGCCTGCTTTTGCGCGATGGCGTCGGCCACGTCGGCCGGATCCAGCACTATGCCTTCCTGCTCCGGGGTCGGGAACACGGCCACGCAGAGTTCGTCCTGCTCCATGCCGTCGACCCAGCGATCCAGCCACACCTTGAGGGTGATGGACTGCGGCTTGCAATCAGCCCACTCGCCTTCGGCCCAGGCCTTGGCGTATTCCGGATGCGGCCAGACCGGGATGCAGTCTTCGTCTTCGGTGGTCAACATCATGACGCCGTGCTCGTCGGTCAGAACAAACAGCTCTTCATGCTCGACCAGCTTGCTGATGAAGTGATCAAAGCGGTAGTCGGCGTTCAGTTGCAGCGCGGCATTGCGCTCGGTGTCGCTAAGTTCATAGCTCATTGGTCAAGTCTCTCATTCAATAAAGGGCGACATGTTCACATCTTGCTGGCGCCTTGTCCAGCAAGAGTGCTCGGTCGCCCCTGTTTCGGCGATCTCAGCCCAGCGCCGGGGTCACCAGGGTGATCTCCGCCGTCTCGCAGAAACGCTGGCGCAGCCAGTAGGCGGACTCCACCTCGACGAAACAGAGTTGATCCCGCCCGGCCTGCACACCTTGCATGATCTGCTCGAAGCGCGCCTGTTGTTGCTGCTGCCAAGCGGTCGCCAGCCCGGTGCCATGGGCTTCATCCACCACCTCGCGGCGCAGCTCGAACAGGTTATCGGTGATCGGGCTGTTGATCTTGCCAGGGCTGTGCCAGTACATCAGCAGGTTGTCCAGCATCTCTTCGTCATAACTCGCCAGTGCATCCAGCTCGGGAGTATCCCCCTCGCCGCCGGTCCCGAAGTCACACCACCCCGCCGCCAGAGGGGCCAGGGTCTGGGCCCCGCCCCCCTTGCCATGCTGGCGCAGGGCGGCAACATCCGCCCCCTTGATGGAAGGCAGCCAGAGATCCCCCTGATGCTCATCGAGCAAGGGGAGCAGCAAGGACGGAGCATAAACAGAAAAGCGGGGACCTAGGGTGTGCAGCAGAGATACCAGAGTGACAGTGATCATGAGACGCGCCTTGAGCTGGAAGACCTGGGTTCATACCTGGCCAGGGGGACAAAAGAGGGACCATTCTACCATGTTTAGCGGCACGCGGACTCTGCTCGTCCAGCCAGCCGGGGCGTGAGGCTTCCGGCCAAAAAAGCAGCGTTCGGGCACAGCCGGTCCAGACAAAGCCCAATACTTTGAGCCAGCGCCCACTAAAGTCAAACCGGGAATGCTAGTTTGCATACATCTTTAGCGTAAGGAGTGCATCCATGAGTGGGATCGACCAGGTTTCTGACGATTTTGTGAATGAGCTGAAAATACTGGCATGCTTTGATCCGGCGAACATGAGTCTGGGGATCAAGTTACGCAGCGACATGTCTGAAGAGTTGTGCCTCGCGGCGCAGCGCCTGCACAGCCAAGGCATGATCAGTGCCGTTGATGGCGGCTATCTGACCCCCTTCGGCATGACCATGCTGGAGCATCTTCAGCACCTGCTGGTGGCACTCAAGCCGAATTGAGTTCCTGCGGCGCCCAAAGCGAGAAGTTGAGCAATTCCCAGCGCTTTCCCTGCCGCAGCAGACAAGCAAACAACAAAGGACCTTCGGGTCCTTTTACCTTGCCATCGATCAGCCACTCCCCTGCCCGCTTCGGGACAGGCTGCGCCTTGATCTCCTCGGGCTGCTCTGCCTTGCCCAAACGCACCTGCACGAATTGCTGGCACACGGTCACGGCCTCGCTGGCCGCGGGATCCGGCACGGGAGCATTGGCAAGCACCACGGTCAACAAGAGTGATGGGATCATGATGATGGTCATTGGCAAAGGTGGTTTATCAATATGCCATAAAACAAAAAGCCGTGGCACCAGAGGTACCACGGCTTTCTTAAATTCTGTAAGAATTACAGAGCAGTTACGTTCTCAGCCTGCGGGCCTTTCTGACCTTGGGTCACAGAGAACTGTACGCGCTGACCTTCAGCCAGGGTACGGAAACCGTTACCGCTGATAGCGCTGAAGTGAACGAAAACGTCCGGGCCGTTTTCTTGCTGGATGAAGCCAAAACCTTTGGTTTCGTTGAAAAACTTAACGGTACCGGTGATCATGTTAGACATATCTTTAACCTGTATTCAAAATAATTACTTATGCTTTTCAGCGGATAAAGCTCAA
Organism: Aeromonas sp. OTU364; assembly: GCF_038440395.1. Taxonomy (NCBI): domain Bacteria; kingdom Pseudomonadati; phylum Pseudomonadota; class Gammaproteobacteria; order Aeromonadales; family Aeromonadaceae; genus Aeromonas; species Aeromonas sp. OTU364. The sequence continues at coordinate 25,143 of NZ_JASATR010000031.1, forward strand.
AAACGGGATTAACTTATGAACAACAGGAAAAGATGCAAAACATCATATTCATTGACATAACTAACGCCCTTTCAAGCTGGTTTAGATTATACGTGCCTTTGTCGATTACGCAACCAAATTTGCACCCCGCCAAGGGCAGGGTGCAATCACTTACGCATCCGCCGCTTCCAGTGCCTGAACCAGGGCTTTGAGGAAGCGCGCCGCCTCCCCGCCGGTACAGGCCCTGTGGTCAAATGTCATCGACAAGGGCAGTGCCCGGACCGGCCGCGCCTCCCCATGGATGAAGACCACTTTTTCGAACAATTTGCCCGCCCCTATGATGGCCACCTGGGGTGGCGTGACGATAGGGCTGGCATAGCGGCCTGCGATGGCACCGAAGTTGGTGAGGGTGATGGTCGCCCCCTGCAACATCTCTCGCGGCACGGCGCGCGCCTTCACATCGGCGATCATCCGATCCAGTCCGTGGCGTATGTCCGTCCGCTCCCGCTCGGCCACGTTCTCCATCACCGGCACATAGAGCCCGTGCTTGGAGTCGACGGCGATGGCCACGTTGACCTCCCTGAACAGCCGCCTGGACAGAGTATCCCCGTCAAACCAGGCATTCATGGAGGGCTCGGCACGACACGCCACCCCGATGGCCTTGATGAGGCGCACCGTCACGTCTTCGTCTGCCCGCCAGTGACGCAGGTCCACCTCGTCGGTGATGCTGACCGGCACCACTGTCTGATGGGAGTGCTCCATCGCCTTGGCCATGGCCCGGCGCGAGCCCTTGAGGAACTCGTTGCCGCTGCTCTGCAGCGCTTCGAAGGCGCTCTGCACGTCCTGCTCGGTCACCATGCCGGCGCTGCCAGTGCCCTTGAGCCTGTCGATGTCCAGCCCCAGTTTTTGCGCCAGCAGACGTACCGCCGGCATGGCCTGCACCAGGGCGCCACCGGGTGCCATGGCTCCCACCACGAAGTGATCCTCGATGTGCCGTTGATGGGCGCTGACCTTGCCCACCACAGTACCGTCGTCTTCACCTCCTTCGAACTCCACCAGGGGAGCACCGATGTGGAGTATGTCTCCCTCCTGGCCGCACAGCCTGGCGATCACTCCCGCCACCGGCGAGGGCACATCCACCAGCGCCTTGGCAGTTTCCACCGACAGCAGCACCTGATCGACACTCACGGTATCGCCGGCACTGACCTTCCATTCGACTATCTCGGCCTCGGCCAAACCTTCGCCCAGATCCGGTAATTTGAAAAATTTCATGACCAGTTCTCCATCCGCGGGAACATCACCAAAGATTGACCGACTTCATGGCTCTTCCTTGCTCGGGCGCCTGGGCGCCAACAGTTGAGAGACGTCATAGCCACTTGTTCTCCATCAGTTGGTGAGCCGCATCCGCAATATCCTGCTCGGTGATGAGGTAATACTCCTCGTTGCGATAGTAGGGGACGGCGGCATCCACCCCGGTGAGGCGCTTTGGCGGCGCCTTGAGGGAGGTCAACGCCTCCTCGGTGACCCGCGCCACGATTTCGGCACCGACCCCGAAGCTGCCGCACGCCTCGTGCACCACCAGCAGACGCCCGGTCTTGCGCACCGAGGCCAGGATGCTCTCCATGTCCAGGGGCTTGATGGTGGCGAGATCCAGCACCTCGCACTGGATGTCCTGCTCCGCCAGCAGGGCGGCGGCTCGCATCACCTCCTGGATGCAGGCCCCCCACGCAACCACGGTGAGATCCCGCCCCGGTCGCAGGGTAAAGCAGACATCCAGCGGCAGGCCGACGCCGTCATCCACCACATCCGACTTCATGGAGCGGTAGATGCGGTCCGGCTCGAAGAACATCACGGGATCCGGATCGCGAATGGCCGACAGCAACAGGCCATATGCCCGTCTCGGGCTGGAGGGGATGACGACCCTCAGACCCGGAATATGGGCAAACAGGGCTTCGACACTCTCGCTGTGGTGTTCGGGCGAATGGATGCCGGCGCCATAGGGGGAGCGGTAGACGATGGGACAGGAGAGCCGGCCACGGGTACGGTTACGCATGCGCGCCGCCTGGCAGATGATCTGCTCCATGCCGGGGAAGATGAAGCCCTGGAACTGGAATTCGGCCACGGGTTTGAGTCCCTGGGTCGCCATGCCGACCGCCACCCCGGCGATCAGCCCCTCCGCCAGCGGTGTGTCTATCACCCGCTTGAAGCCGAACTTGTCGCGCAGGCCCACAGTGGCACGAAACACCCCGCCGTTGACCCCCACATCCTCACCCAGCACCACCACGTCGGGGTCGTGCTCCATCTCATGGTGCAACGCCAGATTGATGGCTTCGAGCAGTGTCATGTCACTCATGGTGTGTCTCCCCGCCGCGCTGCTGCATGCCCTTGGCGATGATGCGCTGACGCTGGACACGGTACTCCCGCGGCAGCTCGGCAAACTGGTAATCGAGCAGGGTTTCCGGCGCCTGCGGCGCCATGCCTTCATAGGCGGCGACGGCACGCTCGACCTCCCGACCCGCCTCCGCCAACAGCGCCTGCTCCTGATGCTCGTCCCACCAGCCTTGCTCAAACATGAACTGGCGCAGCCGCTTGACCGGCTCCTTGGCCCAGGCGGCTTCCACCTCGGCGGCCTCGCGATAGCGGGTCGCATCGTCGGCCGTGGTGTGATCCCCGAGTCGGTAGCTGACGGCTTCGATCAGCGTCGGCCCCTTGCCGCTGCGTGCCCGCTCCATGGCGGCGCGGGTCGCCTCATAGACGGCCACCACGTCGTTGCCGTCGACCTGCAGGCTGCGCACCCCGGCCCCTATACCCTTCTGGGCCAGGGTTGGTGCGCTCGACTGCAGCTTGCGTGGCACCGAGATGGCCCACTGGTTGTTGTTGATGATCATCACCATGGGGAGGTGCCAGACGCCGGCACAGTTGAGCCCCTCGAGAAAATCCCCCTTGGAGGTGCCGCCATCCCCTATGGTCACCACGGCGACCCTGGGCTGGTTGCGCAGCTTGAAGGCGGCCGCTATGCCGGCGGCATGGGTGATCTGGGTGGCGATGGGGACGCAGATGGGCAAGTCTTCCGACAACTCTCCATCGGCCTTGTAGAAGACACTGCCCCTTTCATCTCCGCCCCAATATTGCAGGTTCTGCTCCATGGGCACGCCCCGCACATAGAGGGTGGGCATGTCCCGGTAATAGGGCACATAGACATCCTCCGGCCGCATGGCGAGACCGACCCCGATCCCCACCGCTTCCGCCCCCAAGTGGGAGGGAAAGGTGCCGAGCTTGCCGGTTCGCTGCAGTGCTATCGCTTTCTTGTCGTAACTGCGCACCATCACCATGTTGCGGTAGAAGGTGTGCAGCATCGCCTTGTCCAGCCAGGTCGGCAGTGTCGCGACCGGGCGCCCCTCCTCATCGAGGTAACGAAGGAAGGGGATGTCGACATGGGTCATAACTGGCTCCTTGCCGTTGTCAGCGTCACCACCATGAGGTGACCCTTAGAATGTAAATAAGATGTTAAGCAAAGGGCAACGTGATTCATTCAGGTAAGACCAGTAGAAACTTCTTTAATTTCAGAAAGAAGATGAGATTTTCGGCGAGCAGAAACGAAGAAGGGAGCCCTTTCGGGCTCCCTGTCAGGGCGAGTTCGGGATCACGACCATCCTGGCCACGCCGCCAGGGGCGCAGGGTTGGTGTGAAAAGAGGGGCTCAGATCACGACCACAGGCGGGTTGGCACCACCAGCAGCATGGTCCGCTGGCCGATGGCCACGTTGGCATTGGGGAAGACCACCGCCTCCCGCGCTTTCTCTACCCTGTACTGGCGTTCCCCATCTTCCGCCAGCACAAACCCCTGGGGAAATTCGGTGAAATTGTCCACGTCGCTGGCAAACAGGAAACGAAACTCGGCCGTTTGCTTGTTGATCACCCGATCGATGGCAAAAATCGTGAAGTCATCCGCCCGCCAGGGCTCGAGCACCACCTCATCCTGGGTCACCAGCGCCTGCAACGCCTGACGCGCCTCGATGAAGCGGGTCATGTCGTTTTCTCCAAAGGGGCGCACCTTGCCAAGCTCCACCGTGAAGGCATGGGCGCCATGCTGGTGCGAGCTGTAATAGCTGAAGGTGGTGGTCGGGCCGCTCGAGAGCAGTATGGTGCGCACCCCGCAAGCCCCGAGGAACTGCACCTGCTCCTTGCAGTGGGGGCGCTCGTGGGGGAAGGGATAGACCGCAAACTTCTCGTGACGGGAGCCGCGAATGGCGGTGTGCAGATCGTAGTGATAACGGGGCCGGGCGGGATCGGCGAAGAAGCGGCTCACATACTGCTCCAGGCGCATGGCGCGAATGCGTTCCCGGTTGCACAGCCCCTCCCCCTTGCTGTGGGCACCACTGAAGAGCCGGTTCATGTTCTCCTCCACCTCGCGCGCCCCCTGGTTCATGGCGGCAGGGTTGCCAAAGAGGAAGAGCACCCGGTGGCGGGCCTGAAGCTCCCCGCTGAGCAGCCGGGTCAGCAGCTGGTTGCAGATCTCGATGGGGGCAGTCTCGTTACCGTGAATGCCGCAGGAGAGCACTATGTCCTTGCGCCCGCTAGGCGACCCAGGCGCGGGCTCCAGGCAGAGCACGCCGGTGTCCCACACGCTCACCCGGGTGCCGTTGGCCAGCTCGAAGGCAAAGGGCTCGAGCTGCCACTCGTGGCGGCGGGTCAGGGCCAAAAAGTCATGCTGGGGAATCATCCATCTCACCCTCTTGTCTGGAATGCCATGGCCGGATTATACGCAAGGCAGCCGGGCTTAAAATCAGTTTTTAAACAAATTCAAACAGTAAGGATACAAAGTTGGCGAGGGATGATGACAACTCATGCCACTGGGGGCAAACAGAAGGAAAAACAGACAAGGGGGAAAACAGGAAGCGGCAACAGGGGAAAAATCAGGCCCGTCTGGGGGGCGAAGAGCATCAGGCAGAGCAGTTCAGATCAGCAAGAAAACGAGGCATCCATGCCCGGCTGATCAACCACGCCAGAACGGCTTGGTGGTCTCTTGATAGCGGTCAGCTTCGTTCAGACCGATGTCCTTGAGCAGGTAGGCGGGCAGCTCGGAGAGCTGGCGACGGCTGCGGCTGCGTTCCAGCCAGGTCAGGACGGTCATCTTGACGCGAGCAACCAGATTCGATTCGCTGGAATCCTGGTAACCGGCTTCGGTATAAGTCATGTTGGCCATGATATGGCTCCTCTCTCTAGTTCTGCGCAAGGCTCGGATTTGATGCGCAAAGCTTAGTCAGGGCGAGGAGGTGCCTCAATTGACGAATTTTGATACATGGGATTAGTAAAAGTAATGGTTTATCTCGCCATGAGGTTAAATTCAAGATATTGATTTATATGTGAAATATTAACCAGACACTCCCTCGCCCAGCCCGGCAGCATTTTCTCCTGCATCATCTGCTTCTAACTATGCAGTTTCCCACGTTAGCTATGCAGAGCCCGAGTGCCAGGCAGGACGCGGCTACCTCGGCCCAGGCGCCAATTGTTAATCGTTGGATCACTTAAAGATCGTTATTTAACAGGATGATACAGACAGGCAACCCTCTGAAGGCGACCAGGGCTGCCCCCCCCCCGGACGGCGCTTGAAAGGCGGCACTTGGCGCCTTCCCGTCATACTGGTATGGTTATTTATACAGTACTTTAATCATGCCCCCTGATCGTCACCTTTAGGGCGACGAATTGGGGAAACAGACAGGATATGCCGATGGACACCTTTACCCCCACCGCCGCCCTGCGTCAACAGATGGACGAACTGGAAGACGCCCTTGCCCGTCTCGCCAGACAGCTCGGCCAGCTCGAGTTGCTGGAGGCCCATGTCTATCCCCTGCCCGCCGTGCCGCAAGGGGAAGAGCACGATCCCATCGAGGCCATAGAGGTAGGCTATCTCTCGGGGGAGGAGGCGCTGGCCGCCACCCTGGCCGCCTTTCAGGATCACAGCGCCCGCCCCGGCTGCTCCACCAAGGCGACTCACCGCCTGCCTGGCTGGTTGCGCTTCCCCGCCGCCAGCGCCCCCCTGTTGCAGCCGCTGCTCGACGAGATCAACGGCCACAAGCTCGCCTTCAAGGCGCTGGTGCAGGCCGCCGGCGGGCGGGACGAGAAGTTCGAACTGGTGCACGGCGCACTGCCCGGGGTCATCACCCTGCAGGTCTATCGCAAGCTGACCCTGCTCACCGGAGAGCTGCATTCCCTCGGCTTCACCTGGGCCGACAAGCAGAGCATCAGCCGGCTCAGCCGGGAGCAGGTGCTGGAGATGCTGGAGCGCAGCCGCCGCTATGTGCCGGCGCTCTCCAGCAACGAGGAGTGGAGCAAGATGGTGGATCAGGAGGTGTACGACATCCGTCGTCTGGCCGGGGGGGGGGGGGGGGGGCGGCCCCCGCCCCCGCGCAGCCC
>NZ_JASATR010000032.1:0-25645 GCF_038440395.1 Aeromonas sp. OTU364
CCACCCCCAGCCCCCCGGCCCCCCCCCCCGGCGCCCCCCGGGGCCCCCCCGTCGATCGGATGCGCTTGCATGAACATATTGATGGCACTCTCCCAGCTCGAAGTCACGGGAGCTGAGGTCTATGCCACCACGGTCGGCAACGAGCTGACCCGGCGTGGTCACAACGTCTTTTACGTGTCAGATACCCTGACCAAGCCCACGCAAGGGCCCGTATTCAAGCTGAGGTTCAACAAACGCAGCATACTGCGCCGCTTCTGGCATGTGTTTTACCTCATCTATCTCATCAGGAAGCACCACATCCAGCTGGTCCATGCCCACTCCCGCGCCTCCGGCTGGAGCAGCTACGTAGCCTGCAAGCTGACCGGCACCCCCATGATCACCACAGTTCATGGCCGTCAGCCGGTGCATGCCTCCCGCAAGGCCTTCCATGCCCTCGGCTATCGGGCGGTTGCCGTTTGTGAAGATATCGCCCGCCAGATCATCGACAACCTGGGGGTGGATCCCGCCATGGTGCAAGTGCTGCGCAACGGTATCGAAACCGACAAATTCCAGCCTGTGCCTGCACCGGATAATCCCAAGCCGGTGATCGCCATCATAGGTCGACTGAGCGGCCCCAAGGGGGAGCTCTGCTATCGCCTGCTGGAGGAGGTGCTGGATCTGGACGCCTGCCAAGTCCGTGTCGTCAGCGGCACCCGAGTGCCGGAGCGCTTTGCCCGCTTCCAGGACAAGGTCGATTTCGTCGGCTATGTGGATGATGTGCCCGCCCTGCTGGCACAGTGCGATCTGGTGATCGGCGCCGGCCGGGTGGCGATGGAAGCCCTGCTGTGCGGCCGTCTGGCGTTTGCCATCGGCGAGGCCAAGGCCATCGGGCTGGTGACCGAACAGAATCTGGATGAGGCGCTGGCCAGCAACTTCGGCGACATAGGGCCCAGCGATCTGGCCATCGATTTTGCCGCGCTGAAGGGGCAGATAGTCCCGGCGCTGGCGAGCAAGAGCGTGCCGGACAGCCTGCGCCAGCGCATCCGGCAGGAGTATGACTTGCAGGAGGTGGTGAGCGGGCTCGAGTCCATCTATCAGGATGCCGTGGTCGAGACCCTGCGCCGGGAGATGCCAGTCATCATGTATCACCGCTTCATCGAGCAGGAGAGCGAGAAGGGGGTGCACGGCACCTGGCTGCCCATCGCCATGTTCGAGAAACACCTCAAGCTGATGAAGTGGCTGGGTTACGAGACCCTGACGTTCGCCGATCTGGCAGAGAAAGGGTTTATCCACCGGCTGCAATACGGCAAGAAGTACCTGATGATCACCGTCGACGACGGTTATCGGGACAATCTCACCCGCATGCTGCCTCTGCTGGAAAAATATGGTTACAAGGCGGTGGTGTACATAGTGACCGGCGAGGATCACAATCGCTGGGACGTGGAGCATCCGACCCACCCCGATACGCCTGTGGCCCTGATGAATGGCGATGAGATCAAGGCGCTGGTGGCCTCCGGTCACGTGGAGATCGGTGGCCACACCCTGACGCACCCGCGCCTGAGCACGCTCTCCCCAGAGGAACAGGCACAGGAGATCCGGGCCAACAAGGAGAGGCTGGAACGGCTGCTTGGCCAGCCGCTCCTGTCGTTTGCCTACCCTTACGGGGATCTGAACGAGAGCGCGAAAGCCGAGGCCTGTGCCGCCGGCTACCGCTATGCTGTGGCCACCAACAGCGGCCCCAGGGCCATGCATCGGGATCCGCTCCAGATCCGCCGGATCGCCATCTTCCCCCGCACCGACATGTTCGGGTTGTGGCGCAAGATCCGTGGCAACTATGTCTTCAGAAAATCTTGATGGGAAAATACACATTGCTCGGGATGAAAGATCAGACCCTGTCGACGAATCACGATTTTCTCGGCTTTTTTCACGGCAAGGCGTTCGGCAACTTCATCTTCCTGAATATTCTGGGTTACACCCTGTTCAAGGATTCGATACAGCTGATCGCCGATGTCTGCCAGACCATCATCGTCTTCTCGACCCTGCTGGCATTCTATGTGGACAGGGCTTTTTTCATAAAAAACAGAGTCTTTCAACTGCTCTGTCTGGCCGTGGTGGTGCAGTGTCTGAGCTGGGTGTCATCGCGATATTATGTCCATGACTATGCCCTCAAGTACCCTTCGGTGAAGTCGATGGCCTACCTCTTCTTCTTCATCGGCCTCGCCTACTGGCTGAAAGGGGAGCCGCGCCGCATCGTCATCACCTTGCTGACCTTCTGCGTCGGGGTGGTCTTCACCTTTGCCTACCACTCGGCCTTTTTCTCCATCTTCGAGACGGGGCTCGACGGTGCCAGGGTGGATTTCAATTACCGCAATGCCCAGCATGGCTCCCTGATCGCGGGGGCCTGTTTCCTGTTTTTTGTCCTGTTGCTGCTCACCTCAAAATTCAAGAAGCTGTCATTGGCCAATGCCGGGATCCTGCTCGGCATAGTGCTGTTCGGCGTCTTCTCCATTATTCTGCAATCCCGCCAGTCCTGGCTGGCCATCTCGGTCTCCCTGGCCATTCTTCCCTTGCTGGGGGGGGGGGACCATTGGCCAACACGCAAGGTGGTCATGACCTACGTCATCTTGCTGGTGACCATGCTGGCCCTCTATCAGGTCTCGTTCATCAGGGAGAGGCTGCTGTCAGGCTTTGTACATCAAGGGGATCTGCATGCCATCTTGACGGGCAACTGGGTAGAAGTGCGGGATTTCAGCATAGGGGTGAGATTGAAGACCTGGCTGGAGGCCATCCAGTGGTTCCTGGCACACCCGCTCTTCGGCACCGGCTATGGCAGTCAATCACTGGTCATTACCCTGTCCAAGACCCTGCCGGACTACATCACTCAGGAGTTCCGTCATCTGCACAACTCCAACATGGAGACCCTGGTGTGCTGGGGTATCGCCGGATTCCTGGTGCTCTATGGCACACTCTTCACCGTGGCCCGTCAGGTGTTGTCCTGTTCGAGTTCTTCACGTTTCATCAAGATGCTGACCATCTCTTTCATCATCTATTGGCTCATCATCAACAACTTCGAATCCTTTTTCTACATGCGCTCCGGGCAGTGGGTATTCAGCGTCTTCATGGGCGCCATCTACTCGGTTGCACTGCATGGAGAACTGAAGCAGTTTGCAAGGGAAGGTCATGAAAATTTACGTCATTAGTCTGGAGCGGGCCGTCGAGCGGCGCAGTCGCGTCGAGTCCGTCCTGGCGGCCAGAGGCATCGATTTCGAGTTTTTCAATGCGGTGAATGGCTTTGAAGGTCTCCCTGAGCGGCTGCAGGCCTTGCCGGATGACCAGCACAGGATCCGTTTCAGGAGCCGGCCACTGACCCCGGGGGAGAAGGGCTGTTATGCCAGCCACTTCCTGTTGTGGGAAAAGTGCGTCGAACTCAATGAGCCCATCCTCATTCTGGAAGATGACTTCCTGCCTACCCAGTATTTTGAAGAGGTACTGGGGACCCTGCCCAAGGTCCATGAGCAGTATGAGTATGTGAAGGTGGAACCCCAGGTCGGGTCGGCCACCGCACTGACCACCATAGACAACATGCAGCTGATGTTCTGGCACAACAACTCCTGCTGGACCACGGGTTACAGCATCTCGCCCCAGGGGGCTCGCCGCCTGCTGGCGCACAGCAAGCGATGGCTCTGCTCGGTCGACAACTTCATCGGTGAGTCCTATCGTACCGGCCTCATCTGCACCGGCCTTATCCCCTATGCCATCTACAGTCCGCGGGACATGGGCAGCGACATCCAGAATCAGGTCGAACTGAAGAAGGTGCCGCTGGGGTTCAAATTGACCCGTGAGCTGTACCGCTTCTACCGGTTTATCAGAATGACCCTGTGGAACATGAAGCAGTGCGGGGGCAAGTCATGAGCGCGACCAATAAAACCATTCACGCCATCTGGCTGGGCAACCGGCTGCCTCCTCTGGCCCATGTGTGCATCGACGACTGGCGAAAGCAGGGTTACGACTACAAGCTGTGGCTGGATACGGACCCGCAGATAAAGCGCTGGATCCAGGAGTGCACCTTTGCACGGGAGTGCTATCGACGGGGCTTGCTGGCCTTCGTGACCGATTACCTGCGCCTCAAGATCCTCGCCCAGGAAGGGGGTCTCTATCTGGATACCGATGTCACCATCAACCAGGATCCCTTCCCGCTCTTCGAGTCAGTGGCGTTTGGCGCAGGCTACGAGTCCGATCGGCTGGTTGGCACTGCTGTCATCTACGCCAGGAAAGAGTCGGTGATGTTGTCCGAGCTGGTGCGGTTCTATGAAGAGGAGATCATGTCCTCCCCCATGTACATGGGGCCTGAGATCATGACCAGACTGGTGGCAGACAAGCTGGCGCAGTCCGGCGATGCCGCCCTGATCGCCCCGGTTCATTACTTTTACAACTATCAGGGGGAAGCGATCCATTTTGAGCCCGCCACGGAGCGCTATATGACGCACTGGTTCCAGCACAGCTGGAAGCGCTCATCCGGTCTCATCTTCCTGCGGGCCAAGTCCAAGGGGTGGTCCGGATACCTCTATGAGTGGCAGAAGGAGTTCTTCCGTCTGAGGAAGTGACGACCTGGCGCTGTCGACTACCTGACTGGCATAAGGTCGGGGGTCGGCTCTTCCGGCTTGCCATGGGGCTGCGTCACTTCGTCCCAGAGCATGCTCAGCTGGTGTTGAACGGCCAGGACTTCCTGCTGCGGATCCTGATGGTTGGTATCGATGAATCGATAGCGGGGATGAGAGACGGGATTGGCAATGGCGGAGTGCCCCAGGGGAGAGACTATGGTCAGCAGCGGTATGTCCAGCGCCTGTGCGATATGCCGCGGACCAGTGTCGTTGCCGACGAACAGCTGGCAGTGGGCGATAAGCCCTGCCAATTCGCGCACCGAGCGGGTCTGTATGCGGTCAAACACGCTGGTCTGCAGCGTCCCTGGCAGCAAGGGCTTCAGGCTGCGGTTGTACTCTTCCTCCCCAGGGCCGCAGTAGATCAGGATCTGGGCGTGGTGCTGCTCGATGAGCCAGCGCGCGACCTCGGCGAAACAGTCGATGGGCCAGCGCTTGTAGTGCCCAAGGGAGTTGACCCCCATGGCGATCAGCGGCCTGCCCGTATCTATGCCGGCGGCCTGCAGTGTCTCCCGTCCCCGTTGCTTCTCCGCTTCACTCAGCCAGAGATAGTAGTTGCGATCCTCCTTGGCGAGCCCCAGGGGTTTTAGCAGCGAGAACCTGTCATCCACCAGAGTGCTGTTGCCCTGATGTTCGGTGTCGTGGCGAAAGCGCACTATGCGGTTGTGGCCGAGTCGCCAGGGGAAGGAGTCGAAGCCGATCCGCAGTGTTGCCCCCGAGATGAGGCAGGTGAGCAGGCCTATCATCTGGCCCTGGCTGTTGATCACCACGTCGTAGCGCTCGCGACGAATGCCCAGCAGCAACTCTTTCATGTAGCGCCACTCGTTGCGGCGCGCCTTCTCGATGACGATCAATCGATCTATGTTGGGATTCCCCTCCGCCATCCCCGCGCAGTAATCCATGACCAGATAGTGAACCTCCCCGGCGGGGTCGTGCTGCTTGAGGTTGTTGCACAGTGCGGTGGAGATCAGCACATCTCCTATCTGTTTGGTTTGTACTACCAGGTATTTCATGGAAGAGGCCTCGGGTGAGGTCGGGTGGAACGTCAGCGCATCAGCATATCGCACTCCCCCGTCAGATGCTGCCGCTGTGGGCTGAAAATCCGATCCAACGCACTGTGTTTGCACATATTTTCGGCGTCGATGGGGTGGGGGCTGCCGCTAACAGCAGGCGCGGTCCATAGACCGCGCCTGCTGACTGCCTGGATGAGGTGACTTCAGCGCACTATCAGGCCCAGCAGTATGCCCACCACGCCGAAGTCGGCATCGCTGAAGGTGGTGTTGGCAAAGCCGAGATCCCCCAGCACCGGCAGCAGGAACACCGGCAGGAAGGTGATCAGCAGGCCGTTGGCGAAGGCTCCCAGCAGGGCGCCGCGACGGCCGCCAGTGGCGTTGCCGAACACACCGGCCGCCGCGCCGACGAAGAAGTGCGGCACCACCCCCGGAATGATGACGGTGAGCCCCAGCAGATAGAGCAGCACCATGCCCACCAGGCCGGCGGCGAAGCTCGACAGGAAGCCGATCAGCACCGCATTGGGGGCGTAGGGGAAGACGATGGGGCAGTCGAGCGCCGGTTTGGCGTTTGGCACCAGCTTGTCGGAGATCCCCTTGAAGGCCGGCACTATCTCGGCGATGACCATGCGCACCCCCTGCAGGATGACGTAGACCCCGGCGGCGAAGGTGATGGACTGCATCAGGGAGAACATGAACCAGTGCTTGCCCTTGGCGACGCTGGCGACGAACTCGGGCCCGGCGAAGGCGGAGGTGATGAGGAAGATGATGCCCATGGTGAAGGAGATGGCCACCGGGGTGTCACGCAGGAACAGCAGGCTCTTGGGCACCTGCACCTCTTCGCTGCTGTGGGCCTTGTTGCCAAATTTGGCACCGATCCAGCCGGCCAGCACGTAGGAGCAGGTGGAGAAGTGGCCGAGTGCCACGTCGTCCGAGCCGGTGATCTGCTTCATGTAGGGGTGGGCGAGAGCCGGGAACAGCACCATGGTCACGCCGACCACCAGGCTGCCCACCGCGATGAGCGGAATGCCGCTCATGCCGCCGGCGGAGAGGATGGCCGCCACCATCATCGACATGAAGAGGGTGTGGTGACCGGTCAGGAAGATGAATTTCCAGGGGGTGAGGCGGGCGATCAGGATGTTCACCAGCATGGCGAAGAACATGATCATCGCCATCTCCTTGCCGAACGACTGCTGGGCGATGGAGACGATGGCCTCGTTGTTGGGGACCACCCCCTTGATGCCGAAGGCGTGCTGGAAGATGGCGGCGAAGTCGCCCAGCGAGTTCACCACCAGGGTGGCACCGGCCCCCAGGATGACGAAGCCCATGATGGTCTTGACCGTGCCCTTGATGCACTCGGTCACGGGTTTCTTCTGGGCAATCAGGCCGATAAGGGCGATCAGGCCGACCAGCACGGCCGGCTCCGACAGCACGTCAAACATCAGAAAATTGAAAAATTCCATGGTCAGCTCCAATCAGAGGAAAGGGGCGGCCCGCAGGCCGCCCAGAGAGTTGCAAAAGGATTAGAGTGCGCCCAGCTCGCGCAGGGCGGTGGCGAGCCTTTCTTTCATGGCGGCCTTGTCGACCATGTTGTCCAGGGAGACCAACCGGCCGTTGACCCCCATGGATTGCAACTGCTCGGCGATGTCCCGAGTGGCGATAAAGATGTCGGCGGTCTCGCTGCCGGCGGAGGCGAGATCCCGGTGATCCACCTCGGCGGTGACGCTCAGATCCTTGAGGATGCTCTTGATGCTCATCTCCATCATCAGGCTGGTGCCCAGGCCGTGTCCGCATACAACCAGAATGTTCATTGTCATTTTCCTCAGTCGGGCGCAGGGCGCCGCTCAGTAACGCGCCAGTATGCGCAGGATGTCGTCTTTGGTGTCGGCCGCCATGATGGCCGCCACGTCCTCTTCGTTCATGAACAGCTCGGCCAGCCGGGCTATGGTCTCCACGTGGGAGTTGCCGTCGCTGGCGGCCAGGGTGATGAGCAACCGGACCGGGTCGTTGCCCTCGGAGCCGAAGTTGACCCCCTCCTTCAGCACTGTCAGCGCCAGCCCCAGCCGGTTGACGCCGTCTTCCGGGCGGGCGTGGGGCATGGCCAGGCCCGGGCCCAGCACGTAGTAGGGGCCGAGCTCCTCGTGGGAGCGAAACAGCGCCGCCACATAGGAGGGCGCTATGATGCCGTTGGCCAGCAAGGGAGCGGTGGCGAGCTCGATGGCATGGCGCCAGTCGCGGGCCCCCGCTTCGATGGAAATGACCTCCTCGGTCAGCAATTGAGTCAGCATGGCAGTGTCCGGCTGGATGAGATGGCGCCAATCTAGCGATCTCGCCGGTGGATAACCGTGAGCTGGATCTCGAAAGTTAGCGCTACCAGATAGCGCTAACATCGATCTGTGATAGCGCTATCATTTATGCCATGAGCGGGATTCATCTTGCCCCGTCACTCGGCCAAAGGAGGTAAAATCCGGCTTGAGCAAATAGTCAGTGCTGCACTTTTGCCTTAAAGTGAGTACCCGCATGCCGAGGAAGGGAAAGGATGTCAGAAGCGAAGAAACGCCGTAGCACGGGTCGGGTGACCCTCAACGAAGTGGCCCAGCTGGCCGGGGTGGGGGCCATGACGGTGTCGCGCGCCCTGCGTACCCCGGAGCTGGTATCCGACAAGATGCGCGAGCGCATCGAGGCGGCGGTGGATGAACTCGGCTATATCCCCAACCGGGCGGCGGGGGCGCTGGCTTCCGCCACCTCCCAGACCATAGTGGTCATAGTCCCCAGCCTGGCGGAGCGCGCCTGCGGCGACATGATAGCCGGTCTGCAGCAGACCCTGCTCGCCGAGGGCTACCAGATCATGCTGGGGGACGCCCAGCACCTGAAGCGGCAGGAAGAGAGCCTGCTCAGCAACTTCCTGCAGCACAACCCGGCCGCCGTGGTGCTGTTTGGCGGCGATCCCGGCGAAACCATACGCACCCGGTTGAAGGCCGCCCGCCTGCCGGTGGTGGAGGTGGGCGCCATGGCGCGCCAACCCATCGACATGAACGTGGGGGTCTCCAACTTCGACGCCGGCTATCAGCTGACCCGTCACCTCATCGAGCGCGGCTACCGCAACATCGGCTTTCTCTGTGCCCGCCAGGAGCAGTGGATGCTGCAACAGCGCATGCAGGGCTGGCAGAAGGCGCTGCTGGACAACTACCTCTCCCCCGACTCCATCATCAACACCTCGGAGCTGCCGAGTTTCAGCACGGGGGCGGCCATGCTGGGGGAGTTTCTGCTGCGCTGGCCCGAGCTGGATGCGCTGGTGTGCGTCAACGACGAGCTGGCGGCGGGCGTGCTGTTCGAGAGCCAGCGCCGTCACCTGAACGTGCCGGGCAAGCTCGCCATCGCCGGTTTCGACGATCTGGACGTGGCACGGGCCTGCTATCCGGCGCTCACCTCGGTCAGGATCCCCTATCACCAGATGGGCCAGGAGGCGGCCGATCTCATCCTGCGTCAGCTGGCAGGCGAGACGGTGGCCGGCCTGGCCCTGACCCTGGATTTTCAACTGCAAAGGCGTCAAAGCACCTGATGGGTGACGCCACAACATCGAGAGGCAAGCATGTTCAAGGCTCTGTTACTGGACAACCAAGATGGCAAGACCAAGGCAACTCTGACCCAACTGGCCGAGAGCCAGCTGCCGACGGGGGAGGTGCGGGTGGCGGTGAGCTACAGCTCCCTCAACTACAAGGACGGGCTGGCCATCACCGGCAAGGGCAAGATAGTGCGCCAGTGGCCGCTGGTGCCGGGCATCGACTTCGTCGGCACTGTGCTGGAGTCGGCCGACAGCCGCTACCAGAGCGGCGATAAGGTGGTACTGACCGGTTGGGGCGTGGGGGAAGGACACTGGGGCGGCATGGCCGAACAGGCGCGGGTCAAGGCCGACTGGCTGGTGCCGCTGCCGGCCGGGCTGGATGAGCGCCAAGCCATGTGCATCGGCACCGCCGGCCTCACCGCCATGCTCTGCGTGCTGGCTCTGGAAGAGGCGGGCATAACCCCCGACAGTGGTGAGGTGCTGGTGACAGGTGCCGCCGGTGGAGTGGGCACCACAGCCGTCGCCCTGCTGTCTGCGCTGGGCTATCGCGTCGCGGCCCTGACCGGCCGTCCCGAGGAGCAGGGCGCCATGCTGATGGCATTGGGTGCCAGCCGCATAGTGCCGCGCAGCGAACTGCTGGAGCCAGCCAAGCCGCTGGAGAAACAACTGTGGGCCGGTGCCGTCGACACCGTCGGCAGTCAGGTGCTGGCCAAGCTGCTGGCCCAGATGAACTATGGTGGCGCCGTGGCCGCCTGCGGTCTGGCGGGCGGCTTCGATCTGCCCACCAGCGTCATGCCCTTCATCCTGCGCAACGTGCGCTTGCAGGGGGTGGATTCGGTGATGTGCCCGCTGGCGCGCCGTCAACTGGCCTGGCAGCGACTGGCGCGGGATCTGCCCGCCAGCCTCTTCGCCCAGGCGGTCACCGAGATCGGGCTGGAGCAGGTGGTGGAGGCCGCCGAGGCCATCACCCAGGGTCGGGTAGCGGGGCGCACCCTGATCAGGCTCTGACCGGCACCACTGGCGAGCCCCATTTTTCTGGATAGACTTTGAAGGCCGGTGCACTATCCAAGGAGAATGAGCATGGGTACGCAGACGCCGGATTTCGAGCTCGACGATGAGTGGGAGCCGGAATCCTGGGAAGACGAGCTGGAGGAGCTGGACGACGAGGGCTGGCAGGACTATGACCCCCTCGACGATCAATGACTCCCTGTAACGCGTGCGGGCGGGCCTGGTGGCCCGCCCGATTTTTTGTGCGTTAGGCAGCATGCCCCTTGGTGGCCGGGCGAGGCTCTGGTTAGAATGGACTGCTCAAATGGCGCTGTGGGAAGAGGGATGCCCGTCAGGCCAGAGACGCCATGAACCACTCAAACAACGCCCAAGGATGATTATGCGCTCACTCGTCATCATGCTCTGTGCCACCCTGCTCGGGGGCTGTGTCTCCAACTCGGACGATCCCTGCGAAAAGGTGTGGAGCGACGTCGGGGAAGCCGATGGCAAGCTGGGGTTTGCCGATGACAGGGTGGCATTCCACCAGACCCAGTGCGGCGACAAGGTGGACGTTGCCATGTGGCAGCAGGGCCGCCAGAAGGGATTGGCCTGGTATTGCCGCCCGGAGCACCTCTATCTGGCCGGGCGATCGGGGGAGGAGTACCGCGGTGTCTGCCCCAATGACGTCCAGGCCCGCAGACTGTTTGCGCAGGGCCGTCAGGGCTGGACCGATCAATAGGGCCCCCCCTTCTTCAGACGCTTGCGCGGCGGGCTGCGGGGGACTTACTCCCCTTTATCCTTCAGCCGTAGCGGCTGGCACAGGTACTCTTTGTCATTGGCGCTGCGGGCGCATTTGCCGCACACGAACTTGGGTTTGCGCAATATCTTGCGCAGTGTCTTGAGATCGGCGGGGATCTCGTGACGGCGCCATTCACACAGCGTCTTGTGGCCCATGACGATGACTTCCTCGACAGTGAATGGGAGCGGCAGGGAGAGCAGACTGCCGGTCGGCACCCTGCTCGCGGTTCATTACTGATAAAGATACTTGGTAAAGATGAGCTCGCGTACCGCCTTCTTGCCGGTCTCTCTGACCAGCAGTTCGTTGACCTTGGCCTCGCACTCCTTGCGCAGCTCTTCCCGGCTCACCAGGGACTTGATCTGGGCACCCGTCTTGCTGCCAATCAGGCGGATGATGGCGTCGCGGATCAGGGGGTCGTGCTGCTCCAGCAACTTGAGATCGGCGGCGTTTTCGGCCATCAGCTCCACCGTCACCCGCACATAGCCCAGGGTTTTGCCATCGCCGAGGTAGTTGGTGATGATGTCCGGATCCAGCGCGTGATAGGCGAATCCCGGCTGGACGGCGGCGGAGGCCGGATCGGCGGCCGCTTCCTCGTTGGCGAAGGCGTGGGTATTCAACAGGGTACAACCCAGGGATAACACCAGCAGAATTCTGAAGATCTTCATCTAGATGGCTCGGCAGCGACGGATGCCCCATTTTTGATGCTGCCATCGGGGCCGTCAAGCACGGATGTTCTTACAATTCGCCATTGATTTACGGATAATAAACGGGATTTTAACCTGACAACGGAAATCTCCGGATGGTGAAGCTGTGAAGTCCGAGTTGACTGTTCCCCTCATCCAGCTCGTCCCCTGGCGGGCACCCGCAGAGTGTGACCCCCCCGAGGCACTGCGCCCCTGGTTGCTGGAGGCCGACTCCATGACCCGGCGCCTGCGGCGTTACAATAGTCACCTCTCGGTGCAACTGCTCGGCAATCGCAGCGTGTCGCTGGGGGCGGACGAGCAGACGCTGGTGGCCGTTGCGGATCCCGTGGGGATCTGCCGCGAGGTGATCCTGCACGGTGATGCCGGGCCGGCCATTCTGGGCTGGACCCTGTTTGCCGAGGCGGCGCTGCAAGGGAGCGGCCTGCAGGATCTGGGGGAGCAGCCATTGGGGGAGCGTATCTTCGGTGATGCACCGGCACGGCGGGATCACCTGCAACTGGCCTGCTTCGAGATCGCGAGCAATCCCTGGTGCCAGGCCGCCACCGTCTGGGGGCGCCGCTCCCGTCTCTATCTGGGGCAGTGGCCCTTGCTGGTCCACGAACTCTTCCTGCCCTCGCTATCGTCTCATTCGCTGCCATCGCATAAGGAGCTGGAGTGAAGCTGTTAACCAAGGAGCGGGGACTGGCCTATGTGCAGTTGGCCCGCATCGACAAGCCCATCGGCACCCTCTTGCTGCTGTGGCCGACCCTGTGGGCGCTCTGTCTCGCGGCGGGCGGCCTGCCGGATCCCTGGATCCTGACCGTGTTCGTGGTGGGGGTCTTCCTGATGCGCTCGGCGGGCTGCGTCATCAATGACTATGCGGATCGCAACTTCGACGGCCACGTGAAACGCACCGCCGGGCGACCGCTGCCCATGGGCCGGGTCGACGAACGGGAGGTGCTGATCCTGTTCGCCGTGCTGGCGCTCATCTCGTTCGCCCTGGTGCTGACCCTGAACCCGCTCACCATAGGCCTGTCGTTCGCCGGTCTGCTGCTGGCGGTCTGCTACCCCTTCATGAAGCGCTTCATTCCCATCCCGCAGCTGGTGCTCGGGATGGCGTTCTCCTGGTCCATTCCCATGGCCTATGCGGCCCAGGCCAATGCCCTGCCGCCCGTCGCCTGGCTGCTGTTTCTCGCCAACCTGCTGTGGACCATCGCCTACGACACCCAGTACGCCATGGTGGACAGGGACGATGACCTCAAGCTCGGGCTCAAGTCGAGCGCCATCCTGTTCGGCCGTCACGACAAGCGGATCATCGGCGTGTTGCAGCTGGCAACCCTGCTCATCCTGCTGCTGGTGGGTCAGCTGATGGCGCTGGGGTCCGGCTATTACTGGGGTCTGCTGGGGGCGGCGGCGCTGTTCGTCTATCAGCAGCGGTTGATCCGGGAGCGCCAGCGGGAGGCCTGCTTCCAGGCCTTCCTCAACAACAACTATGTGGGGGCCCTGGTGCTGTTCGGGGTGATCGCCCACTACCTGTGAGCAGCCCCTGTCGATAAAAAAGGCCGCATGATGCGGCCTTTTTGTTGCTCTGTGGCTGGCTCTTCTTGAGGTCAGAGCCGGTTGCCCGCCTGTATGGTGCGGCGGATCTTGTTGCTCAGCAGCGGCACTATGTTGTCGGCCAGGGCCTGGAAGCGGCCGAGATCCGGCTTGCAGCCCGGATCCAGATAGCCTTCGCTGCGCAGGGTGTGGATCAGGGTGCTGAACAGCTTCTGGTCGAAGAACTCGGGGGCGTTGATGCCGTGCAGGGTGCCGAGTCGCTCCGCCATCATCAGGCCGTCCGCCTCCAGCTGCTCCGCCTCTATGTGGGGCTGGGCCAGCACCCGGGTCAGCACTATGGCGTAGCGTTGCAGCGTCTCCTGAATGCTCTCGGCCAGCAGCAGCAGGCGCATCTGGTTGCCCGGATTGACCCAGTAGCCGCCGTCGCGCGCCTCGATCAGCTGCTGGCGTTGCAGCTCGGCCAGCAGGGCATCGACCAGCTCCGGCAGCTCGTCCTCTTCGTAGCGCAGGAACAGCTCTGTCTTGAGCAGCGGGTAGATGTCGATGCAGCGGGCGACGATCTCGCCGCGGGAGATCCCTTCGCAGCGCTCGATCAGGGCCGCCACCAGGGAGGGGAGGGCGAACAGGTGGAGTATGTTGTTGCGGTAGTAGGTCAGCAGGATCGCCTGATAGCGATCGAGGCTGATGATCTGCCCCAGCTTGTCCTCGCTCACCTCGAACTTGTTGAGCTCCATGGCCTGATCCAGCAGTGTTCTGGCATCCTCGTCCGGCATGGTGCTCTGGGGGCTGTAGGGCACCTGCTTGAGCAGGTCCAGATAGGTGTTGATCTGGGCCTGCAGCTCGTCCCGGGTCAGGGCATGGCGCTCGGCGGCCAGCAGCGCCAGGGCACTCAGGGTCAGGCCGTTGACGGCGGCGGCATCGTTGATCCGGGTCATCAGCAGCTCGGCCAGCTGGTTGACGGTGGGAGCCATCCATTCCGGGCGCTCCTCCCGGCCAATGCTCTCCTTCCAGTGCGGCACGTGCTCGCCGAGGTAGCTGTTGAGGGTCAGCGGCTCGCCGAAGTTGACGAAGCCCCGGCCATAGTTGCGCAGCTTGCGCAGTATGCCGAGCACCTGCAGGAAGCTCTCCTTCTCCTTGCGGCTCCCCTTGAGCTCGTTGTGGTAGGTGTTCACCTCCATCACGTGCTCGTAGCCCAGATAGACGGGCACCAGGGTGACCGGCCTGTCCAGCCCGCGCATCATGGCCTGCAGTGTCATCGCCAGCATGCCGGTCTTGGGGGGCAGCAGGCGGCCGGTGCGCGAGCGGCCACCCTCGGTGAAGAACTCCACCGAGTAGCCCTTGGCGAACAGCAGGTTCAGGTATTCACGAAATACCGTGCTGTAGAGCGGGTTGCCCTTGAAGGTGCGGCGGATGAAGAAGGCGCCGCCGTGGCGGAAGATGGGGCCCGCCGGCCAGAAGTTGAGGTTGATGCCCGCCGCGATATGGGGCGGCACCATGCCCTGGTGATAGATGACGTAGGAGAGCAGCAGGTAGTCCATGTGGCTGCGATGGCAGGGGACGTAGACTATCTCGTGCCCTTCCTGGGCGAGCTGGCGCACCTGCTCTGCTCCGTTGACCGAGAGGCCGCGGTAGAGCTTGTTCCAGAGCCAGCCGAGGAAGCTCTCCCCGAGCCGGATCAGCCGGTAGGAGAAGTTGGAGGCGATCTCGTCCATGTAGCCGTGGGCGCGTTTCTGGGCTTTTTCGAGGCTGATCCCCTCCCGTCTGGCCTCTTCCTCGATGGCCTGCTGGATCACGCTCGAATCCAGCAACTGCTTGAACAGCAGGTTGCGGTTCGGCAGCTTGGGACCGGTGGCCGCCAGCTGCTGGCGACTGAAGTGGGTGCGGGCCACCCGCGCCAGCTTGTGGGCGATGGCCTCGTCGGTGCCGTGCTTGTCCGCCATGTAGCGCAATGAGAGCGGCGGTGAGAAGCGCACCAGGTTTTCGCGCCCTTTCAGGATCACGATCAGCGCCTTCTTGAGCCGGTTCGGGGCCAGGCTGCTGATGATGTTCCAGCCGGAGGCCTCCTCGCCTTCCCGGCCGGGGGCGCGCCCCCAGAACAGGGTGACGGGCACCACCTGGATATCCAGCTCGGGATCCTGCTTGTGCAGGTCCAGCAGATGGTGGAACTCCTGCAGGAAGGGCAGCGGCTTGTTGCGCGTGCCAAACAGGGGAGGCGGACGGTCCAGACAGACGTAGCGCGGCAGCAGCTGGCCACCCAGCTCCAGCGGCGTGAAGGGGCCGGGCAGGCCGAGATCCTCGCAGCACTGTTGCAGGGTCATCAGGTCGGTGATCGAGCTGGTTTTCAGGGCGTAGACTATGGGTCTGGCCGGATCCAGCTTGAGCTCCGTGATGGGATTTTCCGGCAGGCTCTTGTGATTGACCAAGCCACTGACCGGCCATTGCAGGATGGCTCTGGAAATGTTCTGTCCAAGGGACATGTGCGTCTGCTCTCCAAAAAAATGCGGCGTGAGCATAGCAAATCACCGACGGCTTGTCGCCGAGAGGTAGGATGAGTGCCTTTTCAGGATAGAAGGTGCGGGAATTTTGCGACAAGGTGGGGACAAATATCAGCAACGCCTTGCCTTGGCCACAGCACTGTATATACTGCCAGTGTGCTGTATAAAAAGACAGGTGCCTATGCTATGAAACCCCTTACCCCCCGCCAGGCTGAAGTGCTGGAGCTTATCAAGGCGAACATGAGCGAGACCGGCATGCCGCCGACTCGCGCCGAGATCGCCCAGAAGCTTGGCTTCAAGTCGGCCAATGCGGCCGAGGAACATCTGAAGGCCCTGGCCAAGAAAGGGGTCATCGAGATCATGCCCGGCACCTCCCGCGGCATCCGCCTGCTGCTCGAGGAAGAGGAGGCAGCGCCAGAAGAGAACGGCCTGCCGCTCATCGGCAAGGTCGCGGCCGGCGAGCCCATCCTGGCCCAGGAGCACATCGAGAGCCACTATCAGGTGGATCCCGCCCTGTTCCACCCGCGGGCAGACTTCCTGTTGCGGGTGCAGGGCATGAGCATGAAGAACATCGGCATCATGGATGGGGATCTGCTGGCGGTGCACAAGACCCAGGAGGTGCGCAACGGCCAGGTGGTGGTGGCGCGTCTCGATGAAGACGTCACCGTCAAGCGCTTCCAGCGCAAGGGCAGCCAGGTGTGGCTGCTGCCGGAGAACGAGGATCTCTCCCCCATCGAGGTGGATCTCTCCAGCCAGCACCTGACCATCGAAGGGCTGGCGGTCGGGGTCATTCGCAACGCCGACTGGATGTAGCCATCGAACATGCCAAGGGGCCTCCTGCGGGAGGCCCCTTCGTTTGTGCGTTTTCCCCGATCTCCTTTCCTCCCCGATCCCCGCCATTGCCGCCACCCAGATCCACCGCAAACAGTACCGCCACGCATCGTGCATTTCGGATATATCCTTTGAGAAGGCCCGCAGTGTCATGGCCGGATAACCGCCATGACCTTGAGTGTGCCGCCAGGTCAGCATGGGTAGCAGGGATGCATCACGGCTGGGGCGGTGCGGGACAGGAGAGTCGTCAGGCAGCAGGACGACTCAATACAGTCAGTACGCGACGGTGCCTGGTCTGCCTCCCGATGGCAGTCACACTGGTCGGCGTGGCCTGTTGAGCAAGGAGGACAGGTATGGCTTCAAGCTCGCCGTGGGATCCGGGTCCGGCCGCAACCGCAACCCCCGCATCCTCCATCACCCGATTCATCAAGGGCAGTCGGATGACGTGGTTTTATGCGCTCTGGGTCTATCACAAGGGCGATGGCTGGACCATCTGGCTGGGGTGCCCCAAGGACAAGATTGTCCGCCTGGTTCGTCTGTTCCGCCGCCACCACGACATAGGTTTGCCAGATGCTCCCTGGACGGCCCCGGTCATTCCGCTGCGCGCCACTATACGGCGCCCCCAGGGGCAGCGAAGACTGCGACCCTGAGCCAGTCCCCCGAACAGTGTGTGAGCCCCACCCTGTGTGGGGCTTTTCTTTATCCCCGCCAAGGCCGGGAGATGGCGGTTGTCTCCTCCCTATGGGGCCCTTTCCTGACCGGGATCCGGACTCGGGACTAGGCAGAAACGGGGCCTGGCGGGTTACAATAGCCCTTCATTGGCCCCGCCATCTGGCTGGTTGAACTAGCAAGGTTCTGTTTTATATGGTTAAACCACGTTTTTCCCTGCTGTTGTTGCTCTTCGTCGGCAGCATAATGGCGGCTTATTACTGGAGCCAACCCTCCCTGCCTGCGCAGGCGGATTATTATCCGGTAGGGCGCGACATCAATCCCTTCACCCTCACGGATGGGGATGGGAAGCCCTTCACCGCCGCCAATCTGGCGGGGCACTGGACCTTCCTGTTCATCGGCTACACCTATTGTCCCGACGTCTGCCCGACCGCCCTGGCGGATCTGCGCTCCATCTACCCGGATCTGAAGAAGATCTCGCCCAGCAGCCAGGTGGTCTTCGTCTCGGCGGATCCCCAGCGGGACGACAGCGCCCGTCTCAAGAGCTACACCGCCTTCTTCCATCCGGAGTTCAAGGCGGCGACCGGCCCCCACCGCGCCCTCTTCCCCCTGGTGCGCAACCTTGGCCTCGTCTATTCCATCGTGGAGAGCGAACGCAAGGATTACCTCATAGACCACTCGGCCTCGATCGTGCTGATCAGCCCCGAGGGCAAGCTGGTGGCCATGTTCCGTCCCAAGGTGGCCCCGGGTGAGGTGCCTCATGTGGACATGCAGACCATGGTCTCCGACTTCGCACGCATAGTGCGGCTGGCCGACGAGTGAGCCGCCGGCGCCGATCGTGCCTAGCTTGATGCCGTCCTGGCTGAGGGATCCTCGCCGCCACAGGGCCGTGTTTGCCCTGGCCCTGCCCATGGTGTTCTCCAACGTCACCACCCCCTTGCTCGGCCTGGTGGACACCTGGGTGATCGGTCATCTCGGTCAGGCCTGGTTCCTCGGGGGCGTCTCGGTCGGGGCAACCCTCATCAACCTCCTGTTCTGGCTGCTCGGTTTCCTGCGCATGTCCACCACTGGCCTGACCGCCCAGGCCCAGGGCGCCGCCAGCGCCGAGGGGCAGCTGGACACCCTGGCGCGGGCGCTCGGCCTCGCCGTCGGGCTGGGGCTGGCCCTGCTGTTGCTGGTGCTGCCTTTCTTGCCGGCCATCATAGGGCTCAGCGGGGGATCCCCCGAGGTGCAGGTCTATGCCGGAGACTATGTCTCGGTGCGGATCTGGAGCGCCCCGGCGGCCCTGTGCAACCTGGTCATCATGGGCTGGCTGCTGGGCATGCAGGATGCGCGCAGCCCCATGCTGCTGCTGATCCTGAGCAACCTGGTCAACATGGTGCTGGATGCCTGGTTCGTGCTGGGGCTGGGCTGGCAGGTCAGGGGGGTGGCTGCCGCCTCTCTGCTGGCGGACTACTGCTCGCTCGGGGTGGGGCTCTGGCTGGTGAGCCGCCGCCTGCGCCATCTCCCGTCCGAGGTGTGGCAGAACGCCTGGTCGCGCTGGTGGCGATGGCCCGCGGTGCGGCGGCTGCTCGGCCTGAATCGGGACATCTTCATCCGCTCCCTCTGCCTGCAGCTCTGTTTCGCCTTCATGACCCTGCAGGGGGCCAGGCTGGGGGATGTGGCGGTGGCCGCCAATGCGGTGCTGCTCAACTTCCTGATGCTGATCTCCTACGGGCTGGACGGTTTTGCCTACGCGGTGGAAGCCATGGTGGGGCGTGCCATAGGACGGCGGGACAGGCAGGGGCTGCGGGAGGCCATAGTCCTCAACCTGGGTTGGGCCTTGCTGATCGCGATCGCCTTCGCCCTGGGGTTTGCCCTGGGGGGGCGCCAGCTCATCGCCCATATCACCGACATCCCTGCGGTGATCGCCGAGGCGAACCGCCAACTGCCCTGGCTCATCGCCATGCCCTTGCTGGCGGTCTGGTGCTTCCTGCTGGATGGGGTCTTCATCGGGGCAACCCGGGCTCGCGAGATGCGCAACAGCATGCTGGTGGCGGTGTTTGCCGGCTTCTTCCCGATCTGGTGGCTGTGCCAGGGGTGGGGCGTGGCGGCCTTGTGGGCCACCATGGCGGCGCTGATGACAGGGCGGGGCCTGACTCTGGGCTGGCTATGCTGGCAACTGGAGCGTGACGGCCGCCTGCTGGGTCAAGGCCGGGAACCCGCCTGACGGGGTCTCATGGTCGGCACCGCCTCTGAGGGCGCCGCGCCGACGGAGGCTAGAGAGATCCCTCATAGCCGAACTGGCGCCAGCTCTCGTAGACGAAGACAGCGACCGCGTTGGCCAGATTCATGCTGCGGCTCTGGGGCAGCATGGGAATGCGCAGCCGCTGCTCGAACGGCAGGCTCTCGATGATCTCCGCCGGCAATCCGCGGCTCTCAGGCCCGAACAGCAGGGCATCCCCCGGGGCGAACTGCGCCGCCGAATGAGCGGTGCGCCCCTTGGTGGTGCAGGCGAATACCCGCTTGGGGGCCACGGCCGCGAGAAAGGCCTCATAGCTCGGCCAGCGCTTCACCTCGGCAAACTCGTGATAGTCGAGCCCGGCCCGCTTCACCCGCTTGTCATCCCAGGCAAAACCCAGGGGCTCTATCAGGTGCAGCCGGTAGCCGGTGTTGGCACAGAGGCGGATGATGTTGCCGGTGTTGGGCGGGATTTCCGGTTGATAGAGCACTATGTCGAGCATGACGGGATCCTGATGCGGGGCTGGGGTGGTGCGAAACGGGCGCCAGCATACCCAGCGCCCGTGCCGATGAAAAGGGGTGGCTCACGCCATGGGCAGGCGTATGGTGATGACGAGCCCGGTCGGATGATTGTTGCTGGCCTTGATGGTGCCGCCATGGCGCTGGATCGCCTCGGCGGCGATGGCGAGACCGAGACCTGTGCCCCCTGTCTTGGCGTTGCGGGCATCGTCCACCCGGAAGAAGGGCAGAAACAGCATGGGCTGCTGCTCCACCGGCACGCCTGGGCCGTCATCCCTGATGGTCATCACCCACTCCCGTCCCTCCTGATACCAATCCACCTTGATGAACTCGCGGGCATATTTGAGCGCATTGCGCAGCGGGTTCTCCAGGGCCCTCGCCAGCAGCTCGGGCCACATCCGCAGCGATTCGGTCGGCAGCGGCGGCAGCCTGAGCTGCTTGCCGTTCTGGTTGGCCTCGAACATGGCGTCGTCCAGTATGGGCTCCAGCAGATCCGCCAGCGGCAGGGTCACCGGGGCCTCCACGTGCTGCTGGACCCGGGACAGGTCCAGCAGATCCCCGATCAGCTTGTCGAGCCTGGCGATTTCGCTCTCGATCCGCGCCAGCTCCGAGCTGTCCCCCTGCTTGCGGCGGATCAAGGCCTGCGCCAGCTGAATGCGGGTGAGGGGGCTGCGCAGCTCGTGGGAGATGTCGGAGAGCAGCTGCTTCTGCTTCTGGATCATGCGCTTGAGGGTATCCACCATGTGGCTGACATGATCCGCCAGCTGACCTATCTCGTCCCGCCGCCCCAGGTTGGGGATCCGCGTCTCCAGCTTGCCCTGCGCCAGCTGGGAGACCGACTGCTGCAACTGCAGTATGGGGCGGGTCAGCCGCCAGGCCAGCAGCAGGCAGAGGGGGGTGCTGACCAGCATGGCGATGCCCAGGATCTGGATGGGGTGATCCAGGATCTGGATGAACAGGAACAGATAGGAGTTCTCGACGTTGAGCCCGAAGTAGACGTGATAGCTCTGGCCGTGGTGCTGCATCAGGAAGGGGCCGGCGATGGCCCGCTGGTGTTCGCTGCCCAGCATGGGCCTGGCCGGGTCGTCGGCATCCAGCATGAAGCGGATGACGAACTTGCTCAGCCGGGTGGTGGATTGCATCTGGCCCTTGGCGTCGCGCAGGTAGACGTTGTCCACCGGCAACAGCCCGGCCGTCGTGATGGCCTGCTGCAGATCGAAATCCTGGTGCGGATCGGCACCGGCCTGCAGCGCCCGCAGGTTGTTGTTCATCCTGGCCATCTCGTGCTCGGGCAGGGGTATGGTGTTGCGGGGATCCAGGGTGGGCAGTGTCACCACGGCGGCCAGCACGAGCAGCAGCATGAACCAGAACCAGAGAAATATCTGGGTGGAGAGGCCATTGAAGGTGCGGGCCGTTTTCATGCCTGCTCCAGCCAGAGGTAGCCTCGGCCACGCACCGTCTTGAAGCGGGGCTGGCCATCGCTGCGCTCAGGCAGCTTCTTGCGCAGGTTGCTCAGGTGCATGTCGATGGCCCGATCGAAGGGTTCGAGCTTCTTGCCAAGCACCTGCTCTGACAACAGGTTCTTGCTGACGATCTGGCCCGGGCTGCGCAGCAGGCACTCCAGCAGGCCGAACTCGGTGGCGGTGAGCTCCAGCAGCTGATCGTCGCAGCGGGCCTGCTGCAGGCCGGGTTGCAGCACCAGATCCATGAAGCGCAGCTCGTCGGATGCGCCGCGCTGGGGGGAGGGATGCTGGGTGCGGCGCAAGATGGCGCGCACCCGCGCCAGCAACTCTCTGTCGTCGAAGGGCTTGGCCAGATAGTCATCGGCCCCCGCTTCGAGCCCGTTGACCCTGTCCTGGCTGTCGCCCCGGGCGGTCAGCATCAGCACTGGAGTGTCGTGGGTCTTGCGCAGCCTGGTCAGCATGGCGAACCCGTTGAGTCTGGGCATCATGACGTCCAGCAGCACCAGATCGAATGCCTGCTCTGCCAGCCGCAGCAGCCCCTCCTCCCCATCCTCGGCGACGGTGACGTCAAACCCTTCCAGGGTCAGGATTTCGGTGAGCAGCTGGGTCAGTTCGAGATCGTCGTCGACCAGGAGTATTTTGTTCATTCGGGGTCACTCCGTTGATGTTGCGCGCCAAACTGACGTTCGGGTCAGGGTATAATAAGTTTTTACGCGTCAGAGGAAAGCCGGTTTTGAGCCACCAACACTATTCCCGCTGGGTCACCCTCGCCAGCACGGCGGCGGTCGTCACCGCCACCCTGCTGATCCTGGGCAAGCTGATCGCCTGGTTGATGACGGACTCTTCCAGCCTGCTGGCATCCCTCACCGACTCCTTCATGGATGTGAGCGCCTCCATCATCAACCTGCTGGCCATTCGCTACGCGCTGGCGCCGGCCGATGAGGAGCACCGCTTCGGCCACGGCAAGGCGGAGTCCCTGGCGGGTCTGATCCAGTCGGCCTTCATCTCGGGCTCTGCCCTGCTGCTGATGATGCACGGCATCTCGTCGATGCTGAACCAGGTTCCCGTGGTGCGGCTCGAGGCCGGGATCTGGGTCAGTGCCGGCTCCATCCTGCTGACCCTGCTGCTGGTCAGCTTCCAGAGCCTGGTCATTCGCAAGACCAACAGCGTGGCCATCAAGGCCGACATGCTGCATTACCGATCTGACTTGCTGCTCAATGCCGGTGTCCTGGTGGCGCTGGTGCTGGCGGGGCAGGGGTGGTACTGGGCCGATGGCCTGTTCGCCATCCTGATCGGTCTGTTCCTGGTGTGGGGTGCCGTCCAGATCGGCTACGAATCGGTACAGGCCCTGCTCGATCGTCAGTTGCCAGAGGAAGAACAAGCGAGAATAATGGCGCTCTGCTGTGCCGTAGAGGGGGTGCACGGCGTACATGATCTGCGCACCCGTCAATCCGGGCCGACCCGCTTCGTGCAGTTGCATCTGGAGCTTGACGATCAGCTCCCCCTGGTCAAGGCCCATCAGATAGCCGACGAGGCTGAACTGGCGGTCCGCCAGTCCTTTGAGCGGATGGATGTGATCATCCACATGGACCCCATCTCGGTGCTGACAAAAGAACAACAAGGCACTCACCCTGAACAACAGTAGGCTGCAACATGGATGATCTGGTTGCCCAGACGTGGCAAAAAATTCAGCAGGAAGCGCAGAGCATGGCGGCCCAGGAGCCCATGCTGGCCAGCTTCTTTCACTCCACCATTCTCAACCACAGCGATCTGCGCTCGGCGCTGAGCTTCCAGCTCGCCAACAAGCTCGACAGCACCACCATGCCGGCCATCGCCTTGCGCGAGGTGATCGAACTGGCCCTGCGCAGCGAACCCGAGTTGCTGGCCGCGGTGGCCGCCGACATCTGCGCGGTACAGGACAGGGATCCCGCCGTCGACCTCTTCTCGACGCCGCTGCTCTACCTCAAGGGGTTCCATGCCCTCCAGGGCTACCGGGTTGCCAACTGGCTGTGGCGCCAGGGGCGCCGCTCGCTGGCGCTCTACCTGCAAAACCAGATCTCCGTGGTGTTCGGGGTCGACGTGCACCCGGCCGCGCGGATCGGCAAGGGCATCATGTTTGACCACGCCACCGGCATAGTGGTCGGTGAGACCGCGGTGATCGAGAACGACGTCTCCATCCTGCAGAGCGTGACCCTGGGGGGCACCGGCAAGGAGAGTGGCGACCGTCATCCCAAGATCCGGGAAGGGGTGATGATAGGGGCGGGCGCCAAGGTGCTCGGCAACATCGAAGTGGGGGTCGGCGCCAAGATAGGGGCCGGCAGCGTGGTGATCAATCCGGTGCCACCCCACACCACGGTCGCCGGCGTGCCCGCCAAGATAGTGGGCCGACCCGAGTGCGACAAACCCTCCCTGGACATGGATCAGTGTCTCTGATCCCCTGACCGAGGCCGCCGTATGGTCAAGCGCTGGTCAGGCTATCTGATCCTGGGGATGTGGCTGCTCAACCTGCTGCACCTCTATCTGGGATTCTCCCCCTGGCCGGCCGCCGTCGCGGCCTGGGCCGCCTCCCTGCTCACCTGGCCCTGGCTGGTGGGTGCCGCCCGTCGTCAGGCGCTGGCGCTCTACGGGGCGGCGTTGCTGCTGCTGATCTTCTCCTGGTGGCGCGGCGCCAGCCTCAGCCCCGGAGACTGGCTGCTGCCCAACATCAACATGCTCACCATGTTTGCCGCCGTCAGCACCCTCAACCTCGCCACCTCGGGTCTGCTGACAGGCACCGCCTCCTGGTCCGGGCGCAAGGGGCTGTGGAGCACCATGGCCAGCCTCAATCTGCTCGGTGCCGTCATCAACCTCTCGGTGCTCTTCATCATCGGCGATCGGCTGGAGCGCAACGGTACCCTTGAGCGGCGCCAGGTCATGGTGCTGAGCCGGATCTTCTGCGCCGCGGCCTTCTGGTCCCCCTTCTTCGTCGCCATGGCGGTGGCGCTCACTTACGCCCCCGGCCTGCAGCTCTCCCAGATTTTGCCGTTTGGCATCCTTGCCGCCCTGCTGGCCATGGGACTGACGGCCTGGCAGGTGGAGCGGCTCGGGGTGGCGGACTTTGCAGGTTATCCCCTGAGGCTGCAGACCCTGGGGTTGCCGGTGACCCTGGCGCTGCTGGTGCTGCTGATCCACCGGATCTGGCCCGGGCTCAGCATCCTGGCGGTGATCGCCCTGGTGGCCCCCTTGCTGGCGTTGCTCTTCATGCCAAGCCAGGGGCGCGGGGCGGCCCTCAAGCGGCAGGTGGTGGAGCGTTTCCCCGCCATCGGCGGCCAACTGGTGCTGTTTCTCGGGGCTGGCCTGCTGGCTGCCGGCATCAACAGCGCCCTCTCTGTCATCGACTTCGGTGCGGGTCACGGCCTGCCGCTGTTCAACCACTTCGGCTGGCTTGAGGCATCCCTCACCTTGCTGCTCATCTTCCTGGTCGCCATCATAGGTGTGCACCCCCTCATCAGTATCTCGGGGGTGGCTCCCTTGTTGTGGCCGTTGTCACCGGATCCCAGTCTGCTCGGCATGTGCTTCCTGCTGGGGTGGGGGCTCGCCACCGGTACCAGCCCGCTCTCCGGCTCCAACCTGGCGCTGGCCTCCCGCTACAACCTGAGCGCCGGGCTGCTGCTGCGCTGGAACCTGCTCTACGGGCTGCTGATGTACGGGGTGGCCTGTCTGTTGATGGGGGGCTTCATCGCCCTGCACGGCTGATGCCGGCGGCGGGAGAGGAGCCGGTTCGCAGGGGGCCGTGACGCCGCGGCGAGCGTCCCGGATCGCGGTTCCTGCCGCCTGCGAGAAAAACCGACGCATATTTAAGCAATACCGGCACGGAGGGCGCATTTTGCAACGCGCTGGCTTGTTTGTGCCGAGCGCATCAGGGTATGCTGGCTTCACGCGCTTGAATCGCCCCCTGTGGGGCATCGCAATTGAACATACAGGTATGCATATGTCACTAGAAGTCCTTGAGCAACTCGAATCCAAAGTACAATCCGCCGTCGACAACATCTCCCTGCTGAAAATGGAGCTGGACGAGCTGAAAGAGCAGAACAACAAGCTGCAAGACGAGAACCATCAGCTGCGCAACGAGCACGTTGCCTGGCAGGAACGTCTGCGCGCCCTGCTGGGCAAGATGGACCAGATGGGCGATGCCATCTGATCCCGTCTTGACTGACTGGAATGAAAGCGG
>NZ_JASATR010000033.1:0-21373 GCF_038440395.1 Aeromonas sp. OTU364
TACAAAAAACCCCGCTCACTGAGCGGGGTTTTTTATTGCCTGACATTCTGTGCTTCAGCACCGATTTTCTGATGGTTCAGAGGATGCCCAGGTCATCTGATCCAAATACATGGCCCGTTGTTTACCCACTTGCTTACCTTTCTACTCTTCTATACTCTCCGCCAACCCTGATTGCCCCTGGCTATGCCTCCTGCCTATGCTCACTATTGCCGTAACGGGGGAGTGACAAGGAGGGCTGGATCCATAGACTGTGAGTTTCATCGGCAAGGGAGCTGTGTATGTTGGGGATCCACGATCTGGCGTTGTTTATCGTTTCTGGCCTGTTGTTGAACATGATGCCGGGGCCGGACTCCCTGCTCATCATGCTGCGCAGTGGCTCGCAAGGCTGGCGAGCGGGCTCGGTGGCCGCACTGGGCATAGGAACGGGCACCATGGTGCATGTGCTGGCGGCGGCGCTGGGGCTGTCTGCGCTGCTGAGTACCTCTGCCGAGCTGTTCGCCGTCATCAAGCTGATGGGGGCGCTCTATCTGGTCTACCTGGGGATTTCCCTGCTCAGGCAAGGTGCAAGCTCATCCGTTGCGAGCGAGCCCGCGGTATCGCTGCCTGCGCTCCCCTATGGGCGCATCTTCCGGCAGGGGTTGCTCACCAATGTGCTCAACCCCAAGGTCGCGCTTTTCTTCCTCGCCTTTGTGCCTCAGTTCATCGCCCCCGATGCGCCGCAGAAGGCGCTGGCGTTTATCGTGCTGGGCTGCATCTTCAACCTCAACGGGATGATCTGGTGCCACCTGCTGGCCTTCTCGACCGCCTATGCGAGTCGCAAGGTGCGCCTGCCTGCCCGGCTGGCACGCTGGCTCAATCGCCTGATGGGGGGGCTGTTCGTGGGACTCGGCATCAAGCTGGCCGCGGAGTAAGACGCTCTCAGGAACGTCGGCCATAGAAAAGGCGTATCCCATCGCTGGGATACGCCCTTATCTGCACTGCAGCAGGATGACTGGAATCAGTTCATGCCGTAGCGCTTGAGTTTCTTGCGCAGGGTACCACGGTTGATGCCCATCATCACGGCGGCGCGAGTCTGGTTACCACGGGTGTACTGCATGATCACGTCCAGCATGGGGGCTTCGACTTCGGAGAGAACCATATCGTACAGATCAATCACTTCCTGACCGTTCAACTGGGCCAGGTAGTTACGCAGGGCCTGTTGCACAGAGTCACGCAGGGGGCGCTGGGTCGGCTCGGCAGCGTGATTGTGAGTAGTTGTTACCAATGCATCAGAAGTCAGGGTTTGTTCGAACATATTCGGTCGGCTCTTTAGTTATGCGTTAACCTAATCCATCGAAATACATTTCAAGCGCGTTCAACTGTGCGTCTGCACAATCCAGGGCATTGAAGTGCTTACGGAATTCTCGGCCCGTCTCTTCTTCATCCAGATACCAGCCCACGTGTTTACGGGCAATGCGCGCTCCCAGATATGCACCGTAAAACTGGTGCAGGTTGGTAACATGCTCGTTCATCAGGGTGCGAACCTCTTCCCTGTCGGGAGGCGGCAGCTTGGTGCCCGTCTCAAGAAAATGACGGATTTCCCGGAAAATCCAGGGTCGTCCTTGCGCAGCACGGCCGATCATCACGGCGTCGACGCCGGTATAGTCGAGGACATACCGGGCCTTCTCCGGGCTGTCTATGTCGCCATTGGCGACAACAGGAATCGATACGGCCTGCTTAATCGCCCTGATAGTGTCGTACTCCGCTTCACCCTTGTAGAGGCAGGAGCGGGTACGACCATGCACGGCAAGGGCCGCGATACCGCAATCTTCGGCGATTCGGGCGATCTCCTCGCCATTGCGGTTATCCGGATCCCATCCTGTGCGGATCTTCAAGGTGACAGGTACCTCTACTGCATTCACCACGGCCTGGCAGATGGATCTGACCAGATCGGGTTGACGCAGCAGGGCGGAGCCTGCCAACTTTTTATTCACTTTTTTTGCCGGACATCCCATGTTGATGTCGACGATCTGAGCGCCCTGCTCCACGTTGTAGCGGGCAGCAAACGCCATCATCTCGGGGTCGGCTCCGGCAATCTGGACCGATCGCAGTCCGGTTTCGGCAGAGTGGCCCATTCTCATCCTGGTTTTCTGGGTATCCCAGACATCCGGGTTGGCCAGCAGCATCTCGGAAACGGCCATGCCTGCTCCCAAACGTAAACAAAGTTCACGAAATGGTCGGTCTGTTACACCGGCCATGGGGGCCACGATCAAGGGAGTTTCAAGCGTGTGGGGACCTATCTGCATTCCACGGTTACCATCGGCTTAGGGCGGCGTATATTACGCATTTTTTAGTCAGGAGAAAAGGTTAGTATTTGAGCGTCAGCCATTTTTTTCTGAAAAAAACGTCGCGCCAAGGCTTGCAAATTCAGGAGTGCTTGAAAATCAGACATATTGTCTGGGACCATGGTCAGGGTCAAATGAGTGAGGGACTCGGTGATTTGGCAGTCTCTTTCCGGCGCCTGTTTACGCTATGATAGCGAGCCTGAATCGAGCAAAGGCTCCACACAATTTTATTACAAACATAAATTGGGGATGTATGACGTCAAGGTTCATCAAATTGCTCTGCCCGGGCCTGCTGGGAGCCATGCTGGGCTCGGCGCAGGCGCAGACCGTCAGCTTCACCGAGGCCTGGAGCCGGGTCATCCAGCAGGATGAGGGGCTGGCGGCAGAGCAGGCCGGGGTGGCGCGGGCAGAGCAGCTGCGCGAGGCGGCCAAGGGCATGTACCTGCCCAAGGTGGATGTGGGGGCCAGCTATACCCACCTCGATCAGCCGATGGAGCTGGACATGCTGGATCTGAATCCCATCGCCAATCACCCGGAATTCGGCAAGGTGCTGGGCCCCGTCATGCAGGCGCTCAACCTGAGCCCCAGCGACTTCGTCACTCCCCTCACCAAGCAGAACGTGGTGACCAGCTCGGTCAAGATGCTGTGGCCCCTCTTCACCGGCGGGCGCATCGATGCGGCCCAGGACATCCGCCAGGCGCAGGTGAGCGAGGCGCAGCAGTTGCTGGTGCTCAAGCAGCAGTCCACCTTCGAGAGCCTCTCCCAGACTTACTTCGGCGTGGTGCTGGCGGCCCAGGTGGTGCAGACCAAGCAGGAGATCGAGCAGGGGCTGGCCCACCACCTGGATCATGCCAAAAAGCTCGAAGCCCAGGGCCAGATAGCCAAGGTCGAGCGACTCTCCGCCCAGTCGGCCTATGACAGGGCACGCATCGATACCCAGAAGGCGCGACGCAGCCTGGAGATAGCCCAGCTGGCCCTCGGCCACATGCTCAAGCTCAAGCAGGCGGAGCCCAACACCCGGCTCTTCATCAACGAGGGGATGCCGCAGCTCACCCCCTTCGTGGAGGAGACCCTGGCGGTGCACCCCGGCCTCAAGTTGCTGGCGGCCAAGAAGGAGCAGGCCCAGGGCATGATCAGGCTGGAGAAGGGCAAATACGCCCCCGAGCTCTTCCTGTTTGGCAACTACAACCTCTATGAAGATGACTCCATCGTTTCCAAGACCACGCCGGACTGGCTGGTCGGGGTCGGGGTCAGCATGCCGCTGGTGAGCCGCGACGGCCGCTCCGAGACGGTGCAGGCGGCCAAGAGTGCCGAGCTGCAGGTCAATCTGCTGCAGGCCAAGACCCGCCAGGATCTGGAGCTGCTGGTCGAGAAGACCTGGCGTGAGGCGGCGCAGGGGCTGGAGGAGTATCATGCTCTCTCCTCGACCCAGGCCCTGGCGGAGGAGAGCGTGCGGCTGCGGGACAAGGCATTCGGCCAGGGACTCTCCACCTCCCTGGATGTGGTGGATGCCCAGAGCCAGCTGGCCGGGGTCAAGACCCAGCGTGCCGCCGCAGCCTACCAATACGTGGTCTCCCTGGCCCGCCTGCTGGCGCTCTCGGGGCAGATGAACAGTTTCAATCAATATCAGCATGGTCAGGCGATAGAGGTGAATTCATGACTTCGACCCAGCAGGTCCATCTGTCCATCACTGTGTCGACCGCCAAGGGTCGCCCTTTTGTCGAGGTGAATTCATGAGTCATCCCCCCATCAAGAAGAAGATGAGCCAGGGCAAGCCTTGGTTGCTGCCACTTGCCATGGTGCTGCTGGTCATCTGGCTGGGCTGGCGTTTCTGGCTGGCCTATCAGCCGGAGCCGGTGCGCCTGCAGGGCCAGATTGAGGCGCAGCAGTACTCTGTCTCCTCTAAGGTGGCGGGGCGCATCGACGAGGTGCTGGTGAAGAAGGGAGATCAACTGGCCAAGGGTCAGCTGGCGTTCACCCTGGCGAGCCCCGAGATCGAGGCCAAGCTGAGCCAGGCCAAGGCGGGTCAGGCGGCCGCTGGTGCCATGGCGCAGGAGGCCGAGAAGGGTGCGCGGGCCCAGCAGATAGCCGCGGCCAAGGATCAGTGGCAGCAAGCCAAGGCAGCCGCCCTGCTTCGTGGCAAGACCTATGAGCGTATCGCTAGCCTGCATCGGGACGGTGTCATGCCGCTGCAAAAGCGTGATGAGGCCTGGACGGCCTGGCAGGCGGCCAAATACAGCGAAGGCATGGCCTGGCAGCAATACCAGATGACCCTGGAAGGGGCGCGGGAGGAGACCAAGGTCGCGGCGCGGGAGCAGGCCAAGATGGCGGCAGGCGGAGTGGCCGAGGTCGAGGCCTATCTGGCCGATACTCGCATCGCCAGCCCGCACGAGGGGGAAGTCGCCCAGGTGCTGCTGCGCAGCGGCGAGCTGGCGCCCCAGGGCTTCCCTGTGGTGACCCTGCTCGACATGAAAGATGCCTGGGCCCAGTTCCATGTGCGCGAGGATCTGCTGCCCCGTTTCCCGGTCGGCACCGAGTTTGATGCCCGCATCCCGGGCCTTGGCGATCAGACGGTGCGCTTCAAGGTGTCCCATGTGGCCGCGATGGGGGATTTCGCTACCTGGCGAGCCACAGACACCCGTCAGGGGTTCGACATGAAGAGCTTCCAGGTGGAGGCGCGCCCCTTGCAACCGGTTGAGGGATTGCGGGTTGGCATGAGCGTGCTGGTCGAACTCTGATGGGACGCGAATGGCGACTGCTGTGGCAAGACCCCTTCAGCCGGGCCCTGACCAGCTGGATCCCGCTGCTGCTGATCGGGCTCTTGTGCTGGATATTCTCTGCGGGGTTGGCGCGCGATCTCAAGGTGGGTCTGGTGGATCTGGATCGCAGCACCCTCTCCCGTCAGCTTGCATTTTCGCTGGATGGCTCGGCCGGGCTCAAGATAGCGCAGCAGTTTGACACCATAGACGAGGGCGCCAGGGCGCTGCGCGGAGGGGACATCTATGCCCTGGTGGTGATCCCCAACCACCTGGAGCGGGATGCCAGGGAGGGCACCCAGCCCAGGGCGACAGTGTTCAACAACGGCCAGTTCATCCTGATCGCCAAGCTGGTCAACGCGGCACTGGCCCAGGTGGTGGGCACCCTCAACGGTCAGGTGGGCGTGCTGGCGGCCATGGCCGACGGCAAGGCGCTGCCCGGGGCGCTGGGGCAATCCGTGCCCATAGCGAGCCAGGTGACGGCGCTCTACAACATCAACTCCAGCTACGCCCAGTTTCTGCTGAGTGCCTTGCTGCCCGCGGTGTGGCAGATCCTGGTGGTGCTCTATGGCCTCAATGCCCTGGCCCGCACCGATCGACTCGGCCTGGACTGGACCACCAGAGGGGTCTGGTTCGGCCTCTGGCGCACCCTGCTGCCCCATGTGCTCATCGGGTGGGGGTGGGGGCTGGCGTGGAGCCTGCTGCTGTTCAAGGCGCTGGGTTATCCCATGCAGGGGAGCTGGCTGGTGCTGACGTTGGGTCTGGGGCTGGCCTCGGCTGCCTGCGTCAGTATGGGAGCCTTCTTCTACGGCGTCATCCGGGATCCGGCCCGGGCACTCTCCCTGGCGGGTGCCTACACGGCGCCTGGGTTCGCCTTCATGGGGGTCACCTTCCCGGTCAGCGCCATGGGGGATGTGGCCCAGTTCTGGCGCAGCCTGCTGCCCATCTCCCACTATGTCGAGCTGCAGATAGGCCAGACCAACTACGGCCAGCCGCTGACGGCGGCCCTGCCCCAGTTCGGCGCCCTGCTGCTGTTCCTGCTGCCGCTGCTGCTGGTCGTGCGGCGCTATCAACCCCAGGCCCATGCTGCCCGCCAGCTGGCCACCAAGGAGCCTGAATCATGATGGGTTTCTGGGATCTGGTGCGTCTCGAGTTGCGCACCCTGCTGGCGGACAGGGCCATCATGCTGACCCTGTTTGGCGGCGTCTTCTTCTACTCCTTCCTCTATCCGCAGCCCTATCTGCATCAGCTGCCTCGCGAAGAGGCTGTGGTGGTGGTCAACGATGACGGCAGCCAGCTCTCCCGTCAGCTGGAGTTCATGGCCGATGCGACGCCCCAGGTGAAACTGGTGGCTCGGGTCGACAGCCTGACACAGGCGCAGGAGTGGATGCTGACCGGCAAGGCGAGCGGCATACTGCACATTCCCCGTCACTTCTACCGGGATCTGATGCTGGGCAAGAGCGCCACCCTGGGTTATGCCGGCGACGCCTCTTACTTCCTGGTCTACGGCACCATAGCCGAGGGGCTGGCCCAGGCCGGAGGCACCCTGGCGGCTCAGGTCAAGGTAGCCCGCCTGCTGAGCCACGGCGAGGCGCTGCCCCAGGCGGCCATGGGCTGGAATGCGGTCGGGCTCAACGTGGTGCCTGTGTTCAACCCGTCCATGGGCTATGTGAACTACGTGGTGCCGGCGGTGTTCGTGCTGATCCTGCATCAGGTGCTGCTGATGGGCACCGGCATTCTGGGGGCGACCCAGAACCAGCGAAGCGGGCGAGGGGAGCACGGCTATTGGCAGCAGGCGCCCGTGCTGGCGTTGCTGCTGGCCCGCACCCTGGTGGTGGGGGGGCTGTTCGTGCTGCCGGTGACCTACTTCTTCGGCTTCTGCTTCGACCACTACGGCATAGCCCGCACCGCAGAGCCGGCCGCCTTGTGGCTGTTCACCCTGCCCTTCCTGCTGGCCACGACCTGGCTCGGGGTGGTGCTGGGGGCCCTGTTTACCCGGCGCGACCTGCCGACCCAGGTAGTGCTCATCTCCTCGCTGCCGCTGGTCTTCCTCGCCGGCTTCATCTGGCCGCTGGAGCTGATCCCGACCCCCCTCAACTGGCTGGCCCAGTGGGTGCCGAGCACGCCGGCCATAGAGGGATTCCTGCGCCTGAACCAGATGGAGGCCGAGTTCAGCCAGGTGTCGCGCTACTGGTGGCAACTCTGGGGGCTGGCACTGCTTCATGGCGGCCTCGCCTGCCTGCTGCTGCGCTGGCGTCAGCGGTCGCTGCCGGTTGCCAACCCGGTGGCAAGCGACACGGCCGCCAGCCAGGCGAGATAACGCGGCGGCTAGAGAGTGTGAAACGGTCAGCCCAAGGGCTGACCGTTTTTTTATGCGCTGGCTTGGGTTGTGGATGGGTCAGGCGCGATGGAGCTCGGGATCGCCGATGGCGTAGATCTGCCCCAGCGCAGCCTCGTCGGCCAGCAGGCGCAGCCCATGGGCGGCCACATCGGCGCGGCGCACCAGTCCGTGTACCTCCTTGCCCTGGCTCAGCTCGGCACGACCGGTGGCCTCCCCATCCTGCAAGCCGGCCGGCCTGAGGATGGTCCAGTCGAGCGCGCTGGTCTGCAGCCAGCTCTCCGCCAGGCTCTTCAAGCGCACCTCGTGACCAAACGCCGCCCTGGCCCGCTCGGGCAGGTATTGCCAGCTGTCGCCGCAGCCGAGGGAGGTCACCAGCAGCAGGCGGGTGAGCCCGGTCTGCTCCATGGCGTCGATGACGTGGCGATTGCCCTGATAATCCACTGGTTGCGGCTGACGAAAGCTGCCGAGGGTGGAGACGACCCGGGCACCCGGACCCGCTTGCGCGCAAGCCTGCTGCACGGCGGCCGAGTCCAGCGCATCCCCTTCGATGGCTTCGACCCCCAGGGCGCGCAGCTCGGCGGCCATCTCGGGTTGGCGAACCAGGGCCAGGACCCTGTGGCCCTGGCGCAGGGCGTGTTCGGTGAAGGCGCGGCCCAGCCCGCGGCTGGCTCCGAAGATGAGTGTGGTTGGCATTGTGCTGCTCCCTGTGGCGAAAGGGTCAGCCTAAAGGGTTGGCACGGCGCTGTAAATGAGAGTTGTTTTTATTTGAGGCGGGGAAATGCGGCGAGCCCGGGCCAGTGGCCGGGCTCGCACAGGATCAGCCGTTGTAGTGGCCTATGCTAGGGCGACGACTGGGGCCGCTCAGGTGGATATCCACCGGGTTGAACGCCTTGATCGCCTCGAAGCTGAAGTCACCTATGGCCTGATGCAGGCTCTGGGGACTGTGGTTGGTGATGATGATGACGCTCTTCGAGAGGTTGCGGCGGCGGCGCAACAGGTGGCCGAGGAAGCTGGACTGGCTCTCCGCCATCTTGGCGCGGTTGGCCGCCACTTCGTCGATGATCAGCAGATCCACCTCTTCCAGGGCGCGGCGGTACTGGTTGCGCTCCTCCTGATCCTGGATGACGTTGAAGAAGAGCCTGTCCACGACGGAGGCCCACTGCTGGAAGATCACCGATTTCTGATGGCGCTCGATCAGCTCGTGGGCCACGGCGCCCGCCAGGGTGGACTTGCCGGTGCCGTAGTCGCCATAGATGAGCATGCAGCCACCGCCGCTCTTCTCCCAATGTTCGAAGCCGCTGATGAAGTAGCGGGCCGTCTCTATGGGGTATTGCAGCGCGGGGTCGCCGGCATCCATCTTCTCGAAGATCCAGTCCGGGTTGAGGTCGGCCTGGGCGATCAGCTTCTGGATCCGCTCCTGGCGCGCCGCCTTCTGCAGTTCGCGCACCTCGGCATTGGCCTTGGCGTCGTACTCCTTGCGCAGGGTCTCGTAGTCGTACTGGCCACCGCCGGTCTGGGCCTGCAGGCGACGGATGCGCTCGAGCAGGCCGCCCACGTGCTGGCTCAGCTCGGGATCGTGCACGCGATGATCCTGTTTGGCCTTGGCGATCCTGCGGCGCTTGGCCTCGATCTCCTCCAGCTCCTGGCGCAGCGGGTCGTGCGGATCTGTCATGGGATACTCCTTCTGCTGGGGCTGGGGTGACAAGGGGTTAATAGTGCCTGCTGCGGGCATCCGGGATCAATCATTGTCCGGCTCCTCGGTCTGGGCCAGCCGCTTGGC
Organism: Aeromonas sp. OTU364; assembly: GCF_038440395.1. NCBI lineage: Bacteria > Pseudomonadati > Pseudomonadota > Gammaproteobacteria > Aeromonadales > Aeromonadaceae > Aeromonas > Aeromonas sp. OTU364. The sequence goes on from NZ_JASATR010000033.1 coordinate 9,202, forward strand.
GGCCTCGATCATCTCCTGCGCCCGTTTGCTCGGCCCCGAATCGACGGGAGCTGGGGTGACCTGCTGATAACCGGCCACCTCGGTCGGCTGGCGCCTTGTGTATCGCCGGCTCTTGAGGGTCCGGATAAATTTCAGCATCCACTGATGCTGGGAGTCGAACACCTCGGGGCGACCCAGCCAGTAGGCGATGAACTCCCCCAGATCCTCTTCGCTGTAGCTGGCATCGATCACCCCGCACAGGCGGGCGAGGGCGGGCAGCTCTTCATCCGGCCGCCAGTGCAGATGCATCTGGAACGGGCGCTCCGGCAGCGGGCTGCGCACCCGCTGGCTCAGCAGGGGCAGCTGGAAGGGGCACTGATGGTAGTGCTCACTGTCCGCCTGTGCCTCGACCTGCAACAATTCGGCCTCCATCAGCTCATCGAGCAGTTCGGTGAGCTGGCGGGCATTGACCTGATAGCAGAACCCGCTGGGATTGCCCGGATCGACCACCGCCAGGGCGCGCCCGAGTTCGGGATAGTTGAGCCTGGGCAGCCGATTCTCCAGCACCAGCCGGCGCAGCTGCAGGGTGTAGAGGCTGCGTGCCGGGTGGGAGAGTCTGGGATGGGCGAGGGCGCTGTATTCGGCTGGCGTCATGGTCTGCTTCACGATCTGGAGTGGGGGGCATTATCCCTCATGGCGGGGTCGCATACAATTCACTGTGCCCATGGATGGCTGCCTGATGATGCCGTGGTGCCCCTTCATCCCGTGGTGAATGGGGCGCAGCCCTCCCGTTTGGCAGGGAAGCGGCATAAGTTGCTGACAAAATAATCAGTCCATTTCAAATGCTTGGATGGCTGACTGGCCATTTGGAGGGGCTGCCCGGCAATATTGGGTGGCGAGATGGCGCTCCCATGATCTAGGCTTAGTGCTCAAATAACCGTTTGACTAATAAGAGCTTTGTCAAGATGTCAAAAGCCGGACTACGGATCTTGGTGGTGGAGGATGAAGCGGTTTTTCGCCACTCGCTGGTTACTTATCTCGAGCATGATGGGGCCTGTGTCTTTCAGGCCGAAGATGGAATCGAAGGGCTCTCGGCAGCCGCACTCTATCACCCCGATATCGTGTTATGCGATCTGAACATGCCCAACATGGATGGGCATGAGGTGATCGCCTGCCTCGCGGCCCGCTACCCCGAGGTGCCTGTCATCGTCATCTCGGGTCAGGATCAGATGGCCGCCATCGAGCGGGCGTTGCGAGCGGGGGCGAGCGACTTCTTCATCAAGCCGGTGGATGACTATGGCCAGATCCGGCGCAGCATAGATCAGTGCCTGACGAGCAACGCCCACCAGAGCCAGCAACTGGAGCTGATGGAGCACATCGACTTCTTCCGGGCCCACGATCTGGCGTCCAGCCGCCTGCTGGCCTGGTTGGCACCACCGAACATGCAGGAGTGGGGGCCCTGGCAGGTGACGTTCGCCGGCATGGGCAATCTGTTCATTCCCGACACCTTCAAGCTGGACGACAAGCTGCTGGTGCTGGTGATGGAGCTGCCCATTCTCGGAGTGGATGCCGCCTTCTGCGGTGCCCTGGTGCGCTCCTTGATGAACGGGCCCTATCGCCAATACCAGCAGCAGGAGAGCCAGCTGCTGACCCAGCCCCACAGGTTGCTCGACTACCTCAATCTGCAACTGCTGGAGTCGGGTCTGCGCCACTCCTTTTCCATGGCGGCATTGCTGTTCGATCAGGAAGACGGACTGGTGTTTGCCAATGCGGGCCTCACTTCGCCCCACTGGCTGATGCGCTCGGGTGGCTTGCCGCTCGGGCTGATGCGCAGCAGCCGCTATGGGTTGCACAAGCGCAGCTGGCACGAGCCCTTCGAGCTGCAGTTTCGCAGCGACAACGGCAGCGCCCTGAAGATGCAGGTGCGTCATCACTGAGGCCGCGCTTTAGAGCCGAAACAAACAGGGCGCCCAATGGGCGCCCTGTTTGCGTTGTGCAGTCCGGACCGATTAGACGGCGGCGGATTGCAGCTTCTTGTCGTGCTCGTCGGCCTCTTTGGCGGGGCCTTCGGCGCCGTGCATCCAGTAGACCAGGCGGTTCGCCATGGTCAGCAGGATCAGGGCGCTGATCACGGCGGCCAGGGCGATGCCACCGAAGATGGCGATCGGACCCGCTTCACCGACGAAGGAGCCGATGAAACCGGCTGCATAGTTGGCCAGGGCGACGAAGCCGAACCAGGCACCCATCATCAGGGACGCCAGGCGCAGCGGTGCCAGCTTGGTGACCATGGAGAGGCCGATGGGGGAGAGGCAGAGCTCGCCCAGGGTGTGGAACAGGTAGGCACCGACCAGCCAGAACATGGAGGTCTTGACCGCCTGATCGCCGCCTTGCTCCAGCACGGCACCGATCATGAAGAGGAAGCCGACGGCCAGGAACAGCAGACCCATGGCGAATTTCACCGGGGAGTTTGGTTCCTTGCTGCCGAGCTTGATCCAGATGGCGGCCACAATCGGGGCTAGCGTGATGATGAAGAAGGGGTTCAGGGACTGGAACCAGGCGGTCGGCACTTCGAAGCTGCCGATCATGCGGTCGGTATATTCCTGAGCGTACAGGTTCATCAGACCACCGGCCTGCTCGAAACCGGCCCAGAAGATGATGGTGAACAGGCCCAGCACCAGGATGACCTTGATGCGATCCACTTCCTGCTTGGTCAGCGGGGCCTTCTGCTCCTTGGAGCGCTGCTCTGCGGCGCGTTGGGCAGCCGGCACACGGCCGATGTCGCCGAGGAAACGCTGGGCCATAGTGGCTTGCACCACCAGAGAGAGCAGCATGCCGATACCGGCGCTGACGAAGGCAGCTTGCCAGCCGTAGGCGGTGGCGGCGGCACCACAGATCACCCCTGCCAGCAGGGAGCCCAGGTTGATGCCCATGTAGAAGATGGTGAAGGCACCGTCACGACGGTGGTCACCTTCCTGATACAGGTCGCCCACCATGGTGGAGATGTTCGGTTTGAACAGGCCGTTACCCAGGATCAGCAAGCCAAGGCCTGCGTAGAAGACGGTGTTGACCATGTCCGGGAACATGGCGTGGGGCAGGGCCAGGGTAAACTGACCCGCGGCCATGAAGATGGCACCGATCAGGATGGCGCGGCGTTGACCGAGGAAGGTGTCGGCCAGCCAGCCCCCGATGATCGGGGTGATGTAGACCAGACCGGTATAGATGCCGTACAGCTTGAGGGCGTCGGCCTGGGTCCAGCCCATGCCGCCGTTGGCCGTCATGTCGGTCAGATAGAGGACGAGCACGGCACGCATGCCGTAGTAGGAGAATCTCTCCCAGAGTTCGGTACTAAAGAGCAAAAAGAGCCCTTTAGGGTGACCTAAAAAGGTCCCTTTGGACGGGTTATTCATTGGAACTTCCACCTGTGTCTTATATTTTTTTAGAAATTTTATGCAAGGGCTAGGAACAAGCCATATTCCTTATAAAACAAGCAGGATTGAATTACAACGAGAGCTTTTGACGATATTTTATCTATCAATGGTTGAATTTTTGTTTATAAAATGAAAATGGGCATCGAATGATGCCCAGTCTTTTATTCTGTGAATTGTGTGAATTTTCAGCAATTACAACTGTTTGACGAACTGCTTGAGCCAAGCGGTAAATTCGCCGTCCAGTTCGCGGTGGCGCACCGCATATTCCACGTTGGCCTTCATGTAACCCAGCTTGCTGCCGCAATCGTGGCTGCGACCCTTCATGAAGTAGGCATTGACCTGCTCCTTCTCCATCAGCATGGCGATGGCATCGGTCAGCTGGATCTCGTCGCCCGCCCCGGCGGGGGTCTTCTCCAGCAAGGGCCAGATGTTGGCGGAGAGCACATAGCGGCCGACCACGGCCAGGTTGGAGGGTGCCTCGTCGCGCGGCGGCTTCTCGACGATGGCCTGCATCGGCAGTGACATGCCGGCGCTCAGGGCCTCGCCCTTGATGTCGGCGATGCCGTATTTGTCCACTTCGCTCTCGGGGACGGCTTCCACCATGATCTGGCTGATCTGGTCCGCCTCGAACATGTGCACCATCTCGGCCAGGTTGTCCTGCTTGAGATCGCTCGCCACCTCGTCGATCAGCACGTCAGGCAGCAGCACGGCGAAGGGGTGATCCCCGATCAGCGGGCGGGCGCACAGCACCGCATGGCCCAGACCCTTGGCCTCGCCCTGGCGCACGTGCATGATGGTGACGTCTTTCGGGCAGATGTGCTGCACCTCTTCCAGCAGCTGACGCTTGACCCGCTTCTCCAGGGTCGCCTCCAGCTCGAAGCTCTTGTCGAAATGGTTCTCGATGGAGTTCTTGCTGGAGTGGGTCACCAGGATGATCTCCTTGATGCCGGCGGCGATGGCCTCGCGCACCACATACTGGATCAGCGGCTTGTCGACCACCGGCAGCATCTCTTTGGGGATGGCCTTGGTGGCGGGCAGCATGCGGGTACCCAGACCGGCAACGGGGAGGACGGCCTTGCGAACAACGAGCGGTGTCTTTTTCATGGAATGAGTCCGAGGATACTAAGTGCGCTCATGATACCCGAAGAAAAATAGGGCAGCCACAGGCTGCCCTCAGGATGACAGGGATTCAAACCGGTTACTTGACGATAATCATGTCCCGGTTCGCATCCAGGGTGGCGGGCCCTATGCCGCTCACCTCCGCCAGCTGATCCACAGTAGTGAACTTGCCCTGCTTCTCGCGGTAATCGACGATGGCTTGCGCCTTCTTCTCGCCAACGCCCTTCAGCGCCGCGAGTTCATCGGCACTGGCGGTATTGAGGTTGATCTTGCCAGCCTCCTTGGCGCTGGTGACCGTGGTGGCCGGCTTGGCAGCCGGCTTGTCGGCGGCCAGCAGAGGCTGACTCAACAGGGGCAGACAGCCCAGCAGCAGGGCGGCGATCAGAGTCTTTCGGTTCATTGCTTCATGTCCTTATGTTGCGTTAATCGCACATTTATCATTAGTCGTATTGCGCCACTTTTTGTCTGTCAGAACTAGCAAGGAATAACTCAGGCAAATCGGCTATAAGCCAGACAGGTCTGAAGCAGATACACTGGCTAACCACTTGAGCGAGATGTCTTTTCTATGTTCTTACCCGCCATTTCCGCACTGGAGCCCATCGCCCGCGCCGCCGGTGACGCCATCCTGACCATCTACCGTGAACCCTTCGTGGTGGAGTACAAGCAGGACGAGAGTCCGCTCACCGCCGCCGATCAGGGGGCGCACGAGGTGATAGTACAGACGCTGACCCGGTTGACGCCGGATATCCCTGTGCTGTCGGAAGAGTCGGACGCCGAGACGATGCAGGCGCGGCTCGGCTGGTCCCGCTACTGGCTGGTGGACCCGCTGGATGGCACCAAGGAGTTCGTCTCCCGCAACGGCGAGTTCACCGTGAACATTGCGCTGATCGAGGAGGGCAGGCCGGTCTGGGGGCTGGTCTATGCCCCTGTGCTGGACCGGCTCTGGTATGGCGGCAAGGGGGTCGGGGCCTGGCGTGTTGCCGATGGCACGCATAAAGCCATTCAGACCCGCCCCCATAGCGATGGGGAAACATGGCGGGTGGTGGGCAGCCGCAACCATCTCTCTCAGGCAACCTTGGATTACCTGGCGCCGCTCGGTGAAGTAGAACTGGTCTCCATGGGCAGCTCACTCAAGTTCTGCATCATCGCCGAAGGGGGCGCCGAGCTCTATCCGCGCCTCGCCCCCACCTGCGAGTGGGATACGGCGGCGGCGCAGGCGGTGCTGGAAGGGGCGGGTGGGTCCGTGACCCAGCTCGATGGCTCAGCGCTTGCCTACAACAAGCCGGATATCCTCAACCCCTGGTTTGTGGCGCGGGCCTGATTGCCGCTGCCAGGGCGCGCAGATGTAAAAAGGCCGGACAGTGTCCGGCCTTTTACATTCTCGCGCTCAAAATGATGCGAACCGGGCCCGGTTCAGAACACCTTCTTGAACGGCTTGATGGTCACCCTGGCATAGACGCCAGCCGCCACATATGGGTCGGCATCGGCCCAGGCCTTGGCGTCGGCCTGGCTGGAGAATTCGGCGATGACTGTGCTGCCGGTGAAGCCCGCATCGGCCGGGTCCTCGGCATCTATAGCCGGATTGGGGCCGGCCGTCAGCAGGCGCCCCTCATCCTGCAGCGCCTGCAGACGGGCGAGGTGGGCAGGGCGAGCCAGCTTGCGCTGGGGCAGGCTGCCGGCGACATCTTCGGAGTAGATGAGATACCACATGAGAGGGTCCTTTTCTGATTGCGGTTATTTTTTCTGTTCTGCTTTTTGCTCGGCCGGCATGTGGCGATAGAGGTAGACGCCGCTCAGCAGGGTGAACACCAGCGTCATGCCCAGCAGACCGAAGACCTTGAAGTTGACCCACATCTCCTGGGAGAGGTTGAAGGCCACATAGAGGTTGAGCAGGCCGCAGAGGGCGAAGAAGCCGACCCAGCCGAGGTTGACCTTGTCCCAGACGCGGTCGGGGGCTTGCAGCTCCTTGGCCAGCATCTGCTTGATGAGATTCTTGCCAAAGCCGTAGCGGCTGATGAGCAGGGCCAGGGCAAAGAGTGCATTGATGACGGTCACCTTCCACTTGATGAAGGTGTCGTCGTGGAAGAAGACGGTGAGGCCGCCGAAGAAACCGACCAGCAGGAAGGTAAACAGCTGCATCTTCTCGACCTTGCGATACCGCACCCAGCTGTAGAGCAGCTGGAGACCGGTGACGACCACCAGGGCGCCGGTGGCGGTGTAGATGTCGTAGAACTTGTAGACCGCGAAGAAGACGATCAGGGGAATGAATTCAATAAACTGCTTCATGCTGGGCTCTAACCTCAAAATTTCACTCAGTGTACCTGCCCGTTAGGCAACGGCAAATGAATAAGACCGTTCATTTAGTATGCAGTTCCCCACTGCGGGGTCGCCACCCTAAGGATGGCACTTGCTGTCCTATGCCACAGATCCTGGTTGTTCTGTCTGGTCGAACAGCTGGCTGGCAACGAGGCTGCCGAGCCGCAGCTGGTCATCCAGCAAGCCGCGGATATGGCGCTCCTCGATGAGGGGATTGAGCAGGACGGCGCGCAGCAGGGTGAGCGGCTGTGCGCCGTAGCGGCTCACCGCCCGCTGGGTGCGGGAGACGAAGCTGTGCCCCTCGGCGCGCTGGGCCTTTTGCAACGCCACGTTGAAGGTGTTGATCTGCTCGTTGGCCGCCTCGTCCAGGGTCTTGCCCTGCAGGTGAGGCGGAATGCAGCGATAGGAGAGCAGGTTCATCACGGGTGCCGACATCAGCTCGAAGGCGGGGTGGGCATCGATGAGCTCAGCCATCCGCCGTGCCCTGTCGTAATTGGCGTCGATAAGCTGGGCATAGCCCTGTTGGCCCAACAGTTGGAAGGCGGCATCCAGATAGAGCGCGTTGGCGGGACGGGTGCCCTCCAGGGTGAAGCGGCCCTGATCGAAGGAGCTGGCGCGAATGGCGTAGGGGGCCTCCCGCTTCACCGTCATCATCAGGTTCGGCTGGCGGCAGAGCAGCATGCCGGTACCGAGCGGCACCAGCAGCTGCTTGTGGCCGTCCAGGGTCACGGTATCGGCCTGTGCTATGCCATCCAGCAGGCCCTGATAGCGAGGGGAAAACAGGGTAGGGCCGCCCCAGGCGGCATCCACGTGAAAGTGGATCTGCTCGCGCCGGGCGATGGCGGCGAGCTCGGGCAGGGGATCGATGGAGCCGAAGTCCGTGCTGCCGGCGACCCCCACCAGGGCCAGCACCTTGAGCTTTTGCTCCCGGCATCGAACCAGCGCATGCTCGAGGGCCGAGAGACAGAGCCGGTTGTCGGCATCCGTCTCGAGACGCCAGACGCGGCAAGCCCCCAGCCCCAGCAGATCCATCCCCTTGTCGAAGGAGTAGTGCATCAGCCGGGATCCCAGGATCACGGCGCCGCGGTAGCCCTGCTCGTAGAGGGAAAACAGATCGTCGCCACAGGCCCGGTTGCGGGCCAGCCAGAGGGCGGTGACGTTGGCTATGGTGCCACCGCTGGTCATGACCCCGAGGGCGGCATCCTTGGCATGCATCTGCGCCGCGTAAAAGCCGTCGTTCTCCTGATAGACGAGGCGGTGCAGCTTGGCCAGCACCTCCCGCTCCAGGAAGCTGAGCAGACGGGAGGACTCCATCTTCATCGGATTCTGGTTGAGCATCACCAGCAGCCGGGAGAGCTCGGCGGTGAAGGCCGGCAGGGGCGCCGTCATGTGTCCCATGTAGTGGGGCGAGGTGAGATGGGAGGCGCCGGGTACCAGGGCGGCGAGACGCGTGAGGTACTCTGTCGTGCTTATGCCGCTGGCGGGCATGGACGACTGATCGAGCTGATGGACGAAACTGTCGCGCTGATAGGGGGCCTGACTGTCATCCGAGTGATGGAAGGTCTCCAGCAGGGCCGTCATGGCCTGGCCGAAGTCAGGATCCGGTTGTGTAAACAGTTCAGTCAGCTTCATCAGGTTCTCCAGACCAGCCTGTCGGGCAGAAAGTACCGGGCGCGCGCCGTGCCGGACAGACACGGCCATCTGCGCGGGTGGCGTCGGCCGCAGAGCATACACCAAAGGGGCGGGGGGAACAGCCACCTCCTGACGGCGGGACTCCCCATGAGCTGACCCCTTTTTATTTTGAGCTAACACTTGTAGCCTGAAACGTCGGCCGCTAGAGTGGATCGGGTTTTGGCTGGAGGTGGTGATGACGGATGTGACGGGGTATTCCCCACGGGAAGAGTGGGCCAATCGTCTCAGCCACGGGCTGGGGTTGCTGCTGGGGATCATCGGCCTGATCCTGCTGCTGCACAAGGGCTGGGATCAGGGTCCCCAGGCCTTGCTGAGCTACGGCCTCTACGGCACCAGCCTGGTGCTGCTCTATCTCGCCTCGACCCTCTACCACAGCATGGGATCGGCGGTGGCCAGACGCCGGTGCAAGCTGCTTGACCACTGCGCCATCTATCTGCTGATCGCCGGTACCTACACCCCCTTCCTGCTGGTGGCGCTCGATACCCCGCTGGCGCAGGGCTTGATGGTGGTGATCTGGGGGCTGGCCCTGGCCGGGGTGGTATTCAAGCTCCTGTTCATCAACCGCTTCAAGCGCCTGTCACTGTTCACCTATCTGATGCTGGGCTGGCTGTCCCTGGTGGTCGTCTATCAGCTCTATCTCCATCTGGATGGCACCGGGCTCCTGCTGCTGGGGCTTGGCGGGCTTATCTACAGCCTGGGCACCCTCTTCTACATGGCCAGGCAGATCCCCTACAACCACGCCATCTGGCATCTGTTCGTGCTGGGCGGGAGCCTCTGTCACTTTGTGGCCATCTATGGCTATGTCGCCTGATTAACCCTTAATTGGTATTTTTGCACCCATGAAAGCCTGAATTCGTGCGGCACCCCACAGTTGCCCCCTTCGTTTGCTGACAAGCTAGGGTCAGTTCAGCTTGGAAAGGATGCAAAAATGAGTGAGATCGCGCTTTCCATCAGCATGTTGTCGCTGGTGGCGGTGCTGGGACTCTGGCTGGGAAACTGGCGAGTCTATGGCGTTGGTTTGGGGATTGGCGGTGTGCTGTTCGGCGGCATCATAGTGGGGCATTTTGCCGGGCTCTCCGGCCTGAAGCTGGATGAGCAAACACTTCATTTCATTCAAGAATTTGGTCTGATCCTGTTCGTCTACACCATAGGCATCCAGGTCGGGCCCGGCTTCTTCTCTTCCCTGCGCAGCTCGGGGCTCAAGCTCAATGGCTTCGCCGCCCTGCTGGTGCTGCTCGGCTGCGTGGTGGCTGCGGCGCTGCACCAGTTGTTCGACGTGCCGCTGCCGGTGATCCTCGGGGTCTTCTCCGGCGCCGTGACCAACACCCCTTCGCTGGGGGCGGGCCAGCAGATACTGGCGGAGCTTGGGGCGGATCCGGGCTCCACCGGCCTGATGGGGATGGGCTATGCGGTGGCCTACCCGTTCGGGATCTGCGGGATCCTGCTCACCATGTGGCTCATTCGCATGTTCTTTCACGTCAAGATCGACGAAGAAGCCGCCGCGTTCGAACAACAGGCGGGCAAGACCAAGGAGAGCCTGCAGACCATCAATATCGCGGTGCGCAACCCCAACATGCACGGCCTGATGCTTCGCGAGATCCCGAGCCTGGACGAGGCCGATGTCATCTGCTCCCGCCTCAAGCGCGGTGACGAACTGATGGTGCCCAAGCCCGACTCGCGCATCGAGCTCGGCGATCTGCTGCACCTGGTGGGGGAGCGCCACGCCCTGCACAAGGTGCTGCTGGTGCTCGGGGAGGAGGTGGATACCTCCCTCTCCACCCGGGGAACGGATCTGCGGGTCGAGCGGGTGGTGGTCACCAACGAGCAGGTGCTCGGCAAACGGATCCGGGATCTCGACATCAAGCAGAAATACGATGTGGTCATCTCGCGTCTGAACCGGGCCGGCATCGAGCTGGTTCCGACCAGCCAGACCAGCCTGCAGTTTGGCGACATCCTGAACCTGGTGGGGCGGCTAGATGCCATCGAGGCCGTGACCAGCGTGGTCGGCAACGTCCAGCAGAAACTGCAGCAGGTGCAGATGCTGCCGGTCTTCATCGGCATTGGATTGGGGGTATTGCTCGGCTCCATTCCCTTCTACCTGCCGGGCTTCCCGGCGGCCCTCAAACTGGGTCTGGCGGGTGGCCCCCTGGTGGTGGCCCTCATCCTGTCGCGCATCGGCAGCATCGGCAAGCTCTACTGGTTCATGCCGCCGAGCGCCAACCTGGCGCTGCGGGAGATAGGCATAGTGCTGTTCCTGGCGGTGGTGGGGTTCAAGTCAGGGGCCGGCTTCATCGACACACTGATCAACGGGGATGGTCCCGCCTGGATGATGTATGGCGTGGCCATCACCCTGATCCCGCTGCTGGTGGTCGGGGTGCTGGCGCGCCACTATGGCAAGGTCAATTACCTCACCCTGTGCGGTCTGTTGGCCGGCTCCATGACGGATCCTCCCGCCCTGGCCTTCGCCAACGGCATGCACCCCACCAGTGGCGCCAGCGCCCTGTCATACGCGACCGTCTACCCCCTGGTGATGTTCCTGCGGATCATCTCTCCCCAGCTGCTGGCCATCCTGCTCTGGGCCGGGGCCTGAGTCGACATGAAATGGGAGCCAATAAGGCTCCCATCTTGATGCTGCCATTTTTGATGATATTGATTTAACTAATTTTATTACCCTTCAAACACCCTTCGTTTTCGGCGCGAATCCAAGCCTCATTTCGGTCTGTTCGTTCGATTTTTCTCACTGGTATCTGGTCGTACTAACGGGCACATTGGAGGCTGGAAATCTATGCCCATTGATATTTCAGGAGAAACCATGAGCAGCAAGAGCATCGTACTGGATCAAGATGTCGTCGTTACCCAATTGCAAGGCAAAGTCTATCTGGTTGCCGCTGACGGGAGCCAGACGCTTCTTTCTGAAGGCGATGTGCTGCCCAAGGATGCCGTATTGCTCGCTCCTGAGGGGGCCAGCTTCCAGGGGGGGGAGACCACCTTCACCCTAAGCCCGAGCAACACTCCCGACTCTGAAGAGCCCCAGCTGGCACGGCAGGGGCAGGGGAATGTACCTGACGACATCGCCGCCCTGCAGCAGGCGATTCTGGCGGGGACTGACCCGACCCAGGCATTTGAAGCGTCGGCGGCGGGCGGGGCACCCGCTGCGGGCAACGTGGGCGGCGTTGCGGGTGCCAGCGGCAACGGCGGCTTCATCACCATCGACAGAACCGGTGATGCCACCATAGCGGCGGCGGGTTTTGATACCGCTACCCAGACCGACACGGGGGTTGTTGGCGATGCGTTCGCGGGTGAGGAAGATCTGTTGATCGACCTGGTGCCGCCGGTGATCACTGTGTCGGCCCCTGACAATACCAATGACACGACTCCAACCCTGACCGGTACCACGGATGCCCCGGCGGGGAGCACAGTGACCCTGGTGGTGACCGACGCCAACGGCAACCAGCAGACCCTGATCACCACTGTCAATCCGGATGGCAGCTTCAGCGTGGATGTGGGGACCCCTCTGCCGAACGGCGGCTATGACGTGACTGCCAGCGTGACCGATTCTGCCGGTAATACCGGCACCGCCACCGACGATGGCAGCGTGGACAGCACAGCCCCGGACCTCGCCATCGCGCTGGATGCCA
>NZ_JASATR010000034.1:0-16509 GCF_038440395.1 Aeromonas sp. OTU364
ATCCTGGGCCGTAAAAACCCCCCCCCCCCCCCCCCCCGGCCCCCCGCGGGGGGGGGCTTTCTCATCCTTTGCGCCCTCTCTCCTCACTACCCTGACTCCCTCAGCCCTCACTTACCGCCACGTCCCCTCCCGATAGTGACTATGTACACCCTCCCCACCAACCCGCTCAATACGGCAACAGCTTGCCTCACCCAGCAACTTATCTGCAGCCAATAGTCAATGAGTGCGCATCGCGCTGAAAAAATGGCCAAGCCCCCCAGCAAAGCTGAATATCAATCAGGTTGCATCGCTTGTGAAATGTGAGCTGCCACCCGTTATTGATCTTTTCCATCCAGATTTCGACCTACTTCCAAACGCAAAAAGTAACTGACTGAAAAATAAAGATTAAACCAAGGTGGATATCCTCTTTTCACCTCATTACCTCTGAGCCTGCCCATCAGAAATGTGAGCAACGACAAAACCGAGGGTCAACCCGAGACAATTGATATAAGTATCGAAATACCAGCTGGAGCACAGTGGTCGGTACAATGAGGTCAATTGGAGATGATTGATTTGTGTTGATAGCGCGACAGGCAACCATCTCGGCCGATCTATTCATCTGGTTTCAAGTGTTGAGGGAAATGGTTATGGGAAAGAAGCGTATTTACCTGTTTTGCTCTGCCGGGATGTCGACGTCACTGCTGGTCTCGAAGATGAAGGCGCAGGCTGAGAAATATGATGTGCCCGTGGAGATAGATGCCTACCCGGAAACCCTGGCAGCCGAGAAGGGTCAGGATGCGGATCTGGTGCTGTTGGGCCCGCAGATTGCCTACATGTTGCCGGAAATCCAGGCCCTGTTGCCGGGCAAGCCGGTCGAAGTCATCGACTCCCTGCTCTATGGCAAGGTCGATGGGTTAGGGGTCCTCAAGGCCGCCGTCGCATCTATCAAGAAGAGCCTCACTCAGTAAGGAGAACACCGTGAGCACCATAATCGCATCGCTGGAAAAGGCCATATTGCCCATTGCCGTCAAGCTGGGTAAGCAGCCTCATGTCAACGCCATCAAGAATGGCTTCATCAAACTGATGCCCCTGACCCTGGCCGGGGCCATGTTTGTCCTGATCAACAACGTCTTCCTGAGTTTTGGGGAGGGATCCTTCTTCTACTCCATGGGGGTGCGACTCGATCCCGCCACCATAGCCACCCTGGACGGCTTCAAGAGCATAGGTGGCAGCGTCTACAACGGCACCCTGGGGATCATGTCCCTGATGGCTCCCTTCTTCATCGGCCATGCCATGGCAGAGGAGCGCAAGGTTGATCCCCTTTCGGCCGGTCTGCTCTCGGTCGCCGCCTTCATGACGGTCACCCCCTTCAGCGTCGGTGAGGCCTATGCGGTCGGCGCCAACTGGCTGGGTGGTGCCAACATCATCTCCGGCATGATCATTGGTCTCGTCTCGGCCGAGATGTTTGCCTTCGTCATTCGTCGCAACTGGGTGATCCGCCTGCCTGACAGCGTACCGACCTCGGTAGCACGCTCCTTCTCGGCGCTGATCCCCGGCTTCATCATCCTCTCCATCATGGGGATAGTCGCTTACCTGCTCCAGACAGAGGGCACCAACTTCCACCAGATCATCATGGACACCATCTCCACCCCCCTGTCCAACATGGGTGGCCTGGTCGGCTGGGTCTATGTGCTCTTCTCCCCGCTGCTCTGGTTCTTTGGGGTCCATGGTTCTTTGGCGCTATCGGCACTGGAGAACGGCATTCTGGTGCCCTTCACCCTGGAAAACGTCGCCCTCTATACCCAATACGGCTCCGTTGAAGCCGCCATCGCCGCCGGCAAGACCTTCCACGTCTGGACCAAGCCGATGCTCGACTCCTACATCTTCCTCGGTGGTACGGGTGCAACGCTAGGCCTCATCCTCGCAGTGTTTATGGTGTCCCGTCGCGATGACTACCGTCAGGTGGCCAAACTGGGCATGCCCGCCGGCATCTTCCAGATCAACGAGCCCATCCTGTTTGGCCTGCCGGTCATCATGAACCCTGTGTTGCTCATCCCCTTCGTGATGGTGCAACCGGTGCTGGCGACCATCACCCTGTTTGCCTACAACACCGGCTTTATCCCGCCCATCACCAACATGGCGCCCTGGACCATGCCAGCCGGATTGGGGGCCTTCTTCAACACCAACGGCAGCATAGCCGCGGCCCTGCTGGCGATATTCAACCTGGGGATAGCCACCCTGATGTATGTCCCCTTCGTGCTGATTGCCAACAAGGCCCAGGCCGTTATCGAGGAAGAACAGGAGAGCGAAGAGGATATCGCGCTGGCCCTGAAATTCTGATGACACTCCCGGGAGGAGCCTGGCTCCTCCCTCTTCAAGCCGAAGGAGAAGAAGATGACGTATCGCTTTGCGGACGATTTTTGGTGGGGCAGCGCCAGCTCGGCGCCCCAGACGGAGGGAGCCTCCAGCCGAGATGGCAAGTCCGACAACATCTTTGACTACTGGCACGCCATTGAGCCGACGCGCTTCCACCAGGGCATAGGCCCGGCGCAAGCCTCGACCTTCTATGATCGTTTCGAGAGCGACATCGCACTGCTCAAGCAGCTCAATCACAACAGTTTTCGTACCTCCATCTCCTGGTCCCGACTGATCCCGGACGGGACGGGCGAGGTCAATCAGCAGGCCGTCGCTTTCTACCATGCCGTCTTTGACCGCTTGCTGGCCGAGGGGATCACCCCCTTCATCAATCTCTACCACTTCGACATGCCGCTGTGCATGCAGGAGCTAGGCGGTTGGGAGAGCCGGGACGTGGTAGCGGCCTATGTGCGTTACGCCAGCCTGTGCTTCGAACTGTTCGGCTCACGGATCAAGCACTGGTTTACCTTCAACGAACCCATAGTGCCGGTCGAGTGTGGTTACCTCGGCCACTTCCACTACCCCTGTGTGGTGGATTTTCGTCGCGCCGTCACGGTCGCCTATCACACAGCCCTGGCCCACGCCGGTGCGGTCAAGGCCTTTCGCGATGCCCGTGCCAGCGGCGAGATTGGCATCATCCTGAACCTGAGCCCCACCTACCCCAGATCCGATTCGGCGGCAGATCGCCAGGCGGCGCGCTGGGCCGACTTGCTGCTCAACAAGAGCTTCCTCGATCCGGCTCTGAAAGGGGGCTATGACCCCGAGCTGGTTGCCTTGCTGCGCCAGCATGATTTGCTGCCTGCGGTGGAAGCAGGTGACAAGGCGCTAATCAGTGCCGGACGGGTGGATTGGCTGGGGATCAACTACTACCAGCCACGGCGAGTCAAGGCCAAGGATCAAGTCTGCTCGGGGGCGCCGCGTACCCCCGAAGATCTGTTCGATTTCTATGAGATGCCGGGTCGCAAGATGAACCCGCACCGGGGCTGGGAGATCTATGAGAAAGGGATCTACGACATCCTCACCGAGCTGCGCCTGGGCTATGGCAACCCCCGCTGCTACATCTCGGAAAATGGCATGGGGGTCGAAGGGGAAGAGCGCTTCATCGGGCCCGAAGGGCGGGTAGAGGATGACTACCGCATCGACTTCATTCGTGGTCACCTCGAGTGGCTGCATCGCGGCCTGCAAGAGGGTAGCGCCTGCTGCGGTTATCACCTCTGGACCTTCATCGACAACTGGTCCTGGCTCAATGCCTACAAGAACCGCTATGGCCTGATCCGGCTGGATCTTGACAGCCAGACCCGCACCATCAAGAAGAGCGGTTATTGGTTTGCCGAGGTGGCACGCAACCATGGTTTCAATTAAGTGGGATTCCATTAAACCGCTTTCAATTAACTAGCTGTAATCAAGAGGATAAAGAGATGTTCGATATGGACAACATAGAGGCAGAGACCACGACTTGCGATGACATGGAAGAGGTGGTGATGGGACTCATCATCAACTCGGGGCAGGCACGCAGCCTGGCCTACAACGCCCTGAAGAAGGCCAAGGAGGGCGACATAGCCGCCGCCCGCCTGCTGATGACCCAATCCCGCGAGGCCCTCAACGCCGCCCACTTGGTGCAGACCCAGCTGATTGAGAGCGATCAGGGCGAGGGCAAGGTCCCGGTTACTCTGGTACTTGTTCACGCCCAGGATCACCTGATGACCTCCATGCTGGCGCGGGAGCTGATCAACGAGCTCATCGACGTGCACGAAAAACTGCTCGGCAAATAACAGCGGCATCGGCCAGCCATAGGGGGCGAATAATGAGCGTCAAGACCATCCGGGAAAACGAGCTGTTCAACAACAGACCCTTTCACATGTTCATCTACAACAAGCAGGTGAGCGGTACCGGTTTGCATCAGCACGACTATTACGAATTCACCCTGGTGTTGACCGGCCGTTACTATCAGGAGGTCAACGGCAAGCGGGTACTGCTCGAGCGCGGCGATCTGGTGTTCATTCCGCTGGGCTCATCCCATCAGAGCTTCTACGAGTTCGGTACCACCCGGATCTTCAACGTCGGGATCAGCCGCAGCTACTTTGACCAGCACTTCAAGTACCTGCTGCCGGAACACTTCGTGGCGTCCCAGGCCTATCCGCTCAAGCATGAATTCCTGAGTTATATCGAGTCGGTACTGGTTTCTCCCGGCTTCAGGGAAGAGGCGCTGACCGAATTTCTCGAAGTGGTGACCTACTCGGTGATGAACCGGCTGCGTCACTACAAGGACGCCTCGGCCAGCGAGGATCTTCCACTCTGGCTCCATGAGGCGGTAGAGCGCATGCACGATCGCTCGTTGTTTGCCGACGATGCCCTGGCCAATCTGATCCATCTCTCCGGCAAGAGCCAGGAGTACCTGACCCGTGCCACCCGGCGTTACTACAACAAGACGCCGATGCAGATCATCAACGAGATCCGGGTCAACTACGCCAAGATGCAGCTGGAAGTCACCAACGACTCTGTGGCCGACATCGCCTTCGAGACCGGCTACAACGATGTCAGCCTCTTTATCAAAAACTTCAAGAAGTTGACCTCCTTTACCCCGGGCAGTTACCGAAAATATCTCTATCCGAAATTTGAAACCCCGGCCTGAGATTGGCGAGCCGTATTTTTAAAAAACCATGTGCGGCAAAACCGCTGACCCAGATTGACCGGCCCCTGCCACAGGTGGCTGCGGCCCCTTATTCAACCTATTCGAGAATGATGAAAGAGGTGTTTATGAACAAGACGCTTAAAGTGGTCACCATAGGTGGTGGCAGCAGCTATACCCCGGAGCTGGTCGATGGCTTCATCAAACGCTACGCCGAGCTGCCCATCGACGAGCTGTGGCTGGTCGATGTCCCCGAAGGCCAGGAGAAACTGGACATCATTTTCGACCTTTGCCAGCGCATGATCCAGAAAGCCGGCATCCCCATGACGCTGCACAAGACGTTGGATCGCCGCGCCGCGCTGCAAGGCGCCAGCTTCGTCACCACCCAGCTGCGGGTCGGCCAGCTGCAAGCCCGGGAAAAAGACGAGCGCATTCCCCTCAGCCACGGTCTGCTGGGCCAGGAGACCAATGGTGCGGGCGGCCTGTTCAAGGGGCTGCGCACCATCCCCGTCATTTTCGACATCATCCGCGATGTGGAAGAGATCTGCCCGGATGCCTGGCTCATCAACTTCACCAATCCGGCTGGCATGGTGACCGAAGCCGTGCATCGCCACACCCAGTTCCGCCGCTTCATCGGGGTGTGCAACATTCCGGTCGGCATGCAGATGTTTGTGCGCGACGCCCTCAAGGTCACCACAGAGGACGCCCTCTCCATCGACATTTTCGGTCTCAATCACCTGGTGTTCATCGGCGACGTGCTGGTCAATGGGGTATCGCGTTTCGATGAACTGCTCGAGGGGGTGATAGACGGCAGCCTCACCAGTTCCAGCTCGGTCAAGAACATCTTCGATCTGCCCTTCGATGCGAGCCTGATGCGCGGACTGCGCCTGTTGCCCTGCTCCTACCTGCGTTACTACTTCAAAGAGAAAGAGATGCTGGGGATCGAGATGGGCGAGTTCTACAAGGGCGGCGCCCGGGCCCAGGTGGTGCGACAAGTCGAGAAAACGCTGTTTGAGCTCTACCAGAACCCAGAACTCGACGAGAAGCCCAAGGAGCTGGAGCTGCGCGGTGGCGCCTACTACTCGGATGCGGCCTGCGAGGTGATCAGCGCCATCCATAACGACAAGCGCAGCGAACAGTATGTGATCATCCCCCACCATGGCCATGTCACCAACATTCCGGCCGACTGGACCGTCGAGATGACCTGCCTGGTGGGCCGTGATGGCGCCATTCCTCACCCGCGCCTCACCCGCTTCGACGACAAGGTCAACGGGCTCATTCACCTCATCAAGAGCTTCGAGATTGCCGCCTCCCAGGCTGCCTTGAGCGGCTCCTTCGATGACCTGCTGCTGGCCATGAACCTCAATCCGCTGATCCACTCGGACAACGAGGCAAAAACCGTTGCCCAGGAGCTGCTGCTGGCACACCGCGAGCACCTGCCCAAGTTTGCCGCCGCCATTGCGGATCTCGCCTGAGAACACCGGGCCCCGTTGATCATCGGCGGGGCAATACAGGAGATAGAGATGCATAAACGATTGATTATCAACGCCGACGACTTTGGTCTCTGCCCAGCTCAGAGCTACGGCATAGTGGAGGCCTTCGAACATGGAGTGGTCAGCTCGACCACCGCCATGGTCAATTCCCCGGCCATAGCGCATGCGGCCTGGCTGGCCAAACGCTTCCCGGACTTGCCCATCGGGCTGCACTTCGTGCTCACTTGGGGCAAGCCGCTCTCTCCTCTCTCCTGCCTGGTCAATGCCCAGGGGGAGTTGGACAAGAGCATCTGGCAAAAAAGCGAGCAGGGCCTGCTGGTCGCAAGGGAAATCATGGAAGAGCTCAGGCAGCAGTTCGATCGTTTCGTCACCCTGTTTGGCCGCTCGCCCAGCCACATCGACAGCCATCACCATGTGCATATGCTGCCGAGCCTCTATCCGCTGGTGGAAGCTTTCGCCCGCCAGCAGGGCATCCCTATGCGCATCGATCGGGAGGAGGTGCGCCGCCACGGCCTGACCGTCAACCATGAGCTCAGTTGCCAGCGTTTTGACAGCCGCTTCTATGGTGAGTCACTCACCCGGGAGCTGTTGCTGCAACTGCTGGATGACGCCAATGAACAGGGGGTCAACTCCCTGGAGATCATGTGCCACCCCGCCTTTATCGATCTCGAGGTGCAGCGCAGCGCTTATCACCAACCCAGGCTCACCGAGCTGGCCATCCTCACCGATCCGGCCTTGCCTGAGTTGATCGCGGCGAGAGGCTATTGCCTCACCAGCTACCAGGGGTGGCAGCCATCTTGAATCACCAAGGTGGCAGGGCTGTACTGTGATGGGCTCAGGCCAATGGTGGGGCGCTAGCTCGTCGATGTGGTGATGAGGTGGTTGAGAAAGAGGCTGAACAGCTCGGCCCGGGAGCCGAGCCGCAGCTTGCCGTAGAGGTGCTTGCGGTGATTCTTCACGGTGCCGCTGCCGATGCCGAGTTCGGCGGCGATTCCCTCCGTGTCCAGCCCCTGCAGCAGCAGGCTCGCCACCTGCCGCTCCCGGCGGGTGAGCCTGTCTCCGCCCACGCTGCTCATCGCCTGCTCCACTGCGGCCTTGAGGCTGGCGCCGTCCAGGCTGGCCGCTACGCCTTGCATCCCATCCTTTGCCGTACTCTTGGCTGCACCTTTCGCCGCACCATCCGTGGCTCTCGTCGCCGCGCTCTGGGCCAGCAGTGGCAGGCTTTGGCTCCACTGCTGGCGGCACAGGGAGTGCACCAGGGGGAACAAGGCTTCCAGCCTGGCCCGCTCCTGTGGACTAAGGCTCTGGCGCTTGTCGAGGCGGCCCAGAAACAGCATCAGGGTGAGACCGCTGCGCACCGGCAGGATCAGCCCCACCTCCTCCTGCCAGCCGGTGGCCTGATAGAAGTGGTGGCGGTATTCGGGATCGAGCCGCCCCTTGGACACCTGTGCCAGGGTCCAGACCCCGGCGGGGAGGCCGTCCTGAAGCGCCAGCATAAAGGGATCCTGGCTGAAGTGGCTGGTGAGGTAGCGATCAAACAGCAGAGCCCGCTGGTGGCTCAGGTTGTCATGGAGGTAGACGGGACGCTGTCCCACCCCGAGCAGCAGGGCGCAGTCGAACGCCACCTGCTGCTGGATGAGGCGCACCAGGGCCGCCGCAAAGGCCGGGCTGTGCAGGGCATCGACGACGGCGGTCAGGCTCTGGGTCAGCGAGTCTGTGGCGAGGGGCTGGCTCATGGCGATGGGCTCCGGCTGGCGGGGAAAGCACCCCGATATGGGCGGGATGCTAGCACGAGAGTGGCAAAACTGTCCCCTGGGGGACATATCCGCCACCAGTCATAGGGGCGAGTATGGCGACTTTCCCCTGCTGTTGGAGACCCCATGATCGACCCCCATTTGCTTGATGATCTTGCTGAGCGCGGCCTGGTGGCCCAGATGTCCGACCCGGTGGCGCTGGCCTCCCACCTCGCCACGCCGCGCACCCTCTATTGCGGCTTCGATCCCACCGCTGGCAGCCTGCACATAGGCCATCTGGTGCCGCTCTTGATGCTGCGCCGCTTCCAGCTCGCGGGCCACACCCCTGTGGCCCTGGTGGGGGGCGCCACCGGCCTCATCGGCGATCCCAGCTTCAAGGCGACCGAGCGCAGCCTCAACAGCAGCGAAACCGTGCAGGGCTGGGTGGCCAGCCTGTCCGCCCAGATCCGGGCGCTGCTGCCCGCGAGCGAGGGGCTGGCGGCCCCTGTGCTGGTCAACAACGCCGACTGGATGGGGCAGATGTCGGCCCTCGATTTTCTGCGGGACATCGGCAAGCACTTCTCGGTCAACGCCATGCTGGCGCGGGAATCGGTGCGCCAGCGGCTGGCTCGCCCGGATCAGGGCATCTCCTTTACCGAGTTCTCCTACGCCCTGCTGCAATCCCAGGACTTCGCTGTGCTCAACCAGCGTCTCGGCTGCACCCTGCAGATCGGCGGCAACGATCAATGGGGCAACATCACCAGCGGCATGGATCTCACCCGGCGACTGCATCAGGCCCAGGTTCATGGTATGACGCTGCCCCTCATCACCAAGGCGGATGGCACCAAGTTCGGCAAGACGGAAGGGGGCGCCATCTGGCTGGATCCGGCACTCACCTCGCCCTACGCCTTCCATCAGTTCTGGCTCGGCACGGCGGACGAGGATGTCTACCGCTTCCTGCGCTACTACAGCTTTATGCCGCTGGCGGCCATCAGGGCGCTGGAAGTCGAAGATGCGGGTCGGCAGGGGCGCAAGCAGGCCCAGCAGGTGCTGGCGGACGAGCTGACCGAACTGGTGCACGGCAAGGGGGCACTGGCGGCGGCGCGGCGCATCGGCGAGCTGCTGTTTTGCGGCGACGTGGCCCGGCTCGGGGAGGGGGATCTCGCCCAGCTGGCCCAGGATGGCATGCCGAGCTGCCGTATCGAGAAGGAAGCGGATCTGGTGACCCTGCTGGTGGAGAGCGGTCTGGCGAGTTCGAAGCGGGTTGCCCGCGAGCTGCTGGGGGCGGGCGCCATCAGCCTCAACGGCGCCATCAGACAGGATGAACGGCTCAGTGCGGCGGATCGGTTGTTTGGCCGCTACCTGCTGCTGCGCCGGGGCAAGAAGCAGTACCATCTGGTGCTGCGCTCCTAGAGGGCCAAGTTTTCCATCAACTAGGTGTTGATAATGGATCTGTTGATGTCGCTGGCCCACCCAGTTCGCGGATCACGTAGTCGAGGAAGTGGGTGATGAGGGCCGAGTCGGCGCGCCTCTGGGTGTAGAGGGCGTAGAAGTGCGCCCCCTTGGGCCGGTAGGCGGGCAGCACCTCGCACACCGAACCCGATGCCAGCTCATCGGCCACCAGATAGCGGGGCAGGCGGGCAATGCCGAGCCCCTGAGCCATCGCCATCTGGATCGACTTCTTGTTGCTGAAGGCGAGCTCCCCGGCCACCTCCAGGAGGATCTCCTTGCCCTGGTGGAGCAGGGTCCAGTGCTCGCGGCGACCGTAGTCTTGGCTGCGGGTGATGAGGCTGTGATGTTGCAGATCCTGGGGCTGCACCAGGGGCGGATGTGTGGCCAGGTAGGCCTCGCTCGCGCAGAGCACCAGATCGTCCTGGACTATGGGGCGCGCCAGATAGGGCTCGCTGCGCAGCACTGTGCTGCGAAAGGCGACGTGCAGGTTGTCTCGCACCAGGTCGGCGACGTGGTTGGAGAAGTCGGCGATGATCCGCACCTCGGGGTGGCTGGTGCGAAAGCGCAGCAACACTGGGGTCAGCACCACCTCCCCCCAGAGATCCGGCGCCGTGATCCTGAGCTCGCCGCAGAGGCTATGGCGACGCCGTTGCAGGCCGTCGAGCAACTCCTCGTGCAGGGCCACCATCTGGTCGGCCTGCTGGCAGGCCAGCTTGCCCGCATCGGTCAGCTGTACCCGGCGGGTGGTGCGGCCGAGCAGCACGGCCCCCAGGCTCTGCTCCAGATGGCGCAGATCCTTGGAGGCCTTGCTCGGGGTGATGCCGAGGTGGCTGGCGGCCGCGGCGAAGGAGCCGAAGCGGGCGATGGCGAGCAGCAGCCGCATCAGATAGAGGGTGTCGAGTTTGTGGTTATCCATGGGATCCCTCATTGCGTTCTGTTGGGAATGAGAGTCTTTCTTTTCGGCCTGATTATGTCTTTAAGGGCTGGGATTATAGTGGCGTCAACGAGGCACAGATGCCAGGAGAAAGACCATGATCCCGATGTTGAATGATGAGTTCCACTTTGTGCGGGCCGGGCAGCGGCTCAAGAATCGGGCCGTGCTGGCCCCGCTGACCCACAACATGAGCGCCGACAATGGGGATCCCAGCCGGGCCGAGCTCGACTGGCTGGCCCGCTGCGCCGAGGGAGGCTTTGGCCTGCTCATCGGTGCCGCGACTCAGGTGCAGCCTGGGGGGCGCTGCTGGCCTGGGCAACCGGCCCTGATGACGGATGCCCAGCAGTCGGCCTTTGCAAAGCTGGCGCAGAGCGCCGAGGAAAACGGCGCCCTGGCGCTGCTCCAGCTTCACCACGGTGGGGTCCGTGCCCAGCCCGATCTGAACGGCACTGCCCCGGTCGGCCCCAGCGCCATGGCCCCGGGTATCCGCTATCCGCTTGGGGTCGAGGCACTGACGGAGGCGGATATCCTCCGGCTCATCGATTCCTTCGTGGGGGCCGCCGAGCGTGCCCATGGGGCCGGCCTGCACGGGATCGAGCTCCATGCCGCCCACAACTTCCTGCTCTGCAACTTCCTCAATCCCCTGCTGAACCAACGGGAAGATGGCTGGGGGGGCAATCTGGCCGGGCGGGCACGGCTCCTGATCGCCATAGTGCGGGGGATCCGGGCCAGGCTGCCGAAGCGCTTTCTCATCGGGGTGCGGCTCTCACCGGAGAGCTATGCCCATATCGAGGGGATCCGGCTCGCCAACCAGCTGGCGCTGGCCGAGTTGCTGGCGGAGGAGGAGATCGACTACCTGCACTTCTCCATGGGGGACAGCTTCAAAATGGCGAACGAGGATCCCGACGGTGGCTCCCTGCTGGCGGCGGTGCGAGCCGGGGTCGGGGGACGGGTGCCGCTCATGGTGGCGGGCCGGATCCGGGACGCCGAGTCCGCCCGGTTGGCCCTGGCCGGCGGCGTGGACCTGGTGGCGGTGGGGGCGGCGGCCATCGGCAACCCGGACTGGATGCAGAGGGTGAGCCGGGCCCAGCCGCTGCGCCAGCCTCCCTTTGGGGCAGCTCTGCTGACGGATCTTGGCTTCACCGATCGCGCCCTGGATTACCTCGGCAGCCTGCCGGGCCTGGTGGTCCGTGCCGAGTGTGAGGAGGTGCTATGAGTGACTGGGCCATGCTCTGGATGTTCGTCCCGACCTTCTTCCTCATCTCCGTCTCCCCCGGCCTGTGCATGATGCTGGCCATGAGCGTCGGCGCCAGTTTGGGGCTGAGGCGAACCCTCTGGGTCATCGCCGGGGAGCTGCTCGGGGTGGGTCTGGTCGCGCTGACCGCCTTGCTGGGCTACACCCGGGTACTGGTGGAACACCCGGCCCTGCTGCAGGGCTTCAAATATGGCGGCGCCCTCTATCTGCTTTGGCTGGGGGTCATGGGTCTGCGCCCTGGCCCCAGCGACGGGCCCGCCCCCGAGGTGGACAGGGGGCGAGCCGGCCTGCTGCTGCGGGGCTTCACCGTGGCCATCTCCAACCCCAAGTCCTGGCTCTTCATGATGACCCTGCTGCCCCCCTTCATCAGCCCGGCCCTCGACACTAACGTGCAGACCCTGGCCTTCGTCGCCGTGATAGTGCTCATCGAGAGCGTCAATCTGCTGCTCTACGCCTACGGCGGACAGAGTGCGCACCGCCTGTTGCAGGGGCGGGGAAGGGGCAATCTGCTCGGGCGCATCTCGGCCCTGTTGATGATGGGTATCGCCCTCTATTGGCTGCTGGGGTGAACGAAGAGGGGGAAGCGGCCGTGCACGACCGCCTCCCTTCAGGCCATGAGGGGCAGCAACTCGGCGTAGTCCTTGAGAGCCGGGAAGCGCTGGAACTGCAGGGGCGGCATGGCGCTGTCCGGCTGGTGGATGCCGAGCTGGTGGGCTATGCCGTAGTCGGCGGAGGCGACCAGGATCCGCTCGCTGTCGTCGATGAAGAGGGTGCGGGCGGGATCGAAGGGCAGGTGTCCTACCAGGGCCTGCCAGCAGTGCTGGCTCTCCTTCGACCAGCCGAGCTCGTGGGTGCTGACGATCTCGTCTAGATGCTCATCGAGTCCGAGTTGTTCAATCTTGACCGCCAGGCTGGCCGGGTGGGCGTTGGTGAACAGGACACGGCGCTTGCCGGCGGCCTTGAGGGCGGCGAGAAACGCGATGGCGTTGGGGCGCCACTGGATCTTGTCCAGTATCTCCTGCTTGAGGGCGCGGATGTCGAGCCCGAGGGTCCGGCTCCAGTAGTCGACGCAGTACCAGTCGAGGGTGCCGCTGACGGCCTGATAGTGGGCATCGATCTGCGCCTTGGCGTCGGCCAGCGGGAGGCCGAGGCGCGCAGCGTAGCGCTCGGGCACCAGCTGCTGCCAGAGGTGGCTGTCAAAATGAAGGTCGATCAGGGTGCCATCCATGTCGAGCAGAACTGTGTCTATCTGGTGCCAGGGCAGTGGGGTGGGCATGGGGCCTCTTTGTGTCGGACTGGGTGGGGAAAACGGGGGGCATTATAACGGATTTTTCAGGCACCTTTCCGGCCCTTGCCCCGTGGTGTTCCCTCGGGGAGTCGTTTACTCTTGAAGCACTCTTTTTTAACGAGCAGTCAGCCCAGATGAGTGACCCCCACAAGTGCAAACCCGAACACGTCCGCGTCGAGGCCATGGCCCACGACAAGCGCAAGCCGGAGATCATCAAGGCCGAGCTGGTGGCCGAGAGCCGGCTGTTCAAGGTGGAATCCCTGCACCTGAAATTCAGCAACGGGGAGGAGCGGGTCTACGAGCGGATGCGCGGCGGCAACCGGGGGGCCGTCATGGTGGTGCCCCTGTTCGATGCCCACACCCTGCTGCTGGTGCGCGAATACGCGGCGGGCACTCACTCCTACGAGCTGGGCTTCCCCAAGGGGCTGATCGATCCGGGCGAAGATGCCTTCGAGGCGGGCAACCGGGAGCTGATGGAGGAGGCGGGCTTCGGGGCCCGTGACCTCATTCCCCTCAAGCAGGTCTCCCTGGCCCCCGGCTATTTTTCCAGCCGGATGGACATACTGCTGGCGCGGGATCTCTACCCCGAGCAGCGGGTGGGCGACGAGCCCGAGCCCCTCGAGGTGATCCCCTGGCCCCTCAATCGCATCGACGAATTGCTGGCGCGACCCGACTTCACCGAGTCGCGCAGCATCAGTGCCCTGCTGCTGGCCAGCAAATGGCTGGCGGAGCAGGAAAGCTAGCCCAAGCCTGGGTAAAGGTAATAAAAACAGAGGATAACAAGATGCAGGAGTTGTTGGCCTGGATACCTGGGGTCAAGGAGATAGCCCGCGAAGCGGGGCGTATCCTTCACGAAATCTATCACGGCGGTCAGTTCGAGCGTCAGCTGAAGGAGGATGCGACCCCGGTCACCAGTGCCGATCTTGCTGCCGATGCCTACCTCAAGCAGGCGCTGTCGGCGCTCACCCCCCATGTGCCCGTGCTGACCGAAGAGGCGGCCGATGTGCCCTTCAGCCAGCGTGCCAACTGGCGGCAATACTGGCTGGTGGACCCCCTCGACGGCACCGGCGAGTTCATCGCCGGCAGCGGTGACTTCGCCACCCTGATCGCCCTGGTGCGGGACAATGTCCCCGTGCTCGGGGTCATCTATGCCCCCGAGGCCGACGTGCTCTACTGGGCGGTGCGCGGCCACGGCGCCTTCAAGGAGGTGAATGGCGAGGTGTACCCCATCAGCGCCATGCACCACGAGCACGACCAGCCCGACTCCCTGGTGGTGGCCATCAGCCGTCGCCAGAAGCTGGAGAACCTGACCCGCCGCCTCAACCCGGCCATCAACTACGAGCTGATCCCGCTTGGCTCCAGCTCCCTCAAGTCCTGCCTGGTGGCGGAAGGGGCGGCAGACTGCTATGTGCGGCTCGGCCCCACCGGCGAGTGGGACACCGCCGCCGCCCAGTGCATCGTCGAGGCGGCGGGGGGGCGCATCCTCAGCCTGGCGTTGCAACCGCTCAGCTACAACGAAACGGAGTCGCTGGAGAACCCTGACTTCATCGTGATGGGGGACCCGGATCTCGCCTGGGGCAAGATCCTGACTCACTGAGCCGGTTGAAATGTAGCCAGCTCATCCAATCAGGCGGCCCCGTGGCCGCCTGATTGCCTGGTGTGATCCGCTGGCTTGGCGCGGCATATTCAGGTGTATTCGCTACTTAAATGGATTGCTGTAGTGGATCATCACAATCAAACCCAAAGTGCTGGCATCTATTTTCAGGTAATTCTGAAAACTTCGTATTGGTCAAAATAAAAAATCGACCAGTGGTTATATTTTGGTTTTATATTTCGTTAAATTCGCCGTTTAAAGGTTTAACCGAACAGGGTGGGCTGGAAATCCCCCCCAATCTCACTGGTTGAACCTGGCTTTGCCAGTGAGATCTGCCAATGCCGTTTTTTGAGAATTAAATGCTAAAGGAGCACAATATTTTTAGATTTTAATACTATATATAAGTGGTTTATCAATGAGTTCATCTGCAGAGGTCACCCGGGAGCTATCCGGTTCCCCATCCATCAGCCGCACTGGCTGGCGTCGTCACGATACCCACTGGGTCATCAGCCTGTTTGGCACCGCGGTCGGCGCCGGCATACTGTTCCTGCCCATCAACCTGGGTCTGGGGGGCATCTGGCCCCTGGTCATCGTCGCCGTGCTGGCGGGCCCCATGACCTTCCTGGCCCACCGCGGGCTGGCGCGCTTCGTGCTCTCCTCCTCCCGCCCCCACGCCGACTTCACCGAGGTGGCGGAGGAGCACTTCGGCAAGATGGCCGGTCGCCTCATCTCGGCGCTCTACTTCCTCTCCATCTTCCCCATACTGCTCATCTACGGCGTCGGGCTGACCAATACGGTGGAGAGCTTCATGATCAACCAGCTCGGCATGGATGCCCCGAACCGGGTGATGCTCTCCGGCCTGCTGGTGTTCGCCATGATCGCCGTGATGATGGCGGGGGAGAAGGCGATGCTGCGGGCCTTTGCCTTCATGGTCTACCCGCTGGCGACCATTCTGGCGGCGCTCTCCTGCTACCTGATTCCCCAGTGGCACTGGCCGGAGGCGACCGCGTTCGAGGGGGCCAGCTTCCTCAACACCGTCTGGCTGGCGCTGCCGGTCACAGTGTTCGCCTTCAGCCACGCCGCCGCCATCTCCGGCTTTGCCAACGTGCAGCGGCGGGAATATGGCGAGCAGGCCGAAGCCAAGAGCGGCCTGATCCTGCGCAACACCACAGTGATGCTGGTGGGCTTCGTGCTCTTCTTCGTCTTCTCCTGCGTGCTGAGCCTCTCCCCGGCCCAGCTGGCCGAGGCCAAGGCCCAGAACGTCTCCGTGCTCTCCTATCTCGCCAACATCACAGACAACCCTGTGATCGTGACCCTGGGGCCGCTCATCGCCTTCATCGCCATCAGCTCCTCCTTCCTCGGCCACTTCCTCGGCGCCCGGGAGAGCCTGAAAAGCCTGATCGCCAAGCCCATAGGGCTGTCGCTGGCCAAGGCGGACCGGCTCGGCATCGCCCTGATGTTCTTCGCCATCTGGGGGGCGGCTGTGATCAACCCCGGCATCCTCGGCCTGATGGAGACCCTCTCCGGCCCCGTCATCGCCATGATCCTCTTCATCATGCCGGTGGTGGCCATCTACAGGGTGGAGGCGCTGGCCCGCTTCCGTCAGGGCTGGGTGAACGGCTTCATCCTGCTGACCGGTTCGCTCTCGGTCTCGGCCCTGCTCTTCAGCCTGCTGAAGTAACAGCGGCGCGGTGGCTAAAAAGAGAAGAGGGGGGGGGGGGGGGGGGGGGGGGGGGG
>NZ_JASATR010000035.1:0-12203 GCF_038440395.1 Aeromonas sp. OTU364
AAATTTTACCCCCCCCCCCCCCCCCCCCGCGGGGCGCCCGGGCCCCCCCGTCAGAGGGGGATCAAGCCCGGTTCAACCAGGCCATGTAATCGGCCACGCCTTCGGCGACAGTCTTGAACTCGCCGTCATAACCGACGCCACGCAAGCGGGTCAGATCGGCCTGGGTGAAGCTCTGATAGCGACCCTTGAGGTGATCCGGGAAGGGGATGTACTCGATGGCGCCTTGCTGGTGATGCTTGATCACGGCCTCGGCCACGTTCTGGAACGGCTCGGCACGGCCGGTTCCGCAGTTGAAGATGCCGGAGTGCTGCGGATTCTGCCAGAACCAGAGGTTCACCTTGCAGACGTCGTCCACATAGATGAAGTCGCGCATCTGGCCGCCGTCCGGGAAGCCGTCGCAGCCCTCGAACAGCTTGGGATTGTCACCCTGCTTCACCTGGTTGTTGAGGTGGAAGGCGACGGAAGCCATGGAGCCTTTGTGCTGCTCGCGCGGGCCGTAGACGTTGAAGTATTTCAGGCCAACGACCTGGGAGTCGATCTCCGGCAGCCAGCGGCGCACGTATTGATCGAACAGCTGTTTGGAGTAGCCATAGACGTTGAGAGGCTGCTCGAACTTGGGATCTTCGATGAAGTTGTCGTTGCGGCCACCATAGGTCGCGGCGGAGGAGGCATAGATGAAGGGAATTTCCCGCTCGATGCAGTAGTGGAACAGATCCTTGGAGTACTCGTAGTTGACCTCCATGATGAACTTGCCGTTCCACTCGGTAGTCGCGGAGCAGGCACCTTCGTGGAAGATCACCTCGATGCCGCCATCCCACTCTTCAAACTCGTCACCGGAGACGATCCGCGCCTGGAACTCGTCCTTGTCCATGTAGTCGGCGATGGTGAGATCGACCAGGTTGACGAACTTGGTGCCGTCGGTCAGGTCGTCGATGACCACGATATCGGTCCGTCCTTGAGCGTTCAGCTGCTTGACCAGATTGCTGCCGATAAAGCCAGCACCGCCAGTTACTACGATCATGGAGTTTGCCTCGCGTACGTTGATGGCCCCGTGTGACTGCCTGTTAAAGCTGTGTATAGTGGGCCAATTTGAAATTGCCGAAAAGTTTATCACGGGCCGCCAGGGGATTCGACCTCGGCGCACAGGGCCCGGCAGAGGGATCAGTGATGAAGACCAGAGACAGGATCATCCACAGCGCCACCGAGCTGTTCAACGATCAGGGTGAACGCAATATCACCACCAACCACATTGCCGCCCATCTCGGCATCAGCCCGGGCAACCTTTACTACCACTTCCGCAATAAAGAAGACATCATCCACTCCATCTTCGATCAGTACGCCCGCCATCTGAGCGAGAGCTTCACTCCGGCCCGCAGCCACGAGATCAAGCTGGAAGATCTGATGGGTTATCTGGATGCCATCTTCTATCTGATGTGGCAGTTCCGCTTCTTCTACGCGAACCTGCCGGACATCCTGAGTCGCGACGAACCCTTGCAGCACAAGTACCTCAAGGCCCAGGAGCAGCTGCGCGCCGCCGTGGAGGCGCTGCTCAGAAGCCTGCGCGAGGGCGGCATCATAGACGTCAGCGACGAAGACCTGCCGGATCTCGGCCAGACCATCAAGATGGTGGTCACCTGCTGGATCCCCTTCCAAATTGCCCAGGCGCCCCATACCCGCATCACCAAGCCCTTGCTTTATCAGGGGGTCTTGCGAGTGCTCTTCCTGCTGCGCCCCTATGTCCAGCCCCAGGTGATCGCCCAGATCCGCCAACTGGAGCAGCACTACCACCAACTGGCCCAACCAGCAGGGTGAGATCTGTTTCACAATTGTTGAATATCAGCATAATAATTTGAATTGGTGCGCAACGATTGCAGTAAAATGTTGCCCATTCCAGGGTCTGTCGACGTTTCGTCACGACCGCGACGACGTCAGTCCGTGCACCTCGCACGGCCCAAGATCCTGATAACACAGTCGACACAGTCAATGAGGACCGAGGATGTCTAACGGATTCTATCGTCACCTGGCCGAACAGCTCGAACAGGTCAAGGCGGAAGGGCTATACAAGCAGGAACGCATCATCACCTCGGCTCAGCAGGCCCAGATTGCGGTGGGCGGCGAGCAGGTTCTGAACTTCTGTGCCAACAACTACCTGGGGCTGGCCAACCACCCGGATCTGATCGCCGCCGCCCATCAGGGGCTCGACAGCCACGGCTTCGGCATGGCCTCGGTGCGCTTCATCTGCGGCACCCAGGATCAGCACAAGGCGCTGGAGCAGAAGCTGTCCGCCTTCCTCGGCACCGAGGACAGCATCCTCTACTCCTCCTGTTTCGATGCCAACGGCGGTCTGTTCGAGACCCTGTTCGGCGCCGAAGACGCCATCATCTCAGATGCACTCAACCACGCTTCCATCATCGACGGCGTGCGGCTGTGCAAGGCCAAGCGCTATCGCTACGCCAACAACGACATGGCCGAGCTGGAAGCCCAGCTCAAGCAGGCCAATGCCGACGGCGCCCGCTTCAAGCTGATCGCCACCGACGGCGTCTTCTCCATGGACGGTGTCATCGCCGATCTCAAATCCATCTGCGATCTGGCCGACAAGTACGATGCCCTGGTGATGGTGGATGACTCCCACGCGGTGGGCTTCATCGGCGAGAACGGCCGCGGCACCCACGAATACTGCGACGTGCTGGAGCGGGTCGACATCATCACAGGCACCCTGGGCAAGGCGCTCGGCGGCGCCTCCGGCGGCTACACCTCCGGCAAGAAAGAGGTGATCAACTGGCTGCGTCAGCGCTCCCGTCCCTACCTCTTCTCCAACTCCCTGGCGCCCTCCATCGTCTCGGCCACCATCAAGGTGATCGACATGCTGGCCGATGGCCACGCCCTGCGTGCCCGCCTGAAAGAGAACAGCGAGTACTTCCGCACCCGGATGAGCGCCGCCGGCTTCACCCTGGCCGGTGCCGATCACGCCATCATTCCGGTCATGCTGGGGGATGCCAAGCTGGCCGCCGAGATGGCGAGCCGCATGCTGGCCGCCGGCATCTACGTGGTGGGCTTCTCCTTCCCCGTGGTGCCCAAGGGCCAGGCCCGCATCCGTACCCAGATGTCTGCCGCCCATACCCGCGAGCAGCTGGACAAAGCCATCGATGCCTTCATCCGCATCGGCCGCGAGCTCGGTGTGATTTGATCACATGGCTAGCTGATTAAAACGGGGGCCAAGGTTGGGCCCCATTTTATTACCCTCTGTACCCGGCACAGCGCCGTGAGGAATCTGTCATGAAAGCACTCTCCAAACTCAAATCCGAAGCCGGCATCTGGATGACGGACGTCCCGGCTCCCGAGCTCGGCCACAACGATCTGCTGATCAAGATCCGCAAGACCGCCATCTGCGGCACCGACATGCACATCTACAACTGGGACGAGTGGGCCCAGAAGACCATACCCGTGCCCATGGTGGTCGGTCACGAGTATGTGGGAGAGGTGGTCGCCGTCGGCCAGGAAGTGCGCGGCTTCGCCATCGGCGATCGCGTCTCCGGCGAAGGCCACATCACCTGCGGCCACTGCCGCAACTGCCGCGCCGGTCGCACCCACCTGTGCCGCAACACCATAGGGGTCGGCGTCAACCGCCCGGGCTCCTTCGCCGAATACCTGGTGATCCCGGCCTTCAACGCCTTCAAGTTGCCGGACAACATCCCCGATGAGCTGGCCGCCATCTTCGACCCGTTCGGCAACGCCGTGCACACCGCCCTCTCCTTCGATCTGGTGGGTGAAGACGTGCTCATCACCGGCGCCGGCCCCATCGGCATCATGGCTGCCGCCGTCTGCCGCCATGTGGGCGCCCGTCACGTGGTGATCACCGACGTCAACGAATACCGGCTGGAGCTGGCCCGCAAGATGGGCGCCACCCGCGCCGTCAACGTGGCCAAGGAGAAGCTCTCCGACGTGATGGCCGAGCTCGGCATGACCGAAGGCTTCGACGTGGGGCTGGAGATGTCCGGCGTACCCAGCGCCTTCCAGGACATGATCGACAAGATGAACCACGGCGGCAAGATAGCCATGCTCGGCATTCCCCCCTCCACCATGGCCATCGACTGGAACAAAGTGATCTTCAAGGGACTGTTCATCAAGGGGATCTACGGCCGCGAGATGTTCGAGACCTGGTACAAGATGGCCAGCCTCATCCAGTCTGGCCTGGATCTCAGCCCCATCATCACCCATCACTTCCACATCGATGACTTCCAGCAGGGCTTCGAAGCCATGGGGTCAGGCAAGTCCGGCAAGGTGATTCTGAACTGGGATTGAGAAGCCTGGACAACGGCTTGTGGATAGGTGCGAAGGCCCGGTCCGGCACCGGGATCCTGAGTGGAGACAAGTCAGCCTTTTTCACGGCTGAATGCAAAAACCCGGCGAAAGCCGGGTTTCTTTTTGCTCTTGCCTTGCCTGCTGCCCCTGCCGCCGCAGAAACTTTGTTCGCAGATTGCTTAACACTTCACACACAAGCGTTTAAATGCCTGTAACTATTCGGTTATAATCCCGTCGTTTTCTAGGGATAATAAGAGCCTGCTGGGAGTACATGAGCGTGTTGAAAAAACTGAGCTATTTGCTGGCTGCCGGGATGGCGGCCGCCACCCTGTCCGGCGCCGTCCTTGCCGCCGATGAGATGTCGACGGAAGCCATCGCCGAGCGCATAGCCCCGGTCGGCCAGGTCTACACCGCCAAGGATCTGGAAGGCATTGCGACCGCAGCGGCCGCCCCTGCTGCTGCCTCGTCCGGCCCTCGGGATGGCGAGACAGTGTTCAAGGGCGCCTGCTTTGCCTGCCACGATACCGGCGCGGCCGGCGCGCCCAAGCGCGGGGACAAGGCCGCCTGGGAACCACGCATCGCCCAGGGGTTCGACACCCTGCGCAAGCATGCCATCGAAGGCTTCACCGGCAAGGCCGGCATGATGCCGGCACGGGGTACTTGCGCGGCCTGTAGTGACGAAGAGATCGAAAACGCCATTCACTACATGATCGACAAGCTCTAAGTGGTTGAAAGGGCTTCTATAGCAGCCCTTTCAATCCAATCACTTCCGACTACGCTTGTAGATGAGTTAATTCGGGAGTGTTGCATGTCAGTCCAGCCCCTCACACCGCCAGATCCCCCCCCCTTGCTGGCGGTCGTTTCTTCCATCATGGATTTTCCCGCGCCCGGCATCGCCTCTCCTGAGGACTACGCCAGACTGGTAGAGCAGCTGGGCAGACTCTGCCCCCTGCAGCACTTTGCCATGCTGGGGCTGGCCGATGGCGGCCTGCACTGGTTGTATGAACATCGGCTGCCCGAGGCGTTCAAGCAGCAACTGGGGCGTGAAGGGCCTCGTCTCACCGAACAGCTCACCCGGCTCGATGAACATCAGGGATGGTGCGTGCAGGCGGTGGAGCACTATGAGGTGCAATGGCTGCTGGCCCGCGGCGCCCCCGAACAGACCCCGACCCTGAGACTGCTGCTGGAGTGTCTGGCCAAGCGCCTGCACGAAACCCAGACCGGCACCCAGCTGGCGGGGCAGGCGTCCCCCCTCATGCAACGGGATCCCCAATGGCAGCAGAAGATTGAAAAAATCAGCCGTATCATGCGGTTGGCCCACAACCTGCCGCAGCATGCCCTGTTTTCCCAGCTTGAGGCCGTGCTGCGCCAGATGCTGGCCGTCAATGACATGCTGCTGGTCCGCCTCGACAACTCGCGGCTGGAGAAACTCTATCCGATGCGGCTTGCCTATGCTGACGACGTCATCAGGGCCCTGTGCCACAGCACCAACAGCATAGAGCGCAGCGAGGCCGGATTGTTCTGGTACAGCCTGCCACTGCGTCAGCAGCAGCAGTATTTCGCCCACCTCATCATCAATACTGCCCAGCCCCTGGAAGCCGATGACAGGCTGTTCCTCGACTTCCTGCGCCACCAGTTGACCCTGCTGCTTGAGCTCACGAGAGTCAGGCAGCAGCTGGATGAACTCAACTCGGAAGAGTCCATCAACCAGCGGCTCCAGCAGTTGCGCCAGACCAACCTGCGGTTGCAGAAACGACTCAGGCATCATCAGGAGCTGGAGCGGCGACTCCAGTTCAATGCGCTGCACGACCCGCTGACCCAGTTGCCGAACCGGGCCCTGCTGATGAACCACCTCCATCACGCCATGACCCGTTACCGCCGTTACCAGACGGCCAGCTTCACCCTGATCTTCGCCGACGTTGATCATTTCAAGCAGGTCAATGACGCCCTGGGCCACAGTGCCGGTGACCAGCTGCTGCAGGAGCTGGCCAAGCGCCTGCAGAGCTGCATCCGGCAAAATGACATGGTGGCCAGGCTGGGGGGCGACGAGTTCGTCATCTATCTGGACAACAGTCAGCAGGAGGAGGACGTCAGCCCCGTACTCAACCGCATTGTAGGCCGCATCGCCCACCCGTTCCGGCTTCAGGGCAATGAGCTGACCGTGACCGTCAGCCTGGGGGTGGCCAGCGTGTCGGAGCAGACCACGGACATCAGCGAGCTGCTGCACCAGGCCGATCTCGCCATGTATCAGGCCAAGCGCAATGGCCGCAGTCGCATCGTCATGTACTCAGATGCCTGCATGGAGCACTCGGGCTCGCCGGAGGAGCTGCTGTTCAGGGCCTTGCGGGAAGGGCGGATTGTCCCCTACTTCCAGCCCGTGATCAGGCTGTGTGACAGCCGCCTGGTCGGTCTGGAGGTGATGGCGCGCTGGATAACGGAGGAGGGGGAGCTCAAGGATGCATTCGACTTCATTCCACTGGCCGAGCAGTGCGGCCTCATTCAGGATCTGGATCGCCAGATCCTCAGACGCACCTGCCAGCAGTTGAAGAGCTGGCTGCAGCTCTCGGGGGGCGGCCGCTTCAAGATATCGCTCAACCTGTCCGGCAAGCACCTGGCCAGCCGCGAGCAGATCATGGCACTGGTCCACATCATGGAGGAGGAGGGGGTGATACCCGGCTACTTCATCTTCGAATTCAACGAGCGGGAGCTCTCCAGGCAGAGTGCCGACTCCCTCACCTCGCTCCATGAGCTCAGGGCCAAGGGGATCCAGATCAGCCTCGACGACTTCGGGACCGGCTTCTCCTCCCTCAATGCCCTGTTCCACTTCCCGGTGGACTACATCAAGGTGGATGACAGCTTCACCCATCGCATGCTGAACTCCCCCAAGGATCTGGCGCTGATCCGCGCCATGCGGGACATCTGTCAGGATCTTGACTTCACTCTGGTGGTCGAGGGCATAGAGAACCAGCAGCAACTGCAGAAGCTGATCGAGCTGGGCTGCGCCCTGGGGCAGGGGCGCCACATCTCCCCGCCTCTGCCAGGATCCGACATCATACCGCTGCTCGCAGAGCCCCCGGCCTAGCCTTCTCTCAATCCTTCTTGAACAGGGCCCTCAGGTTGGCAACGCCGACCTGCCCCTTCTGCTGGCGCTCCTCGGCCGTCACCTTCTTCTGGTTCTCCCACTCCAGATCGTCCTGGGGCAGCTCCAGCAGGAAGCGGCTCGGCTCGGGGCGCACCGACTCGCCATACTGACGCCGCTCCTTGCAGAGGGTGAAAGTCAGTTCGGTCTGGGCCCGGGTGATGCCCACGTAGGCGAGACGGCGCTCCTCCTCCACGTTGTCCTCGTCGATGCTGGTCTGGTGGGGCAGCAAGCCCTCTTCCATTCCCACCATGTAGACATAGGGGAACTCCAGCCCCTTGGAGGCGTGCAACGTCATCAGCTGCACCTGATCCGCATCATCCTCCCCCTCGTTGCGCTCCATCATGTCCCGCAGGGTGAGGCGAGTGACCACCTGGGCGAGCGTCATGGCCTCCTCCAGCTCGTCCCCCTCCAGCATCTCGGTGATCCAGCGATAGAGGGTGGAGACGTTCTGCATCCGCATCTCGGCCGCCTTCGGGCTGGGGGAGGTCTCATAGAGCCACTCCTCGTAGTGGATCTCCTTGATCATGTCCCGCACCGCCTCCACCGGGTTGCCTCGCAGCGCCTGCTCGCCGAGCCGCACCAGCCAGTTGGTGAAGGCCTGCAGGGCCACGAGGCCACGGCCGGAGAGGTGCTGCTCCAGCCCCAGCTCGAAGCTGGCGGCAAACAGGCTCTTGCCGCGCTGGTTGGCGTACTGCCCCAGCTTCTCGAGGGTGGTGGGGCCGATTTCCCGGCGCGGCAGATTGACCACCCGCAGGAAGGCGGTGTCTTCGTCCGGATTCACCAGCAGCTTGAGGTAGGCCATGATGTCCTTGATCTCGGTGCGGGAGAAAAACGAGGTGCCGCCCGAGATGCGATAGGGAATGCGGTTGGTCATCAGCGCCTTCTCGAAGATGCGCGACTGATGGTTGCCCCGATAGAGGATGGCGTAATCCTTGAACCGGGTGCGGTTCATGAACTTGTGGCCCATCATCTCGGCGGCGATCCGCTCCGCCTCGTGCTCCTCGTTCTTGGCGAACAGCACCTTGACCGGCACCCCGTAGTCGAGCTCGGAGAAGAGCGCCTTGTCGAACACATGGGGGTTGTTGGCGATCAATATGTTGGCGCACTTGAGGATGCGCCCCTTGGAGCGGTAGTTCTGCTCCAGCTTGATGAGCTTGAGGCTGGGGAAATCCTCGTTCAGCAACACCAGGTTCTGCGGCTTGGCACCGCGCCAGGAGTAGATGGACTGATCGTCATCCCCCACCACGGTGAAGCGGGCCCGCTCGCCGACGATCTGTTTCACCAGCTCGTACTGGCTGGTGTTGGTGTCCTGATACTCATCGACCAGCAGGTAGCGGATCTTGTTCTGCCAGCGGGTCCGCACCTCCTCGTTGTTCTTCAGCAGCAGGGTCGGCATCACGATGAGGTCATCAAAATCCAGCGCGTTGTAGGCCACCATCTGGCGGTGATAGCGCTCGTAGAGCTGGGCCATCAGCACCTCTTCCGGCCCGCGGGCGATGCGCATGGCGCGCGCCGGCAGGATGAGGTCGTTCTTCCAGTTGGAGATCTGGGTGATGAGGGCCGACAGCTTGTCCTTGTCGTTGTCGAGCTCCGCCTCGGTCAGCTCTTTCAGCAGCGCCAGCTGGTCGGTATCGTCGAACAGGGAGAAGTTCGCCTTGAGATTCAGACTCTTGTGCTCGCGACGTATGATGTCGAGCCCCAGGGTATGGAAGGTGGAGACCATGAGCCCCCGCGCCTCCTTGCGGCCCAGGGTCTGGCCGACCCGCTCCTTCATCTCCCGCGCCGCCTTGTTGGTAAAGGTCACAGCGGCGATGTTGCGGGCGTTGTAGCCGCACTGCTGCACCAGATAGGCGATCTTGTTGGTGATGACGCGGGTCTTGCCCGATCCGGCACCCGCCAGCACCAGGCAAGGGCCGGAGACAAACTTGACCGCTTCGTTCTGATTGGGGTTGAGCTTCATGGGCCGGATCTCTTGGCTTATGATGAGGGGCGGCATTGTAACAGAGATCCCACGGGCAGCCGAAACCGGACACAGGATCCCGCCACTTCGCCTTGTCTTTGCCCGTCATTTTCCGGATCATGGCCGACTTTTCCAGAGGAGATGAGGGGAGCATGAATCAGCAACAGCACGCCCAATTGCGTAGCCAGTTTCCGGCCCTGGCGCAGGAGGTGAACGGCCACCCTCTGATCTATCTGGACAACGCCGCCACCACCCAGAAGCCGCAGGCGGTGCTGGACGCCATCGCTCACTACTATCGGGCCGACAACGCCAACGTGCACCGCGCCGCCCATGCCCTGAGCGGCCGCGCCACCCGCGCCTTCGAGGCAGCCCGCGAGACGGTCGCCCGCTTTATCAATGCGCCCCGCAGCCACGAGGTGATCTGGACCCGCGGCACCACCGAGGCGATCAATCTGGTGGCCCAGAGCTGGGGCATGAGCGAACTCAAGGCAGGGGACGAGATCGTCCTCAGCACTCTGGAGCACCACGCCAATATTGTCCCCTGGCAGTTGATTGCCGAACGCACCGGCGCCGTAATTCGGGTCATTCCGCTGGATAAGCGCGGGGATCTGGATATGGAGGCTTACCTGGCCATGCTGGGGCCGCGCACCCGGCTGGTGAGCGTGGCCCACGTCTCCAATGCCCTCGGCACCGTCAATCCGGTATCGCAGATAGTAACTGCCGCCAAGGCGGTTGGCGCCCTGACCCTGATCGACGGTGCCCAGGCGGTGGCCCACCTCGAGGTAGATGTACAGGCCATAGGCTGCGACTTCTACGCCTTCTCCGGTCACAAGCTCTACGGTCCGACCGGTATAGGCGTGCTCTGGGGCCGCACCGAACTATTGGAGCGGATGCCGCCCTGGCAGGCGGGGGGCGAAATGATCGACAGAGTCAGTTTCAGCGGCACCACCTTCAATACCCTGCCCTTCAAGTTCGAGGCGGGGACCCCCCATATCGCCGGGGCCATTGGGCTCGCCGCCGCTATCGACTTTATCAGGACGCAAGACAGGGCTGCCCTGGTACGCCACGAACAGGCACTCACCGACCATCTGGTCGCTGGCCTGCGGCAGGTGCCAGGCCTGCGCCTCATCGGTGAACCAGCACAACGGGCAGGTGCCGTCTCCTTCCTGCTGGACGACATCCACCCCCAGGATGCCGCCACCCTGCTCGACATGCAGGGCATAGCGCTGCGAGTCGGCCATCACTGCGCCATGCCGCTGATGGACAGCCTAGGTATAGGCGGCACCATGCGCGCCTCGCTGGCCTGCTACAACAATCGGGACGATGTCGACGCCCTGCTGACCGCCCTGCACAAACTCAGTGACTTCTTCTAAGGCAGACAATCCAATGAACAGCCTCGCAACCTACACCCAGATAGGCGTTGAGCCCGACGCAAATAGCATCCGCCAGCAGTTTGCCGCCGCACCTGGCTGGGAAAACCAGTACCGCCTCATCATCCAGCTCGGCAAGCTGCTGCCCGCCTTGCCCGCAGAGTGGCAACAGGAAGAGAACCGCCTGAAAGGGTGCGAAAGCCAGGCCTGGCTGAAGGGAGAGAAAAGCGAGGATGGTTGCTGGCACTTCGCCTGCGACTCCGATGCTCGCATCGTGCGTGGGCTGATCGTCATCGTGCTGGCGGCGCTCAACCACCAATCCGCAGAGGTGATTCAGGCCTTTGATATGGAAGCCTATTTCACAGAGCTGGGGCTGGAGAAACATTTGAGCCCGTCACGGGGTAACGGGCTCAGGGCGATCGTGCTGGCGATCCGGGAGCTGGCTGCCTAACCCGCCTTGTTCAGTGGTCGATTAGGCTTCGCTAATCGACCCTACCTCTTCATTCCCGGCCTCTTTCTCGGCGCGGGCGCCCCGCTCGGCAATCTTCTTCAAGACCCGGGACGCGGCCACCAGACCGAAGGTCGCCGTCACCGGTGTCACGGCGCCAAAGCCGGAGGCGCAATCCATCTTCATGTTGCCATCGCTGGCCGCCTTGGCCTGACACGTGCCGCCATTGCCATCGGGATAGCTCAGCTGCTCGGTCGAGAAGACACACTCCACCCCGAACTTGCGCGCCGGATTCTTGCTGAAGTTGTGCAACCGGCGCAGGTCGGAGCGCACCTTGGCCGCCAGCGGATCCTGAATGGTCTTGGCCAGATCGGCCACTGTAATTTGGGTCGGATCCATCTGCCCGCCGGCACCGCCCGCTACGATCACCGGGATCTTGTTGCGCTTGCAGAAGGCAATCAGCGCCACCTTGGCCTTGACCGAATCGATGGCATCCACCACATAGTCAAACTCCCTCCTGATATGCTCGGCCAGGTTGTCGGCGGTGACGAAGTCATCCACCTCGATCACCTCGCAATCCGGATTAATGGCGCGGATGCGCTCGGCCATGACTTCAGTCTTGAGGCGGCCGACCGTGCCCTGCATGGCGTGGATCTGACGATTGGAGTTGGTGATGCAGATGTCATCCATGTCGATCAGGGTGATCTGGTTGATGCCGGCACGGACCAGCGCCTCCGCCGCCCAGGAGCCGACACCGCCTATCCCCACCACGCAGACCTTGGCCTGACTGAAGGAACCAAGGGCGCGCTGACCATAAAGACGGGCAATGCCCCCGAACCGCTGTAGATATTCTGCTTTCATACCACCACCTTGCTTGAGGGCGGCCATTATAGCGGCAACCACGGTCAGCGGCGATGATCGGGTGAAAATGGTGCCGATGCGAGGGGGAAATGCGTGCTTTGTCGGCATGCTTTAAACGAA
>NZ_JASATR010000036.1:0-3065 GCF_038440395.1 Aeromonas sp. OTU364
AACACTTCTTGGGTGTTGTATGGTTAAGCCTCACGGGTAATTAGTATGGGTTAGCTCAACACGTCGCCGCGCTTACACACCCCACCTATCAACGTTGTGGTCTCCAACGGCCCTTTAGGACCCTCAAGGGGTCAGGGATGACTCATCTCAGGGCTCGCTTCCCGCTTAGATGCTTTCAGCGGTTATCGATTCCGAACTTAGCTACCGGGCAGTGCCACTGGCGTGACAACCCGAACACCAGAGGTTCGTTCACTCCGGTCCTCTCGTACTAGGAGCAACTCCCTTCAATCATCCAACGCCCACGGCAGATAGGGACCGAACTGTCTCACGACGTTCTGAACCCAGCTCGCGTACCACTTTAAATGGCGAACAGCCATACCCTTGGGACCGACTTCAGCCCCAGGATGTGATGAGCCGACATCGAGGTGCCAAACACCGCCGTCGATATGAACTCTTGGGCGGTATCAGCCTGTTATCCCCGGAGTACCTTTTATCCGTTGAGCGATGGCCCTTCCATTCAGAACCACCGGATCACTATGACCTACTTTCGTACCTGCTCGACCTGTCCGTCTCGCAGTTAAGCTGGCTTATGCCATTGCACTAACCTCCTGATGTCCGACCAGGATTAGCCAACCTTCGTGCTCCTCCGTTACTCTTTGGGAGGAGACCGCCCCAGTCAAACTACCCACCAGGCACTGTCCGCGAGCCCGATTCAGGGCCCTGCGTTAGAACATCAAACATACAAGGGTGGTATTTCAAGGACGGCTCCAGCGCAACTGGCGTCACGCCTTCAAAGCCTCCCACCTATCCTACACATGTAGGTTCAATGTTCAGTGCCAAGCTGTAGTAAAGGTTCACGGGGTCTTTCCGTCTAGCCGCGGGTACACCGCATCTTCACGGCGAATTCGATTTCACTGAGTCTCGGGTGGAGACAGCATGGCCATGGTTACACCATTCGTGCAGGTCGGAACTTACCCGACAAGGAATTTCGCTACCTTAGGACCGTTATAGTTACGGCCGCCGTTTACCGGGGCTTCGATCAAGAGCTTCGCTTGCGCTAACCCCATCAATTAACCTTCCGGCACCGGGCAGGTGTCACACCCTATACGTCCACTTTCGTGTTTGCAGAGTGCTGTGTTTTTGATAAACAGTCCCAGCCATCTGGTCACTGCGACTCCCAACTGCTCCATCCGCAAGGGACTTCACTGTCAAGAGCGAACCTTCTCCCGAAGTTACGGTTCTATTTTGCCTAGTTCCTTCACCCGAGTTCTCTCAAGCGCCTTGGTATTCTCTACCCGACCACCTGTGTCGGTTTGGGGTACGATGACTTGTAATCTGAAGCTTAGAGGCTTTTCCTGGAAGCAGGGCATCAATGGCTTCCGCACCGTAGTGCGTTCGTCTCGTGTCTCAGTGTTGTGTCTCCGGATTTGCCTAGAAACACCACCTACGCACTTTCACCAGGACAACCGTCGCCTGGCCCACCTAGCCTTCTCCGTCCCCCCATCGCAATTACAAGTCGTGCAGGAATATTAACCTGCTTCCCATCGATTACGCCTTTCGGCCTCACCTTAGGGGTCGACTCACCCTGCCCCGATTAACGTTGGACAGGAACCCTTGGTCTTCCGGCGAGGAGGCTTTTCACCCCCTTTATCGTTACTTACGTCAGCATTCGCACTTCTGATATCTCCAGCATGCCTCTCGACACACCTTCGCAGACTTACAGAACGCTCCCCTACCACTCACACATAAGTGTGAATCCGCGGCTTCGGTGCCTGGTTTGAGCCCCGTTACATCTTCCGCGCAGGCCGACTCGACTAGTGAGCTATTACGCTTTCTTTAAATGATGGCTGCTTCTAAGCCAACATCCTAGCTGTCTGAGCCTTCCCACATCGTTTCCCACTTAACCAGAACTTTGGGACCTTAGCCGGCGGTCTGGGTTGTTTCCCTCTTCACGACGGACGTTAGCACCCGCCGTGTGTCTCCCGGATATTACTTACTGGTATTCGGAGTTTGCATGGGGTTGGTAAGTCGGGATGACCCCCTAGCCCAAACAGTGCTCTACCCCCAGTAGTATTCGTCCGAGGCGCTACCTAAATAGCTTTCGGGGAGAACCAGCTATCTCCGAGTTTGATTGGCCTTTCACCCCCAGCCACAGGTCATCCCCTAACTTTGCAACGTTAGTGGGTTCGGTCCTCCAGTTGATGTTACTCAACCTTCAACCTGCCCATGGCTAGATCACCCGGTTTCGGGTCTACACCTTGCAACTAGACGCCCAGTTAAGACTCGGTTTCCCTACGGCTCCCCTATACGGTTAACCTCGCTACAAAATGTAAGTCGCTGACCCATTATACAAAAGGTACGCAGTCACCCCGAAGGGCTCCCACTGCTTGTACGTACACGGTTTCAGGTTCTATTTCACTCCCCTCACAGGGGTTCTTTTCGCCTTTCCCTCACGGTACTGGTTCACTATCGGTCAGTCAGGAGTATTTAGCCTTGGAGGATGGTCCCCCCATATTCAGACAGGATGTCACGTGTCCCGCCCTACTCGATTTCACATCAAGGTTGTTTTCGTGTACGGGGCTATCACCCTGTATCGCCGGCCTTTCCAGGACCGTTCCACTAACTTCCAAGATGCTTAAGGGCTAATCCCCGTTCGCTCGCCGCTACTGAGGGAATCTCGGTTGATTTCTTTTCCTCGGGGTACTTAGATGTTTCAGTTCTCCCGGTTCGCCTCGTTGCACTATGTATTCATGCAACGATACCTAGCTTATGCTAAGTGGGTTTCCCCATTCGGAAATCTGTGAGTAATAGCGTCTCTTACCGACTTCTCACAGCTTATCGCAGGTTAGTACGTCCTTCATCGCCTCTGACTGCCAAGGCATCCACCATGTACGCTTAGTCACTTAACCATACAACCCCAAGAAGTGTCGTCGAAACGACGCGACTTGTTGTCGTACAACAAGGACCAAAATAAATTTTGGTTTTCGCCAAGAAGTTTCCAAAGCACTTGTAACAAATGTTTGAGAACTACTTTTTAAATCAGCTTTCCAGATTGTTAAAGAGCA
>NZ_JASATR010000038.1:0-1458 GCF_038440395.1 Aeromonas sp. OTU364
TGGAGACCGCCGACATCGCCCATCAGCTGACGGAGTCCAGCCGCAGTCTGCAGCAGCTCTCCGGCGAGCTCGACAAGCTGGTCGGCAACTTCCGGCTGTAACATGAAAGAGCGCTTCGGCGCTCTTTTTCGTCCGGGTCGGCAGGGAGTGTCGACCCGGGCATGACGGCAAACCGTCATGACAAGCCGCTACAGTAGCGACATAGCAACGCACCAAGGAGTCATCATGCTGGCAGGCAAGATCACGATCAAAACCCAACTCATCCTGGCCGT
The DNA here is from genome assembly GCF_038440395.1 of Aeromonas sp. OTU364. NCBI lineage: Bacteria > Pseudomonadati > Pseudomonadota > Gammaproteobacteria > Aeromonadales > Aeromonadaceae > Aeromonas > Aeromonas sp. OTU364. Next base: position 273 of record NZ_JASATR010000038.1, read on the forward strand.
TACCGTGCCCTGTCTCGCCCTGTTGCTGGTCGGCGCCGCCAGCCTGCGCAGCATGGGCAACATCAAGCAACAGGCCGATGAGCTGTTCCAGAATACCGCCACCCCCATGCGGGCCATGGCGGAAGTGGCCTCCCGCATCCCGCGCATGCGCGTCGGCATCGACATGATGCTGCTGCAGGAGACCTCCCTGCGCGACGAGAAGGGGGTGCTGACCCGGGTCAAGGAGACCCGCGAGGAAGATATTCCCGAGATGCGTCAGGCCATGCAGCAGGCGGTGACGGCCCAGGTCGATCCCGCCGCCCGGGCCGAGGCCGAGCGGCTGCTCGGCCAGTTCGAGAAGATGGAACGTGAGGAGCTGATCCCCATGCTGCAGGCGCTGGAGAAGGATGAGATGGAGGTGGCCCGCACCATTTATCGGGACAGCTACAGCCAGACCTATGGGGAGATGCGCAAGGGGGCCAACGCCTTGCTCGACGGCCTCATCGGCCAGGCCCAGCAGCGCAACGAGCTGAGCCAGAGCAGTTATGACAGCGGCCGCAACCAGATGATCGCCATCATAGTGATCGCCATCGCCATCTCGCTGCTGGTCTCGACCCTCATCCTGATCGGGTTGCGCCGCCGGGTCTCCTTCCTGCAACTGCACATCGGGGATGCCGCCCGCCATCTCGCCCTCGACAGCAGTGCCAGCCTGACCGGCAAGGACGAGCTGGCCGAGATAGCCAGCAGCTTCAATCAGTTCGTGGCCCGCATCCACGGTGCCATCGAACAGGTGGCGAGCAACTCCCGCCAGCTCGCCGCCACCGCCAACGAGGTGGCCGCCAAGGCCCAACTGACCCAGCACAACTGTACCGCCCAGCGGGATCGCACCGTCCAGGTCGCCACCGCCATCCACGAGATGGGCGCCACCGTCAGCGAAATAGCCGGCAATGCGTCGCTCGCCGCCGACGTGGCCAAACAGGCCAACGATCAGGCCGATGCGGGTGCTATCGTGGTGGCTCAGGCCCGCCACGGCATCGTCGGCCTCTCGGGGGAGATCGAGCAGGTGGCCGGGGTCATCGAGTCCCTGGCGAGCCAGACCGACTCCATCGGCAGCATACTCGACACCATCCGCAGCATCTCGGAGCAGACCAACCTGCTGGCCCTCAACGCCGCCATCGAGGCCGCCCGCGCCGGTGAACAGGGCCGC
>NZ_JASATR010000039.1:0-748 GCF_038440395.1 Aeromonas sp. OTU364
GACGATGTTCACCGACAGCGTGTCGCTGTCGGACTGACCGTCCTGGTCCGTCAGCACCACCGCGAAGTCTTCAAACAGGCTGTTCTCGCCCGCCCCGTTGGCATGGGTTTCATTGTCCCCCAGGGTGTAGCTGTAGCTCACCACCCCGGTCAGCGGGTTGTAGCCCGTAATGCTCAAGGTGTTACCCAGCCCCGTGACAAACGACCCCGCCGTGAACACCCCGTTGTTGATGAACGTCACCCCGCCTATCGTCAGCGAGGCCACCCCATCCGGCGAGCTGATGGTGAAGCTGCCAGCCTGCGTCAGGCTCTCCTTGCTGCTGTCCGAGCCGTCAGCCAGGTCATCTTCGTCCACCACCACGTCCCCGCCATTCACTGACGGGGTCAGGTTGCTTATCTCCGGCGGCGTGTTGCCAATCGCGATGGTCAGCGTCGCCGTGTCGGTGTCGCCATCCCCGTCGCGCAGGGTGTAAGTGAATACCTCCGACACCCCGCCCGGCGTACCCGCATCACGCACATAGCTGTAGGAGCCATCCGGGTTGAGCGTCAGCACACCGTAGGCGCCCTGCACCACGGTCGCCCCCGCCACTGCCGTCGGCGCCCCGGCGGCCGTCGTCGCCGTCACCGAGGACACCAGCGCGCCGTCCGCACCCCGGGTGTCTGCCCCCGTGTCGCTGTCGCCCGCATCCCCCGCCGCCGCGTCGGTGATGAGGTTGCCCGTGGCCGGACCAAACCCGCCAGCCGCTATC
>NZ_JASATR010000040.1:0-606 GCF_038440395.1 Aeromonas sp. OTU364
CCGTCGCTGGCCAGGACGCTGAAGCTGTAGCTGGACTGGGTCTCGTGATCGGGGTTGCCGATCAAGGTGACAGCGCCGGTGATGGCGTTGATGGTGAACTTGTTGGCATCGGTACCGGCGAGGCTGAAGGTCACGCCGGCGCTGATGTCGGCGCTGTCGTCGGCGGTGGTGGTGTAGACGACCTGGCCGGCACCGCTGTTTTCATTGAGAGCGGCCGCAGTGCCACCGGAGGTGATGGTCGGTGCGATCTCGTCGAGGTTGTTGACCGCGAGGGTGACGGCCTGCTCGGTGGCCGGGTTGACGCCATCGCTGGCCAGGACGCTGAAGCTGTAGCTGGACTGGGTCTCGTGATCGGGGTTGCCGAGCAGGGTGACAACGCCGGTGGTGGCGTTGATGGTGAACTTGTTGGCATCGATACCGGCGAGGCTGAAGGTCACGCCGGCGCTGATGTCGGCGCTGTCGTCGGCGGTGGCGGTGTAGACCACCTGGCCGGCGCCGCTGTTTTCATTGATGGCGGCCGCGGTGCCACCGGAGGTGATGGTCGGTGCGACCTCGTCGAGGTTGTTGACCGCGAGGGTGACGGCCTGCTCGGTGGCCGGGTTGACG
>NZ_JASATR010000041.1:0-329 GCF_038440395.1 Aeromonas sp. OTU364
TGTGATGCTTATGTCTGCATTCTTTGAGCTGCGAAGAGAAGTGGCGTCCCCTAGGGGATTCGAACCCCTGTTACCGCCGTGAAAGGGCGGTGTCCTAGGCCTCTAGACGAAGGGGACCCAAAATCATCTTTGCGCTGCGTTAGCAGTGCAGATTTTGGGTAATGGCGAGTGCCTAGCCTGCGAGGCCGAGCGCCATTATTCACATCCCAAAACCCAATGATAGGGCTTCTCTCATCTGACCGAAGCCAGATAAGCACTGACGCTTGCGCATCAGGTCTTTGCTCTAACTACTTTGAATCAAGGCAATCTGTGTGAACACTCAACAACTT
>NZ_JASATR010000042.1:0-303 GCF_038440395.1 Aeromonas sp. OTU364
AACTTCGTAAAGAAGTCAAAGGCATTGACTGAATATTGCTATCCAATTCATGGCTTTGTCTTCTGACAAACACAGTACGATATGGTGGAGCTATGCGGGATCGAACCGCAGACCTCCTGCGTGCAAAGCAGGCGCTCTCCCAGCTGAGCTATAGCCCCGTAATCGAAGTGGTGGGTCTGAGTGGACTCGAACCACCGACCTCACCCTTATCAGGGGTGCGCTCTAACCACCTGAGCTACAGACCCACTTCGTGTACTGTCTCTAAACTTGAATCAAGGCAATCTGTGTGAACACTCAACAACA
>NZ_JASATR010000043.1:0-284 GCF_038440395.1 Aeromonas sp. OTU364
TAACCCGAAGGTCGTCAGTTCAAATCTGGCCCCCGCAACCAACTATTTGTTCTCATGGCTCGGCGTTCCGCAGCGATGAGACGAAGACGCAAGCTGCTACTGCTCGGCAACTTGCGGGCAAGGTCCGGTAACGGACAGACAATTCGGACGCGGGGTGGAGCAGCTCGGTAGCTCGTCGGGCTCATAACCCGAAGGTCGTCAGTTCAAATCTGGCCCCCGCAACCAACTATTTGTTCTCATGGCTCGGTCTATACCGCAGCGGTGAGACGAAGACGCAAGCTGCT
>NZ_JASATR010000044.1:0-260 GCF_038440395.1 Aeromonas sp. OTU364
GGGGTGGTGAAAGCGAGCACTACCTGGCGGGCCCGTATTGGCAGCCCGGAAGCGCCTGGCAGGCCCATGGTGGATGGCCCGCAAATTGCCATGGTGGTGGGCCCGGAGGGGGAGGAGATTTACTGCGACGAGCACGGCCGGGTGAAGCTGCAATTCCCCTGGGACCGCTATGGCAGCTCCAACGACCAGAGCTCCTGCTGGGTGCGAGTCAGCCAGGGCTGGGCGGGGGGTCAATACGGCATGATGGCCATCCCGCGCAT
>NZ_JASATR010000045.1:0-245 GCF_038440395.1 Aeromonas sp. OTU364
GAAACGCGGTAGCGCCGATGGTAGTGTGGCATTCGCCATGCGAGAGTAGGACACTGCCAGGCTTCAATTAAGCAATCACAGCGATGTGGTTGGTCGCGATACGACGTCAGGTCGTGTTGGACAGAAGATTTAGATAGCGCACACAGTGCGGTCTTTACCGGTTAGTGTGCTGATATGGCTCAGTTGGTAGAGCGCATCCTTGGTAAGGATGAGGTCCCCAGTTCGACTCTGGGTATCAGCACCAT
>NZ_JASATR010000046.1:0-230 GCF_038440395.1 Aeromonas sp. OTU364
CTGGGCCTTGTAGCGAATGAACGAACTACTCAAAATTCAGTGATAGCGACTAGGCAATAGCCAATCAGTCGTTACTCACGTCAGCTTTCCGAGATTATTCGGTTCGTCCTGAACCTCACCCTTCGGGCCCGCCCACGGCGGTTTCGATTTGTTCCGGACAAATCGATGAAGAATTTGCCTGGCGGCCATAGCGCCGTGGAACCACCTGATCCCATGCCGAACTCAGAAGT
>NZ_JASATR010000047.1:0-224 GCF_038440395.1 Aeromonas sp. OTU364
CCGTCGCTGGCCAGGACGCTGAAGCTGTAGCTGGACTGGGTCTCGTGATCGGGGTTGCCGAGCAGGGTGACAACGCCGGTGGTGGCGTTGATGGTGAACTTGTTGGCATCGGGACCGGCGAGGCTGAAGGTCACACCGGCGCTGATGTCGGCGCTGTCGTCGGCGGTGGCGGTGTAGACCACCTGGCTGGCGCCGCTGTTTTCATTGAGAGCGGCAGCGGTGCC